>DASXZE010000251.1:0-46976 GCA_036502105.1 Candidatus Angelobacter sp. | reverse complement strand
ACCACATCGTTCCAATCCAGGTGTACCCATGAAAGCCACTTCGTCTTGCGTGATAGGTGCTTTTTCCTTTGCGCTTCTGCTGTCCTCTATTAGCTTTGCACAGTCTTTCCAACGGACAATTCTCAACAGTCCGAATACTCCGTCTGACGTGTTTGCAGTTGACTTGAATCGTGATGGCAAGCTCGATCTCATCACCACACAAGACAACACCAACCAGGTAACAGTATTCCTGAATCGCGGAGATGGAACGTTTCCGGACGGTGGATCTGCAACTTATTTGACAGGAGGAATCGAAACCAGCCGAGTCACTGCTGCTGACTTTGATGGAGACGGAATCATTGATATTGCCACGCTTAGCTGCGGTGCTTCAAACAATCCGGGGCAAGAAATATCTATCCTTTTTGGCAACGGAGACGGCACGTTTAAGCCCCACGTGGATTACCACCTTGTATCTACTGATCCGCCAACATGCGAAGATTCACTGGGTACTATTACCCTCGCCAACGCGCTTCGGCCAAGCTTGATCGTTTCATCCTTCACATCTGAGATTGCCATCCTACGGAACGATGGCCACGGGACGTTTACACAACAAACGATTGTCGGCCGTCCTTTCCAGGTTTTGTCGGGCGTATCGGCGGCTGATTACAACGGAGACCATCTTCAGGATATTGCTGCCATCAGTCGTGACCCCTCTGGTAGCCCATCGGACATCGTCATCTTTTATGAAAGCCCAGACGGCAGCTTTCAACAGCCAGTGACTATATTCACGTTCAGTTCCTTCTTGCAGGCTGCGAACACAGTGGACTTCAACGGTGACGGTAAAGGTGATCTGCTAGTTCCGTTTTTCCAAGGGGTTGATAATCGTGCGGGAGTGATTGCGCTGACCAATCTTGGAGGTGGAAAGTTCAGGAGCGCGGTGCTTACCGCTGATGCCTTTTATACATTCGCAAGTCGCAAGGCTTCCGCGATCCATCCCATGGGAAATCAGGCGGGTCTGCGAGGCATCCTGGCACCTTTGTCGCCAAATTCTAATGCCGGTCATTCCGTGTTTGCATTTTTCCCAGCAGAAGGAACGTCTTGGGGAAAACCGATCTATTTTGATAATCCGAATGGCGGTTCGCAGGCATCTGCCGGAGGAGACTTCAATAGTGATGGACGGCCCGATTTCGCGGGTGCAGATAACGCTGGAAAGCTTTATGTATTCGAGAACACAACAACTGCTGCCACTTGCGCCTATCCGAGCGTTGCGGCAGTGCGCATCTGCTCGCCAGCATCAAACTCAACCGGTTCCCCGGTTTCAAAAATACACGCTTCAGCTAGCGGAGGGACTCTGCCTATTGTTGCCATGAAGGCATACATTGACGGCACGCAGGTGGCTGAATCGGACTTGAATACTTTGGACGCTTCTGTGACAACCAAGGCGGGCAAGCACACGCTCACCATCAATGCTTGGGACCCGAATGATAAGGTTTACCAGAGCATCGTCAAATTCACCGCTCAATAGAAAAAGCCTGACACTCAATCCGGGCCTACTGTTTTGTTATATTCAATTGTCCTTCTTGTTATAAGTTGTGCTGCCAGAGCCTCAGGGCGGAATTACTCAGATCCTAGTGGGGCCGATTCGGAAAGTGGGCTCGGCAATAACGTAAACCTTGCCATCTTTCGCAAGTGGCGTTCGCCACTTGATCGACTTTCGAGCCTGTGGCGCCCGTGAAAGGGGACTGCCGATTTGGCCCGTAGAGAAAAAGAGGGAAAATTGGGCAATGTCGCGCAGCTCAGTGCCCACTCCGAGCAACCCAATCGATAAAAAGCCCCGAGAAGCGGCGAATTCACGCGAAATTAGAGAGCAATTCTCTGGTCTGCAGACTGTATGGCAGTGGATGCAGTCACGGGCGAACCCGTCTCTGGGGCAAAATTCCCGATAACAGGGAAAATTACAGGGAATTTTGGCTACTTGAGCAAACCTGATCGCGCCTATCCTCTCGTAAACACTGGAGAAAGAGCCTTCCGGCCTGAAATCGGAACAGGGAACGAGCAGGGAACTAACAGAAGAGATAACAGGGAAAATATGTCGCGGAACAGATTATTAATTACCCTACCCGATGCGTCCCGAGAGGCTGATAGCTTAAGGGGGATGGCAATCGCGACCATCATCGATGAAATGTGGTGGCAAACGGGGCCTAGGGTGATACGGATCGTAATTGGCATTCTAGACCTTGAGATCGCGAACCATTAATGAGCAACAACATGGGGAACTGTTTTGGCTGTGTTGGCCTATCCACCGAATAGCAGTGGTTCAAAGCAGTTTGTCCGGGGTTATCGGCAGATCTCGCACGCGTTTGCCGGTGGCGTGATAGATTGCATTGGCTACGGCAGCTCCGGTGCCGGTGATACCGATCTCGCCAATACCGCGCGCGCCCAGCGGGTCCAGTTTCATGTCAGGTATATCGAGCGCCGTGACGTCAATTTCAGGAATGTCTGCATTCACCGGCACGAGATATTCCGCCAGGTTCGCATTCGTAAAACGTCCAAGTCGCGCATCAGAGTGGCTGTCCTCAAATAATGCCAGGCTTATGCCCCACACAATACCGCCAATAAACTGGCTCTGTGCCGTCTTCTGGTTCATGATCTTTCCCACATCAAATACTGCAACAATACGCCGCACCCGCACCACGCCAATATTGGGATCAACCGCAACCTCGGCAAAAACCGCGCCGAAAGAATGCGCGGCGAATTTTTTCTGGTCAAGGGTTGGCTTGAGACTGGCATTGCCCTCCACGGGCTGGCTTCCATGGCGGCCAATCAGTGTGGCGAATGATTCTGTTTTTGCGGGTGAAGATTTCAGGAGGATCTTTCCATCCTGAACATCGACCTGATCGGCGCCAACGCCATACACAGGCGATTGCGAATCCGCCACAGCCAACGCAATCAATTTCTCGCGCGCTTGCATGGCCGCTGCCTGCACTGCAGGCATCACGCTGACCGTGGACATGGATCCGGCCGAGATAGGCGCTTTTGGAAGAGTTGTGTCGCCAATTTTCACATCAACCAGGTCAGGCGCAACGCCAAGAGTCTCGGCGGCAACCTGCGTAATGATCGTATAAATTCCGTTGCCGATTTCCTGTGTGCCAGAAGCCACTAGCACCCGCCCGTCGGGTTGGAAGCTCACTGAAGCGCTTGCCGGAAGCCCCCGGGCAGGATACGTTTCCGTGGCTATTCCCCACCCGATGAGCTGAGAGCCATCGCGCATGGACCCGACATCGGGAGTGCGCTTTGCCCATCCAAAACGCTCAGACGCCTGCTTGTAACACTCGCGAAGATTTTTTTCAGTAAATGGGTTCTTCGTGCCCGGATCAACCTCTGTGTAATTCAGCAGCCGTAGTTGCAGCGGGTCCATTTTGAGTTTGTACGCAAGCTCATCCATTGCAACTTCCAGGGCGTATGTTCCGGTGGCGACGCCAGGAGCTCTCATGAACGTTGGCGTTCCCAGATTCATCTGCACAAGACGATGAACGGTCGCTACGTTCGGACAGTCATACATCACGCGCGTGGCAAACGCTGATGACTCCAGATAATCTTCAATCACTGACGTGTGCGCGTGGACTTCGTGGCGGATCGCCGTAAGCTTGCCCTCGCGTGTAGCCCCCAGAGAAAGGCGTTGGTGCGTTCTTGGCCGGGCACCCACCGAGCCAAACATCTGTGGACGCTCCATGACCAGCTTCACAGGTCGATTGGCCTGCCGGGCGGCCATGGCAGTGAGCACTACGTGCGACCAGGTTTGCCCTTTGCAGCCAAAACCGCCGCCTACAAAAAGCGCAATCACGCGGATGTTCGTTGGCGGAATGCCAAACATCTTGGCTATATATTCCTGTCTGCTGGTAACCGCTTGCGTGGCGTCATGCACCGTGAGACTGTCGCCTTCCCACTGCGCAATGGTCGCGTGTGGCTCCATGGGGTTATGGTGCTGGATTGGCGTGGTGTATGTTTCTTCCACTTTAACTTCTGCCTGCGCCAGTCCGGCGGCTGTGTCGCCCCAGCCTGCATCCCCGGGTTCACCGTTGTGGCTGCCCGGATAAGATGTGGGGAATCCCGCTTCAAAGTCGAGCTTTGCAGGAGCAGCCTGATAACGCGCGTGGATCAAAGTTGCGGCATGCTGCGCCTGATGCAGATTTTCCGCCACCACCACGGCAATGGGCTGGCCGTTGTAATAAATCTGATCGTCTTGCAATAGAGAAATCCGCTTTTCAGCTCCCGGAAGCTTGGGCGCGTTGCGCGATGTGAGCACCGCAATCACGCCCGGCGCATGTTCAGCCTTCTCCGTATCTATGCTAAGAATGCGTCCAGAGGGAATTGTGCTTTCAACCATGACTCCGTAAGCCAAGTCTGGGATCTGAAATTCTGCCGTGTACTTTGCCGCGCCGGTAACTTTCAGCCGGCCATCAACGCGAGTGAGAGGCGCTCCAATGATGCTCATGCCACACCTGCCGCGAGGCTCAAGGCCTCAACGATAGCGTGTTCCGCCATCGTTATTTTGAATGCATTGTTTTGGTGAGGCTTGGCATCCGCCACCATTGTTTTAGCAGCCTGCATAAACGCTGTGGCTGAAGGTTTTTTCCCCGCCAGTTCTTTTTCAGCGCGCTCAACCCTCCACGGCTTGTGCGCTACTCCACCCAGCGCCAGACGCGCACTGCGGACCGTCCCGCTTTGTATGTCTAATGCCGCGGCCACTGAGACGAGGGCAAATTCATAGCTCGCCCGATCACGTACCTTTAAATAGTGTGAATGCTGCGCGTAAGGCGAGGGCGGTAGGTCGATGGAGAGAATTAACTCTTCGGGCTGTAAACTGGTTTCAATCTGCGGTGTGCTGCCCGGCAAGCGGTGAAACTCAGCTATGGGAATATTGCGCTCACCTTTAGCTCCGCGCACTCGTATCACCGCCTCCAATGCAGCCAACGCCACGCACATATCGGAAGGGTGAGTAGCAATGCACTGATTGCTCGCGCCTAGAATCGCGTGATTGCGATTGAATCCCTGGAGTGCACCGCAGCCGCTGCCCGGTATCCGCTTGTTGCACTCCGGGAAATGGGTATCCATAAAATAAGAGCAGCGCGTGCGCTGCAGCAGATTACCGCCGTTGGTCGCCAGATTTCTGAGCTGGGGCGACGCGCCGGAAAGAATCGCCCGCGAAAGCAAAGGATAATGCTGGCGAACCGCAGGATGATTCGCCGTATCGCTGTTGCGCGCCAATGCTCCCAGCCGTAAGCCGCCGTTCGGCAGCGGCTCAATCGCGGCCAACTCAAGCCGGTTGATGTCCACCAGCCGCTGGGGTTGCTCCACACCATTCTTCATCAAGTCGACTAAATTTGTGCCGCCGGCTAGAAACTTTGCGTGCGCTGCCGGCCCCGCGGCGTCAATGGCAGCTTGCGGATCTTTAGCGCGGCGATATTCAAATGGATTCATCGATATCTCTCTTCTAAGTTCTCGCTGATTTAGCTGTGATGTTGAGCAGTCTGTATGGCCTTAACGATTCCCGGATAAGCGCCGCAACGGCAAATATTCCCGCTCATCCGTTCCCGAATTTCCGCGGCGGTCAATTCCACTTTGGTTATATTTGGCAGATCAGCGGTAAGAAGGCTGGCATCGCCGCGGTCTGCTTCCTTCATTAGAGCTAGGGCAGAACAAATTTGGCCCGGCGTACAGTAACCGCATTGGAGTCCATCATGTTCTAGAAATGCATTTTGCAGCGGGTGGAGCTGTTCACCTTGCGCGATCCCTTCAATGGTCGTGATTTCCTCACCCTGATGGACCACTGCAAGCGATAAACAGCTGTTAATGCGGCGTCCATTGGCAAGTACAGTGCAGGCGCCACATTGCCCATGATCACATCCTTTTTTGGTTCCGGTCAGGGCAAGATTTTCACGCAGCAGATCCAGCAGCGTCACGCGGGGATCCAATGAGAGTTGATGCTTCACGCCGTTAATTGTCAGATTGACCGCTGTCATATTTTCGGCAGCAACAGCTGGCGGGGCTTCCACTACCGTTGCGGCTTCAACCGGTTGCACGCTGGAAAACCTTACACCCACAGCCCATCCTGTCGTAGCGATGCCAGCGGTTATTACAAACTCCCGCCGAGTCATCAGGCATATATAAGGTTGTGCAGATTGTTGCTCCGTGAATTGCGGGCGCGAGCTGCTCTCCGGGATCTCTGGATTGTTCGAGTCAATATTCTGCGGAGCCCTCAGACGATCATCATCTTCAGAGCTGTAGATGTGGGCCATTCTTGCCTCCGCGGCTGGTTTGGTAACTTTGAGCAACACTGTGGTGCCGCTACTATGAGATTCTAAGCAACGCTCAGGAGTTCGCCGAGTACGGGACTTCCATTTTGATATCGCTCGTATTTCTATACCTGCTCTGGATTGGTGGCTTCACCGTTCTGGCGATAAGTTTCGAACCCCTTGTCATTCTGCTTCATTATTGAAATTCACTAACCAAAGCACAACCCGGCTTATTAGCGCTGAATCTCATCACTCACTGTGCGCTATTCATGTTCCTTCGCTTTGAAGGTGACGTGTGCCTTCGTCCTGCTTCTATTTATTTTCGCGGTAGCCGTAGACAGCCACGCCCAATCTGCTACGCAAGGCCAGTGGTCGGCGGTTGCAGCCTGGCCGACTCGTGCGGTTCATGCCACATTATTGCCGGATGGCCGCGTCTTCTTTGTTTCTTACTATGCGGAATCCCTTCAGCCGAATATCTGGGACCCCGTCAGCAATACTTTTACAGCTACAGACGCCTCATCGTTTGCTCTGTTTTGTGCGGGTCACACCACTCTGGCCGACGGTCGGGTTTTTATTTCCGGTGGATACGTTGCTGACTACGTGGGATATGCCCACTCCATTATTTATGATCCGGCGACGAATGCTTTCACTTCGGTACCGGACATGAATGCTGGCCGATGGTATCCCACCGACACGACCTTGCCAAACGGCGATGTACTGGTGGTCTCCGGGGACATTAACTCAAATACGAATGTTGATACGCTTCCTCAGGTCTATCAATTTGCGACCAATACATGGCGCAGTCTCACGACCGCCCAGCTAGCCCAGCCACTTTATCCAAACATGCTGGTTGCGCCGAATGGAAAAATATTCAACTCTAATCCAAGCCGCCAGACTAGATATCTAGACACCTCCGGTACCGGCACATGGAGCAATGTAGCGCTGCAGAACTTTACCGGAACCCGTGATTACGGGCCTTCGGTGATGTATGGCGCAGGTAAGGTTCTCAACGTAGGCGGTGCCGACCCGCCGACAGCCACCGCCGAAGTAATTGATTTGAATGTGGCCACACCAGCCTGGAATCTCAGCGGCGGCATGCATTTTCCACGGAGGCAACACAATGCTGTGATTCTTCCGGATGGAAAAGTGTTTATTATCGGCGGGAAGCAGCGCAGCAGGCTTTGATACTTCCACATCGCCGGTTCTACCTACTGAGATGTGGGACCCCGCAACCGGACAATTTACGGTGATGGCCAGTATTGCAACGTATCGCGGCTATCACTCAATAGCTCTACTCCTGCCAGATGGGAGAGTCCTTTCGGCGGGCGGCAATGTTGGCGGACCAAACGCACAGCTTTATTCACCGCCGTATCTGCTTGCCGGGTCACGTCCGACCATTGCTTCTGCGCCGAACAGCGCCAGCTATGCCCAAAGTGTATTTATCAGCACGCCCGATGCAAGTTCCATCACTAAGGTGACTTTGCTTCGTGAGGTATCAACGACGCATACCAACAGCATGAGCCAGGGCTTTTTGTCTCTGAGCTTCACGCAAACGAGCACGGGCCTGAATATCACGATGCCAGCAAATGCCAATCTGGCTCCGCCAGGGTATTACATGCTGTTCATTCTGAATGGCGCGGGAGTGCCATCTGTCGGCAGCATCGTCCTGATTTCTACGACTGCCGTCGTACGTGGCACCGTGACCGGTAACGTTACTAACACTTTCAATTCTCCGATTTCAGGTGTGTCGGTTTCTGCCGGAGGAGATGGAGCCGTTACCGGGGCTGATGGTGGTTACACGTTGCAGGTGCCGGCCGGACAAATAACTTTGACAGCAGCGCTTACTGGATATACTAATGCCTCAGAACCTGTAACGGTAAGTTCTGGACAACCTACTCAGGCAGTCACGCTGCAAATTCAGCCTGTGAATCCTGGTAATGTAACCGGTACAGTTATTAATACCAGCGGCAATCCTCTTCCCGGAGTCTCCCTCAGGGCTGCTGGGCAGAGTATCGTTAGCGCTGCGGATGGCACGTATGCGTTGAACAATCTGCCTGCGGGACCGACCACTATAACGGCTTCTCTCTCCGGTTTCCAGACAGGATTGGCAAGCGTGAGCGTTGTGGCATCGGCAATCACAGCCGCTCCGGCAATCACACTTATTTCAAGTAGTGGAGCTATCAATGGAACAGTAAAGAGTTCTTCCGGCGTAACCATCGTGGGAGCAAGCGTCGGTTTTAGTGGTGCTACCACAACCAGCGATGCCTCCGGCAACTATTCAATCACGAATATTCCCGTGGGGCCGGTACAGTTGGTGGCCTCAGCCAATGGGTTTCAGAGTGTGACACAAAACCTTTCTGTCAGCGGTGGAGTTGTTACAACGGCAAATTTCAGCCTCACTCCAGTCGTCGCCGCTCCGGCTGCAACTGCGGCAACTGTGACCGGAAAAATAACGAATGTCTCAAATGGCGCAATCATCGCCGGAGCTACAGTTACCTGGAGCGGAGGATCCACCACCAGCAATGCCAGTGGCGTTTATACGCTGACGAAGGTTGCAATTGAAAGTCAGAACATCACGGCCAGCAAGACCGGCTATTTACCCCGCACGATTGCGGTAAATGTGGTCGCCGGAGGAACCAGCACTCTTAACCTGCCAGTTGCCACTTCCGGAAAAATAACGGTCAAGGTTGTAGCTGCAAATGGAAGCGTGGTTAGCGGGGCCACGTTGGCGATCAAGGGCGGTAGCGTCGCAACCGCGGTCCCGGGTTCCAGCGCTTCAACCGGTTTATTCACCACTACTTGGATACCAGTTGGGACCTACACGGTCACGGTGACCAAGACGGGCCACACAACGCAAACCAAGACAGTAACTGTCAACAGCGGAATAACTACCTCGCTGACGTTTACCGGTTTCTAGGAGATCAAATGACGCATGGCTCGAGGTTAAATGTGCTTGCAATCGCTGGGATCATCTGTTTTTTTGCGAATCCGGCTCAAGCGCAAACTTATAAGGCGGTTGATCTCGGGACTCTACATGCAGGCAGCGCACGAGTACACGGAGTCAACGGGTCTGGAGAGGTAGTCGGTGGCTCGGGCCATCCTCACGGAGCAGAAACACGCGCATTTTTCTGGGAGGCCAAAAATGGCATACGTGACCTGGGCACCCTTCCCGGGGGCGACTATAGCGCTGCGTTTGCGATCAACGACTCCGGCGTGGTGGTGGGAATATCTAACACTTCAACCAGTATGCATGCCATAACGTGGACGCAGAGCAAAGGTCTACGTGACCTTGGAACATTGTCGGGCGCCAATTCGAGTTCAGCATTTTCTATCAACAATCAGGGACAAATCGCAGGCGCTTCTGGTGCACATGCCGTTCTTTGGACTGATTCCAAAATTCGGGATATAGGAACGCTCGGCGGTGCCACCAGCGAAGCGCACGGAATCAACAATCTGGGAGTGGTCGTCGGGGTATCTGACACGAGTTCAGGTCCACGTGCGTTTCTGTGGAAAGACGGCATTATGCAGGACTTGGGCGTTTTGCCCGGAGATAACAGTAGCCATGCGGATCATATTAATGATCGCGGAACTGTTGTCGGCGCTTCTCAGGGCAATAGTGGTGTACGCGCTTTCATCTGGACCAGTTCGCTGGGAATGAAACCCTTAAACGAGAATTTACAAAGCGGATACAGCAAAGCTTTCGATATTAACAACACCGGCCAGGTAGTTGGCGAAATTGCAGCCGCTCTTGGCACCCATGCTTTTCTATGGACTGATGAACGCGGGTTGATTGATTTAAACGAAGTGGTCACTGATCTTCCCGAGGATGTTGTGCTTATCGGAGCATTCTCGATCAATGAGAAAGGGCAGATCGTAGCATTTGGTTTGAAAAGTCCCAAGGTTAGCCGCCATCAGGAAGTGACCGCTGACAGTCACGTCCATGCCGGCCCTACTCGGGTTTTTCTGCTCACACCGGAATAGAGCGGATCGAGCTGCTTCTCAGGTCCGGGCATAATCTCACCGTGATCCGTTTCCTGATTGCGCTAAGCTATGGCGTTGAAGGTCGCGACTCGGAATAAGAGATCCAAATGATTGGAGATCAGAAATATCAGGAAATCAAGCCATTTGATGACCGGGAAAATCTCCAATTCCAGTCACCATGAATTGGACATAAACTTCCAGGCAATTTATGGTGGATTTAGACCGACTTCTGATAGACTACCGCTCTACCCCCTTATGTAAGACGAACCTTTCTGAGCCGCTCTTCCGGAGGGCTGCATTTAGTAAGGATCACAATTCAGGCCGAACCAGGGGATCAGTGTGATTTGGACAGCATGGAAGAACGGCAAACATAGCCACACCGGAACAGGATATGGATTCGAGCTTTCACGAGAAGACCGGGACAGACACTTCAGCCGGGACTGGCAAACTGTGATCCTTGACCTTCCCCACGGCAATGGCTGCATGACAGTGGAAGCGAACATCGCCAACCGAGCATTTTGGGAAAGCTGCTGTGAATTACGCAGCAAAGAGATTCGGCAGTGGTTATACCATGAACATCATGCTCCGTGGCCGAATCGCCTACCGCCCAAATTCCAAGTTGTACCAATCGGGAAGGGACGCTTCCGGGTCAAACGGACAATTTGAATTACACCTCCATACTTATTCATTCCAGGGTTTCACCTAAAAAGAAGCGCCGTTTGGTGAGGCTGGTGGACCTTCACCAAACGGATTCTAAAACGGTTTAAAGTACGTTCGTTGAAACGCTGGAAGAGTTATTTCCTGAGTTCAAGTCCTGTGTAATTGAGCTGACCGTAGCGCTGTCTTTCAGAACAGCGCCAGCAGCTGCACTGACATGTACGGTGATTGTCACGGTCATCTGATTCGGAGGGTTCAATGTTCCCACAGAACAGTTGACAGTTCCAGCCGCTCCCACAGCAGGCTTGGTGCAGGTTCCAACATTACTTGTTGCGCTTACAAAAGTGGTTCCAGTTGGAAGGGTGTCGCCAACCTTTACCTGAAAGGCAGGATCGGGACCAGGATTGGTCGCATGGATTGTATAAATAAGATTGGTTCCGTGCTGAATCGTCGTGGGAGCCGTATTGGTAATTCCCATGTCGGCTTCAATGATGACCTTGGAAACAAAAGCATCTGACATTCCGCTCAGCGTCCTTTGAAACGCGCCCGCCGTCGTAGGAAAGTTGGTTGAGGTTGTTGTACCGGCCACGTATGCATTCCAGGCGGGATCAATGAATATCTTCACCGGGCCATCTTCTCCCTGTCCACCAAGATAGGTGGAATAGAAAAGATAGGTGCCGTCCGCAACCATCATGCTTACAAATCCAGAATCGCAAGATGTGCCGAAGCACGTTCCTCCTGGAAAAGTTTTTTGAAATGCGCTGTTGGTCACGGGAAAATTAGCGGAATTGGTGTTGCCGGTAACATAAGCATTACCGCTGGAATCCACGCCGATGGATCGTCCAGACTCATTGGCCGAACCCTGCAAGAAACTGGAAAAGACCAATGCTGATCCCGCAGCGTTTAGTTTGGTGATGAATCCGTGGAAGCAGGCAAATGTTGCTCCTTCTTGAGTGCATGTGGTCGAGTTGAAAGTACGTTGAAAGGCTGTTGCGGTAGTTGGAAATCCAGGACTGCGGGTGGCGCCGGTTACGTAGGGCTCATTGCTGGAATCGAGCGCCAATCCGCTGGGCTGCGCGCCACCAAGTATGGTCGAGAGTTTCAGGGTGGCAAGAGTCGGGTCCAGTTTGGAAACAAAACCGGCTATGTTGCCGGAGCCATCATTCACGCCTGTGCCGAAGGTGGCGGAATGAGGAAATGTGGAAGGAGAGTTTGTAACGCCAGTCACATAAACATTGCCGGCCGAATCAAGTTTCAGCTCTGTAATTCTTTCTTCCTGCCCTCCGTTCGCTGGTAATGTGCTTGATCCGAAATAGGTCGCATTCAAGGCTTCCGTTCCTGCGGCGTTCACCCGCACAATATATCCGCTATCGCCTCCATCGTTAGGAGTTGTCTGTTGGAATGCGCCCGGCGTCATTGGCAAGCAGGTATCAGTCGTGTGTCCAGAAATGTACGCCTCGCCTGCGGTGTTCACTGCGAGAGTATCTCCGCTGGAAAAGCCAAAACCGCAGCTGCCGCCAAAGAAGAATTCATACACAAGCGCCGAGCCAGCAGCGTTCAGTTTTTCCAGAACGATTGGCACTTCCTGGCAATCTGAGCATCCGTCAGTTGAAGTGATATAAGCGTTGCCGGATGTATCAATCGCCAACGCATTGATACCTACACCGTTCGATGCAGTGTTGATATAGGTTGAATAGACCAACCCTGAACCGGTCGAATTCAATTTGGTCACAAAGCCTGAAGAACTGGCACAAGCTGAAGCTCCGCGTTCGCAATCTGCTCCGGCATTGCGGCTGAAAGCACCAACCGTCGTGGGATAGTCTGTCGCTGAGGTCGTGCCTGCAATATATACGTTGCCTTGCGCATCGACCGTCATGCCCGCAACTGATGTTGTTGCTGCTGCTGCGTTTCCATCAAAATCGACAGCGCTTGTCCCTCCGACCAACGTGGAATACCGTAGAACGGGGTCGATGATGAGTGCAGAATGGTGGTCATACTCGTTGACCTTAAAGCCGATGCGGGAATTGTCCAGGAGCGCGTAGTGAACAGGTATAGATTGCCGTTTGCCGTTGATCATCTGATAGGCAACTGGAGCCAGTTGATGAATTCTGAACTGTCCTATCTTTGCGGTAAGAGCGCCATCATCGGTCAGTGTAAGAGAGTCCGTTCCTTCAAAATGAAGGGTAATCGCTGAAGGATCAGCTCCTGGCGCGACCCTTAAGTCGTGTTCCAGTTCGCCTTTTGCCGAATAGTGGATGAGATCAATCCCAGGGTAGAGGTTCTTGTATATGACCTTTCCAAAAGTCGGAATACCGGTAACATTGAGCGACTTCTCATCACGGTTAAGATAGTTCACCTGGCCTATCTGAAGTTCTTCGCCGTCGATGCTTTCGGGATTCGCGTTTTCCCATGTCATGCGAACGACTCCCTCTTTGATCGCATCAGAATCGGCACGGTTCGATGTCTTGCGTTGCATCTTTAGGACGGTACTGCTGGACGTGAGGAACAGTGTGTAATCAGGACCGCGCTGCAAGAACTTTACCGTGTTACTTGTCTGGCCCAGGTTTTGTTCAAAGTAAGGTTTTGGCGGTGCGGGTTCGGGTTGTGAGGCTGCGTTTGCGGCAATGGTGCAGGTGAGAATGGCACAAATCAAGAATAAGAGACGGGTGGTGGCTCTGAGCATGTGGTTACTCTTTTTCTGGGGAACAGAAAAGTAGGAACTGCAAGCTGAGATGCTGCTATTTTAAAAGCAGGGTGTCTGCTATTTGCTAATTTGTTGTAATTTTAGTCTTGCCCCCAGAAGCGATAGACCGAATCACAATACGGGCACTGCAACGAGGAGCCGATTCATCAGAGCTGACGTATAATCCTAGGTTCTTAATCATGAGCGCACAGGAATTCTACCGGCCAGGGGAGTCAGTGCCGGAGACGGGCGTGTACTCGGCGATTCACGATGCCCATCGCCCAGTCCATGAAGTCGTTCTTCGGAAGGATGACATATTCCCAATGTGCGCCAAGTGTGGCGAGGCAGTTCGATTCGAGCTTGTAGTCGAGAATAGACTCGGCAGCAGTTCGGCAAGTAGTGCATAAAGATTCATTCATTGCTTTGGATTATCGGAGGAACGTTAGCCATGCAAGGCCGTATCCAACACCTGTCGTTCTTACCAACCACTAGGAAAAGACAGTCATCGCCCACATCTGTTTCCAGAAAACGTCCCAGCCGTTCTTCCATGCACCATGTTGGCCCGCTTTCGGAAAGGGCGAGGTTCAAGGCCGGGGATGTAATACCGGAAAGTGGCATTTACGAGACCATTCATGAAAATGCCCATCGTGATCCGCACGAGGTTGTCATGATTAAGTCCGACCTATTTCCGCCCTGCGATACCTGTGCTGATCGAGTGCGTTTTAGGCTCATTCGTTCAGCCCCGTACATTTTTAGTGATGCGGATTTTGAACAGCCGGAATAATCGCTACCAAAAGGGGCGCTCACTTCGCGCCCCTAAATTGTGATCTGTCGACTATTGACTCTAGGGAACCTGAACAAAGATCATGGAGCGGGTGCCTGTTCCGCTGGCAAATGGCGAACCTGGAAGGGCAGTCAGCGTTCCCTGTATGTAATTGAATGAAAATCCAGTGATATTGTTGGAATCAGAGGTGATGCAGCCATTGGCTGCCCCGAGCGGGGTACAGAAACTGCCATTGGTGACATAGACGAATTTGTTTGTGGGGTCAACCGCCACTCCGTTCGCTAGTGCGCCAATATGATACAAGATTCCCCCGTTCAGCAAGCCCATTTGGTCTGTGTTGCGGTCAAAATCAAATGGCTCAACCAAGTCCGACTCCTGGGTATCGGCGAAAACTCTCCAGCCCTGGCGATCAACCACGAGTGCTTCAAAGAAATGTTGTGTTGTGAATGAATCCACACGGGAAAGCGTACCAGTAGTTTGATTGATTCCATAAACCTGAATGCCAATGAAGGTAGGGCCGCTGCTAGCACCACAGGAAATGAACAAATTCTTTCCCTGCGGATCAATGGCAATCAACGGCAGCGATATGTTCGTGTTGCATTTCTGGTCTAGCAGGCTTACCGTACTGTCCACAGTACCCAGCGAGCCATCGGTATTGCGCGGGATTGAGACCAGTACCTGGTTATCGCCGGGGTCCGTAATGATGGCAAACACCCAGCGGCCTTTCGGATCAACTGCTACCGGACCTTGGCCTTGAGTGGCACTCAATTCTGGGAGGGCAAATGGTGCTCCAACCTGGGTCAATGAACCATCTGCATTCACATGCAGAGCGTCAATGACACCTTCGATAACACCAGTCCCCTGAATGGCTCCCTGTGCATAAATCGTATTTTAGTTGGATTGCGCTCCAGAGTTTTACGCATGTCTGGCTACGAGGTTGAGGAGACCTTCACGGTGGAAAAAGCATCTGAATCGGCGCAATCCGATCTAATTGATGCTCTGGTCATCTGCCACACCGTACCAGAGGAAGAGAAAGAGCAACTTGTTAGTGCTGTACGCAAGACTCGAAAGCTGATGCCGATTCTGTGTATCCGCGCTCACCAGCATGACCTGCTACCGAGTGACTGTGTTTCGGTTGAGAACTCACCGGTAGCGATGTTGGACTCTGTGCGGGAGGCTATCCAACCGTATAAAGCGCCAAAGGCAAGTCGCATCTTGTTGGCAAGCTGATGCATCTACGTACGAAACTGACTAACAATTTTTTAAACGGGGCGAAAGTGAAATCACAATCATGGTTCAGGCTGGGAGTTCTTTTTATATGCGGCTTCATATCAATTTTCGCCTCTTCTGGCACGCAATCAGGCGGGAGCCAACACACGCAAGATCGCGTGAGCAAAGAGGTTTATCACGAATTGGTAATGTTGCCGCAGCTCACAATTTTCGACAATATCGCATACAGGATTGATGGCGGCAAAGTCACTCTACTGGGGCAAGTACGCGAAGCCATCCTGAAGGATGCAGCGCAAGGAGCCGTAAAAAAGATTGAAGGTGTAGACGTGGTGGATAATCAGATTGAAATTCTTCCACCGTCGCCGAATGATGACCGCATCCGCCACGAAGTAACTAGAGCAATTTTCAATGATGATGCCCTGTTTCCTTACTCTATGGGATCTGTTCCTTCTATCCACATCATTGTCAAAGGCGGCCACGTAACTCTTGAAGGTGCAGTGAATAACCAGGGAGACAAGGACAGGGTGGGTATAAAAGCTAATGGCGTCTCTGGAATATTTGAGGTCAAGAACAACTTACAGGTACACACAAATTAGACTAAAGAAATGGCAGCGCACTCGGGTGGGCTGCCGTTTCTTTTGAATCTAATCTCGAACTTTATGCTGCCTCGCTCTTCAATGCTTGCCGTATCTTTAAAGCCGAATCACCATGTTTTCGCACTAGCTCGATGAGTTTCTCGTGGGTGATCCCCAGTTCTTTGGCCCAATAGTTCACTTCTCAGTCTTCATTGAGGTTGATCCGAAGACGATCTGGATTTCCCCGATTGCTTTTATCGTCGGCGATCGCATCCTCCTAAATTCATTCGATGCTTCTTAAATTCATATCGCTGTATCCAATATCGTGCGGAGGGACGAAGCAGGCAAGAGAACTAATTGGTGAAACGTGCTCCAACCGGAAGACTCGAACATGCATCATTTAGACGATTGCTACCCAAGGTACAAACCAAATGGCCGAGCTCAGCGACCGCATAGAAAATGTGCTCAATGAAGCACGAATGCTGCTCCTTGGTGGGCAGGTGCTCCTTGGCTTTAGCTACCGTATCTGTTTCGAGGAAGGCTTTCGAGCCATACCGCAATCAGCTCGGCTGGCTGAAGTGGGTGGTCTCGGCATTATGACGGCTGGGCTGGGATGGCTAATTTGGCCTGCTGCATTTCACCAGATAGCGGAGCGCGGGGCTGCAACCGAAACCATCAATCGATTCACAACTAAAATATTGGATTGGGGCCTCCTACCGTTCGGTACCGGCCTAGCCCTCAGCTTCTACCCCGTGGCAAGTGCCCTTCACTTACCGTATCCCGGATGGATAGGCGCATTCGCCGGCATTCTTGCCCTGGCCGTCTGGTATGGAAGCTTTCTCGCTCGGAAGGTTTTGAAAGCACACAAGCCGGAAAAGGAAGAGCCAAATCTGTCGGACCGTATAAAAAAAGTATTGATGGAGTGCAGAATGGCACTTCCTGGAGCGCAGGCATTTTTGGGTTTTCAGTTCGCTATTGTCTTTGCTCAGGGATTCGCTGAACTTCCACGGTCCTCACAATTAGTCCATTTCTACAGTCTGGTGGCCACCACGATTTCCATCGTTTTGTTGATTGCGCCTGCGGCATATCACAGACTCGCAGAACAAGGCGAGGACACAGAACACTTTCATAAGGTAGCCAGCCGCCTCTTGCTGACGGCCCTCGTTTTCCTTGCACCTGGCATGGCCGGGGACCTGCTGGTAGTGATGCGACAGGTTACTGGGGCTAACGCACTCTCGATTTGGATGTCGGTCCTGCTGCTTAGCAGTTTTTATGCCCTCTGGTTCGGGGTGAGCTTTTGGAAACGCGCTAAGCACGGCTAAAACAGACAATGCATGAATAAAATGCTCCAATCTCTTTCCGGTTTGGCAACCCGCGATGTCCTGATTCATCTGATGTTCATATTTTGCGGAGGCGAACTTGGCTAAGAAGAAGAAACCGGGAATTGTCGATCCAACTCGCTTGAAATCTTTTGACGAAGACAGGAACGTGCAAGTCATCATAGAAACTCCGAAAGGAAGCCGGAATAAGTATGCTTGGGACACCGAGCAAAATATATTTGCATTAAAGAAGGTGTTGCCAGAAGGAATGGTGTTCCCGCATGACTTTGGTTTTATCCCGTCCACTGAGGGAGAGGACGGCGATCCAATCGATGTGCTCGTTTTGATGGACCAGTCTGTTTTTACCGGATGCCTGGTGAAATCTCGATTGATTGGCGTTATCGAGGGAGAGCAGACCGAAAAACGCAAAACAATACGCAATGACCGGCTGCTAGCTGTGGCTCAGTCTAGTCACACCCATTCCAATATTCTCGCCATTAAAGACCTCAATAAAGACCTCCTGAAAGAGATTGAAAAGTTTTTGGTGAATTATCACTCGAACGATGGAGCCGAGTTTAAAGTGCTGGCATGTAAGGGACCGGATGCGGCCTCTAAATGCCTTAAAAACGGACGTAACTGAGCCGACTTATTTTCTATGGGGATAACACTGGAAAAGTTCGATCAATACAAGATCGGGCTTAAACCAACTTACTCTGGGCCGCATTTGTGCGCCGCCTGCCGGATACACACACAGCATCTATTCTTCTCTAAAGGAATTCTATGCGGACGGTACGGAGTTCTAAGATTGCGCTCTACTCAAAGGAATTTGGTAGTCCCTGGCTGACGCCTTGCCTGCTTCGACCCAGCCGAAACGCGTAAGCAGAGAGCCTGCCAGACTGCTAAGAGCAGCAGCGCGGCGCAATTTCTTATTGCCAGTCAATGCATAGGCAATTCTGAGAGTGAAGGGCACCGGGCCGGAGAGCAAACCTCCTAATCTCACAAAAAATCCACTTCTACCATGTTGTAGTGGTCGGTTCGTACGGTCTCTGTCGAGTTCAATCAACGCTCCTTCCGCTATCTCATAACCGCTGGCTGCCAAGCCGAGAATATTCAGAGCGCGACTGTCATCATGATTCATTAATTCAAGGATCGAAACGGCAGAATTTAAGCCTGATGCCGCGAAATGCATTGGCAAACTTCCTACATGCTTATTCCACACTGGAATTACAGTAGCTCCTACCAGAACGCCCGTGTAACTGGCCATCACTAGACCGCTCGCTGCAGCCAACATTCCAGCAGCGTTTTCAATCAAGGCCACGGGGGTACTGTTCCCCAATTTGCGACGCATCAAGTTTGTGAACACAGAAGCCGCGGAGAACGTTGAGAATGCCATCAACGTCCATGCTCCTACACTCATGGGGCTTTGTACTTTGAAAACACGCAACATATTCAGGAAGCGGGAAGGCATTCCCAGATCAGAAATTAAGAGCGGCGGGGAGAGAAGACCTCCTAAAGCGGCAACCCAACGTGCACTACGAACCAGATCAGGGTCGCCATTCATGATGCTGGCTGCACTTGCCACCACTGCAGCAGCGCCAGCCGCGCCGCCTACGAAAAAATAAAGAGGGATTTCATTCGTCCATTGCGGTTCTTTCAGCAACGGAATCTCGTAGTAGCCTTTTGTGACTTGCGGCGGAGGAAACGGGGCTCCCAGGGGAATGACCCCGCCATTCATTGGCTCTTGTTGTGCCGCTTTCCGTCGAATATCCGCGAGACGGCTTTCACTCTCGACATCGGGGACACGAGTAGGCAGGTGACTCATCTGCGCGCTCCCATAAATGACATCAAAGCCAATGCCAGCATGGAGCCCGCTGCGATTGCTGCAGACGTCCAGCCCTTCTTCATATAAATTACCGGCGCTTCGGGTTGGGGAGGGAGATTGAAACTGCTGGGATCACCGCGTAATAAAAAGAGAGAATGAATTCCGCCAACGCTTGTTTCCGTGGGGTTATAAATTACCGCATCATGAATGCCGCGCGCTTTGAGTGCTTGCAGCCGGCTTTCGGCTTCGGCGGTCAATTCATCGAGCTTGCCGAACTTGATAGATTCCGTCGGACACGCTTTCGCACAGGCAGGCTCTAGTCCGGCCCGCTGCCGGTCAGAGCAAAAAGTACACTTGAAGGCGCGGCCATCGTCCACATTGCGCTGCACTACTCCAAAGGGACAACTCACAACGCAATAAGAGCACCCATTACAAACATCCGGTTGTATGTAAACAGCGCCAAACTCCATGCGTACAATTGCCCCGGTTGGGCAGGCGTCAAGACATCCCGCGATTTCGCAATGCTTACAAACGTCTGAAGAAAACGACCAGGCGGGCAGTTGCTCTCCGGAATTCCCGCCGATTCCCGCTTCGGGTGTACCTTCTACAAACTTGACATGACGCCAGGTAGAATGGCCCAGAGCACCGGTGTTGTCATAAGAATTGCCGCTCCATTTGAATCCATCATCGGGCAGTTGGTTCCATTCCTTGCACGCAACTTCACAAGCTTTGCAACCGATGCAAAGCGTGGAGTCGGTGAGGAATGCGGTAGTATCTGTGCTCATGCGGGTCTCCCCAGTTCCTGTCGCCATATTTTCAAATCATTTTTGTCATGCGGAATCCGGCCCGCCCTCACGTTGCAGACCAGTGCTTTCGTCTCCATGATGCGCACATTCGGTTCTTCAGAGATCGCGAGAAGATCATTGACGGTATCCCCTGTTACCAAGCCTTTGTAGCCAAAGTGATAAGGAACACAAACCTGGTGGACGGTTTTGCCGTCGATCAGCAATGACTTAATTCTTTCCGTGATCAAGGCCCGCGCTTCAATCACGCCGCGCATCGTGGAAATGGTGACATACCTGCCATGTTTAACTTTCAATTGCACAGCAAGTTCAGGTGAGATTTCAGCGAACAATTCTGGCTGTAACTCCGCCAGATGCGGCAACAGCCGCGACATTCCACCCGCAGTATGATGCTCCGTCAGGCGGTAGGTGCTTAAGATGTACGGGAAACGCTGATCGTTTGGAAAGGCGTAGGCATTGTCACTTCGTTCCTTCTTGTCTGCCACAGGACTAATCAGACGATTTGGATAAAGAGGATTTGTCGATACGCTTTCCAATGGCTCGTAATGAGTTGGCAAAGGTCCATCTTTCAAGCCGCTACTTACCCAAATCCATCCCACCCCGTCCTGGTGCATGATGAAGGGCTTGTCGCCGGCAAGAGCATCGTCGCCTTTTGCGTTCCTACCTGGTTTGTAGTCAGGCGCTTTGGTCTCGGTAAAGTCTGGTATATCCAAGCCTATCCATTTCTTCTCGTCCTTGTCCCACCAGACCAGTTTTTTCCGTTCACTCCAAGGCTCCCCGTCAGGGCGCGCTGACGCACGGTTGTATAGAATCCTTCTATCACTTGGCCAGGCATATCCCCAGCCGTGTCCATAGCGGCCTTTCGGCTCTCTCTTTAGCGCTTTATTTTGATCACGTGATGGCATTACACCGGAGTAAATCCAGCAACCGCACGCTGTGCTGCCATCATTTTTTAGTTCTTTATAACCTGATATTTGTTCTCGGTTGGAAGTTTTGAAACCATTGATTTCGGCAAGAATATCTTCTGCGACCGGCTCGTCATGTGGTCCTTCAGTCTCGTACTGCCAGGTGAGTGCATTTAATCCCGCATTGCGAACGGAAGGGATCTGAGCGGCACGTTTCTTCAATCGCAGTCCGAGGTGATACATGAACCATGTTTCACCACGACAGTCGCCCTGCGGATCAACAGCTTTTTCTCTGAACTGCACCAGTCTTTGTGTGTTCGTATAGGATCCCGCTTTTTCAGCATGACCAGCGGCAGGAAGAAAAAATATTTCTGTAGTTATGTCTTCGGTTCTTAATTCTCCTCGGCTAATTTCGGGCGCATCTTTCCAAAAGGATGCAGTTTCTGTCTCGACGAGGTCGCGCACCACGAGCCATTTAAGTTTCGACAAAGCCTTTCGTTCTAGCCGCGCATTTGGCGCGCCGACGGCCGGGTTTTGACCCATCACAAAGAGACCGTCCATTTTGCCATCGGCCATATCAAGCCAGTAGCCAAAATGAGAATGATCGCCGGAAACGCGGGGGAGAAAGTTGAAGCCGAAATCATTGTCCTTGGTTGCGGCATCGCCATACCAGGCTTTGAGCAGACTGATTACATACTTGTCGAAATTTGCCCACCAGCCTGTTTTTGGAGTGTGTTTTTCTATGTACTCGGAAAGTTTGTCTGAATCGTCCTCAAAAAATGGCATCGGCAGATAGCCGGGCAAAATATCATACAGAGTTGGAATGTCGGTTGACCCCTGAATAGTCGCATGTCCTCTTAATGCAAGGATTCCACCGCCCGGTCTGCCAATATTACCTAACAACAATTGCAAAATGGCAGCAGCCCGGATTATTTGGGCGCCATTTGAATGCTGTGTCCAGCCTACCGCGTAACAGATTGCGGCTGTCTTTTCGGGACCAGAAGCAGAGGTGAAGGTTTCGGCAACTTCCAGAAATTTTGCTTTGGGAATCCCGCAGGAGCTCTCGACCAGGTCCGCAGTATAACGCGAGAAGTGACGCTTCAATACCTGAAACACGCAGCGCGGATTCTGCAATGTTGGGTCTTCTTTATGTTGATCGATTTCCCCGGCCTCGCCGCCGCGGTCTTTTCCATGGCCGCCGGTATCATCGGAGTGTCCAGGATGCTTGCCGTTTCGCGATTGGGTTGTCGGAGCGCCATCATAATTCCAAGTCTCCGGACTGTAGCATTTACCTTCTGCATCGAAGCCAGAAAATATGCCGTCTAGGTCTTCAGTATCTTTAAAGTCTTTCCGTAGAAGAGTCCCAGCATTAGTGTAGTGCACCACATATTCCCGGAAATATTTTCCATGAGTCAGCGCGTAGTTGATCAACGCTCCGAGAAAAACAATGTCAGTGCCAGCTCGCAAAGGGAGCCAGTGATCTGCCATGGCAGAAGTGCGATTAAATCGAGGATCAACATGGATAACCTTCGCGCCTTTTTGTCGGGCTTCCATGACCCACTGAAATCCAACTGGGTGATTTTCTGCCATGGAGGAACCCATAATAAGAATGGCGTCTGAGAATTGCAGATCTTGCTGCGCTGTCGTGGCTCCGCCACGTCCGAATGAAGTGCCCAGACTGGGCACGGTAGAGCTGTGTCATATACGGGCCTGGTTGCTCACGCACACCATCCCTAGACCTCCGGTGAATAATTTCTTGATGAGATAATTTTCCTCATTATCAAGTGTCGCGCCACCGAGATGCCCAATCGCTTTGGTTTGCATCAGAACTTCGCCATCTTGCTTTTCAACAAATGTCGTCTCTCTTGCTTGCCAAACACGTTCTGCAATCATATCCATCGCCGTTTCCAGATTTAATTCCTCCCACTCTGTTCCATATGGTCTGCGATACTTCACTTTGAGTTCCCGTCTGGAATGGGTGAGAAGCTCATGGCTGTCTGCACCTTTTGGACACAACCGGCCCCGCGAAATGGGGGATTCCGGATCTCCTTCAATCGCGACCAATTTGTTGTTCTTGTGGAAAATCAATTGCCCGCAGCCAACAGCACAATATGGGCAAACCGAACGAGCTACGCTCATTCCCGCTGAGCGAGGAGCAAGCGTTTGCGTACGCTCAGACATAGCTTCCGGGCCCGTACCATCACTTCCAGTTCGAAGCTGCTGGATCAGTGGCCATTTGGAAAGAAACTTGAATGCCATAACGGGGACAATAAATTTTAAGAACTACTGTGGTAAGAGACAGATGCGAGGCTACGGGTTGTCGCATAATTAATGTGGGCAATAAGAACCATGCCGAGAGGGACTGATTGCCAAGCAGGAATGAGACTCCAGCGACGCAGAAGCATAGAAACCTCATTTCGCTTACAAAACACGAGGTCATTCGTTTAGCCTCTTTTATGCCGCCTCCCATCAGCCGTATCCTGCCATTTCATAGCGCTCAACGTGCTGTGCTCTCCTGCAGGCCTGCTCCAACAACCGTAAGAGCCAAGAGTGAATATTAGCAGGAGAAGTGAAGCCTGATGCACTGTCGAATAAAGGCAGCCTATTACCATCTCTCGTGCAACTCCTGGTGATCCAGTACCTTCACATGCGCAGGAGATTCCGATGAGCATTCATGATGAAAAGTTACTTTCTCGCCGTCAAGTAGTGGGCGGCATTGGCGTTGGACTAGCGACGATAGCTACCGGCTCAACCATTCCCGCATTTGCGCAAAGTACATTCGGAAAGCTCCACCGCGCAGCCGATTCAAAATCCGACCACCAAATATCCGAAGCCGCCTTTCAAAGAGCAGCCTCAGCCGTGGCCAGGTCTCGCCAGCAAGATGGAGCCTCGTCCCGATCATGGCGAGAACAGCTATAAAGGTTCGGGTCGCCTGCTGGGTCGTAAAGCTCTCATTACGGGCGGTGACTCCGGAATGGGACGCGCAGCGGCGATCGCTTACGCCCGCGAGGGTGCCGATGTAGCCATCAATTATTTGCCTGCGGAAGAACAAGATGCCCGTGAGGTAATGGAGCTTATCCGCAAAGCTGGCCGCAACGCCGTTGCCATTCCAGGTGATCTCCGCGAGGAAGCTTTCTGCAAGCGCCTGGTGGCCGAAGCTGTCTCCAAACTTGGGGGGCTGAACGTTGTTATATCCAACGCTGGACGCCAGCATTCCGTGCCGAGCATTCAAGACCTCACCACAGAACTCTTCGATTGGACCATGAAGACTAACATCTACGCACCGTTTTGGATCATCCGCGCTGCTCTGCCACACCTCAATCCAGGTTCCGCGATCATTGCCACCACATCCGAGCAGGCTTATGACCCTTCACCCGATCTTTACGACTACGCCCAGACGAAGGCTGCCACCATGAACTTTGTGAAGTCATTAGCTAAACAGCTCGGCCCCAAAGGAATTCGCATCAATGGTGTGGCTCCCGGCCCGATCTGGACGCCACTTCAGATAAGCGGTGGTGCTCAGACGGAAAAGTACACGAAGTTTGGCAGCGATTCAGCGTTCGGCAGACCGGGTCAACCGGCCGAACTAGCGTCTATCTTTGTGCAGCTCGCCGCCGAAGACGCAAGCTTCACCACAGGAAACATTTACGGAGCTGGCGGCGGCAAGGGCCAACCGTAGAATTAAAGCCGCATGTATTCAAGGGCTGGGCCTCGTCAGCATTAACCAGCCTTTTTCAACTAAATTTGCGGATGTTGGATGACGGATGCTAAGCGGTTCTTACTGCAGTCCCGCCTATCGCACGTCCAAGAGCGGCCAATAGAGCGTCGGGTTCCCCATCGACTCCGGTGCATCCCTTAGCAGACTGCTCGAAGAGATGATTCTTGACACACAGGATAGGCAGCATATGGCGCTTGTTCGTGACCTGGGTGACAAACCACTCTTGTTGTTTTCGAGGAATCGAATTGCAGATGAGAACACCGTCGATAAAGTCTGATTCCATCGACGATAAAGCGACCGCCAGTATTGAAGCTTCATGCACCACGTACCCGGCCTGACGCAAAATCATGGAACGAGTTTCAAGAAGAGAAGGTTCATAGCCTACGCACAATATATTGGGATGGATCACGATTCCTTCTTTCCATTTGAAAACCAGGGAAAGGTAGCGTTCATCCTATTCCCCTGTGCTTTCTGTATTGCACGGATTAAAAGTCCGCATGCCCCTAGGATGAATGAGACATGCGGAAACGCATAATTATCTTTGCTTGAGTCCGTATGCCACATCGACTAGCGAAGCACCATACTAAACTCAGATAATAGGATGCACGGCAAAATACGTCATGCGTCTGGCATCGAACCAATCGTCACAAAAAAACAAGCATCATATTTTGCAGGCGTATGATGGGCGACTAAAACAGCTCAGGAACGTGAGCCGTTTTACTCGTCACCCAATAAGGGCCGGTTCAACCAAACTGGCCCTCTCCTTTTTATCTTGGGAGCCGCTACGCCCGTTCGAAATGGAACGTGGTTTTTCGGTGACTGGCAGTTCTAAAATGGCCGCCATTGGTCGTTCATTTTGGCTGTCGGTTGTGTCTGATAATCGAACCGTATGCCAGTAGAATTTTAATGCCCAATCACTATAGAAACAGCATCCTTCAAGATACGCAAGAGCGTTATCTACCTTGGCGGCAGCCCAGCGGACGTGCACGATCCAGTCAGCGCATACAAAAGGCCGAACAAGCTTACGAAGGACTACACCAATAGTCTTTGCTCCTCAATTCAGGCGGACAGGCGATTGGCGGCCTGTGCGATGGCACTCAGCAAGACTTCAGGTTCATTTTCAACAGCGATGCAGGTTCGGGATGTGGGATTGCTGGCCTAAACGTGCCCGCATTTCAGTGGGATTAGCAGTAGCGAATCGCCCTCGCGCTTCACAGGCATTCCCTGCCTGGCCAAGTTTGGGCAGACGCGAGACTGGTGCTCAGAAACTTGGCAATGGCCGTCCATCCTTTGAGCGCTGTTGCCGGAACTGTTTTCTTCTTTGCCATTTATGAACAGTGTACTGCTAATGAAAGTCGTGGGATGCCACCTGAGCTGCGCTGACCTGTAACGCCTCAATGTGGTCAGCCCGCAAATGTACAATCCCATCCTGATTCTGGACAGTGCCGAACACACGAATAAACTTTGGCTCCAAAACGGCCCGCCGATACTTTTCGTAAACATGTGGCATCACGATCACATTTGAATATCCAGTTTCATCTTCCATCGTTAAAAAGATCAGTCCACTTGCAGTGCCTGGCCGTTGCCGTGTTATCACTGCTCCGGCAACCGTAGCTCTCCTTCCGTGCTTGATTGCCCTCAACTCTCCGGCAGATAGGATATTCAGGCTGCGCATTTCTTCGCGTCTATAAAACATCGGATGCGGCCCAGTTGTTAATCCTGTTCCGTAATAGTCTGATACCAAACGCTCTTCAGTATTCATTCGTGCCAGCGGTGAAGCCGCATCTTGGTCTACAATTCCTTCCAACAGCCTGCCAATCTTCTTTCCAGATTTCTCAACCTGCCAAAGCGCATCTCGCCGGTTCAATTGAGTACCAGTACTGATGTTGTTCAGAGCGCCGATCTGGGCCAGCATCCGCAAGTTCGTCTGGCTCAACTCCGGCACTCGCCGGGCCAGTTCTTCAATGGAGCCAAACTGGCGTTGTTGCCTTGCTTCAACCAGGAATTCACCAACGATCTGCTGCAAGCCACGCAGGTAACGTAATCCGATACGCATCACGATCTTTCCATCCACTTTTTCCAGTGAACAATCCCAGTTGGAGCACGTCACATCAATAGGCTTCACTCTAAGTCCGTGTCGCTGCGCATCTTTTACGAGTGTTGCTGCTGAATAAAATCCCATGGGCTGATTATTTAAAAGCGCCGCCGTGAATGCAGCCAAGTACCGGACTTTCAGGAACGCGCTGGCATATGCGATAAGAGCGAAGCTTGCTGAATGTGACTCAGGAAATCCGTACAGTGCGAAACTGGTGATGAACTGAACAATCTCATCCTGAGCTTTGGGCGCGATGCCGTTATGTGTCATTCCATTGCGCAACCTGATCTCTACTTCCATCATTCTTTGCTTTGAACGCTTGTTCCCCAATGCCCGCCGCAATTCTTCCGCCTCGCCGCCCGTAAAGCTGGCACAGATCATGGCCATCTTCAGAAGCTGCTCCTGGAACAGCGGTACACCAAGGGTGCGTTCTAAAACTGACTTCAGCGATGGGTGAGGATATGTGACTAGTTCCTTCTTCTGCCGGCGCTTTAGATACGGTGCTGTCATTGCACCAGTGATCGGCCCCGGCCTAATCAACGCCACCTGCGTCACCAGATCGTAAAACTTCTCTGGGTTGTTACGCGGCAACGACGCCATTTGCGCTCTGCTCTCGATCTGGAACATACCTATGGTGTCCGCTTTTTGGATCACGCCATAAATGTCCGGGCAGTTCTGCGGGAGATGTGCTAGATCAACTTCTTCGCCATAGTGATCGCGGATCAGTGTTATTGAGTCCTTCAAAGCCGCCATCATGCCCAACCCCAATAAATCGACCTTCACAATACCCAAGTCAGCACAATCATCTTTGTCCCACTGGCAAACAACTCTGTTCGGCATCGTTGCAGGCTCCAACGGCACCACGGAATCAAGCTGACCCTGGCAGATCACCATGCCGCCGCTATGCTGGCTCAGATGACGTGGCATATCCTGAACGCGCATACAGAGATCAAGATACTTTGCGATTCGCTTCTGAGTCAGTTCTAGGCCAGCGGTCGTAAAATGTTTATCGAACCTGTCGTTCGGTCCTCGCCATTCAAAGTTGCCGACCATTGCGGATAACCGATTCAGTGTTTCCGTGTCGAAGCCGAAGACCTTTCCGACTTCACGAGCGGCCAGCCGTCCTCTATATGTAATGACGTTTGCCGTCATGGCCGCACCCAGTTGCCCATAGCGCTGATAGACATATTGAATCGCTTTCTCACGGTCGTCGCCGCTGGGTAAGTCTAGGTCTATGTCCGGCCATTCCCCACGTTCTTCAGACAGAAATCTTTCAAACAATAAATCCATGCCGATTGGATCAACGGCAGTAACACCCAGGGAATAGCAGACTGCGCTATTAGCTGCTGAACCTCTTCCCTGCACAAGAATGCCGTTTTGATTGCAGAAGCGCACAATGTCCCAAACGATCAGAAAGTACCCGGCGAGTCCAAGCTGAGCGATGAGTTTCAATTCACGGTCGAGCTGGCTTGTCACGCGGTCTGTGATCGGCTGGTATCTTCTACGGGCACCTTCCCACGTCCGGGCATACAGAAATGAATCCATGGTCTCGCCATGCAGCACCGGATAATTAGGAAACTTATAACCCAGGTCTTTGAGCGTGAATTGCAATCGTGAGGACAGCTCAGCCGTGTTAGCAATAGCATCAGGCACATCTGCGAATATTTGGGCCATCTGTTTTGGTGTACGAATGTGACGCTCTGCATTCCCTGTCAGCAAACGCCCGGCAGTTTCAAGTCGCCTCTTGTGCTTTATGGAAGTGAACACGTCCAGCAGTTCGCGGCCCGTTACGGTGGCGTAGCTGACACCGTTCGTTGCCAGCAATGGAAGATTCAGCTCTCGCGCTAATGCAATTGCGCACTGATTACGCTGCTCTTGTTCCCGATGGAAGTGACGTTGAAGCTCAACATACACGTTGCTGTAGCCAAACACGGAGATGAGTTTCGCCAGCAGATCGCGACCGGCGCTCATCCCGCCATTGCGTAGCGCATGGGCAAGCGGTCCGTGCTCATCTCCGGTCAAACAGATCAGGCCATCCGCACGCTCTTCCAGTTCACTAAGCTGAGCGGAACTTGCAGAGTGTTTGGGCACCCGCAGTTTGGTACGTGTGATTAGTCGGCAAAGATTCTGGTAGCCAAGCTGTGATTCGCAGAGCAGCGGATAATTCACTGTGCCTGATTCACCGGCAATGCTCAGCTCAGTTCCAACGTGAGCACGGATGCCGGTCCTCTGGGCGGCCATGTGGAAACGTGTCGAACCATAGAAGCCGTCACGATCCAATAACGCCATTGCTGGCATGTTGAGTTCAGCAGCAGTTAGCGCAAGAACTTCCGGTTGAGAAGCGCCCTCCAAAAAAGTGAATGCCGAACGAGAATGTAATTCCACATACATAGGTCAGTCATAAACCCCATCAACAAACCAGCTTCGCGTCATGAGATCACGGAATATTCGATAAAGAGCTGCGCACCCGTCTAGTGTTATGTGTACATCCCATTCATCTCTCTTCCACTCGCCCGCCGCATCCCACCACTCGCCGCTGTTACGCCATGGACCGGACGCATGAAGCACACGGCTTTTCCTACGCGAGAATCCAATCCAGACCGGCGCTTGCTCTGCGCTCACCTCAACTTGTGCAGGTATGGCCGGGCGGAATCTTCGCAATGCCAGCTTTGCTGATGGCTGTCCGTCACGGTATTTGGTGGCTGGCGGCGTAACCTGGAAATGATCTGGGCGATGTGAATCAAGAAGGGCTGGGAAGCCGACCAATTGCCGATTCAGAGAATCCGCTTCGCCCACCAAGGCACGGATGCGGGCCATTGAGATTTCCAGCTTCGCCGGTTCCGGCGCTAGTGGCTGAAATAATCCAGCCTGTGTATAGCGAACGCGGGCTGGTATTGCTTCAATCTTTATCTTCTTTACCGAAGCGTGTGGCGGATGAGCAGCGAGATTGAGCTGGGCCAGCTTAAGAAGTATCTTGACGTCCTGGGTTGGCACCGGCAGTTTAATCGTGCGCTGATACGTAGAAAGAGCTGGACTGCACATCGGCGCATTTACATCACAATCTGAACTGAGTTCCAAGGTTAGCTCTATTTGAATCTGATCTGTGGCCAGTGATTTTTCAATCAGCCGGTTCATAATTTGTTCCAACAAGGAATTGAGAACGAAGGCCAGCGGTTCCAAGAGATCAATCGGCTCTTCTAGGTCTGTGCTTTCTTCAAATGATGGTGGCAACGCGGCGGGCACCAGCTCACGCATGACAGCGCCTCTAGCCAGCCGCTGCAAATGTAAACCGTATTGTCCCAGTCTTTCAGTCAGCTCAATGGAAGGCAGTGCACCCAGAGCTTTGAGAGTCTTGATGCCCCAGGCGTGCAATACATCCTGAACATGAGGTTCCAATCCCAAGACCCCGACCGGCAATATCCCTAATCGCTGGGCCTCGTGACCTGGCTCAATGATCGTGATTCCCTTGAAACCTCGTGCAGCATAGTGGGCAGTATCAGGATTCGCGGCGATGCTCACGTTACTCTCAAAGCTGCCCTTTGTTACTTCACCCAGAATGAGCTGTGCTATAGTCCTGCCGGTTCCCATCAGACGTTCAGAGCCAATGAGGTCGATGGTTACTGTTCCTGGATTGGTGACTTCTATGTGCGGTGAGAAGTTATAGCCGCAATCAATCAACGCAGCTTGCGCCAAGCCCTCGTGTTTCTGAACGCGCCTTCTCAAAGTCACGCCGCAGACCTCAGCTTGCAGCTTTGACATGCCAATGCTGACGCCGGCAGCTCTAGCCGGCGAGTTACAGGCGATAACTTTCAATAGAGATTCAGGGCCATCGAATAAAGCCAGGGGGATAGACTTTGACTCGCGCAACAATGCCGCCTGCACAGCGAAGTCGGGAACGTGAATGCAGCCAAACATGATTCACGCCCATTGCGGTCTTACGGTGAAATTGTTCCTTGCACTTTGTACCGGCTTCTTTGTGCGGGTGCGGCCAATGTGAATATTGAAGTTCACACCCGAGATCAGTTGTGTATGCGATGCCGCTCTGGACCCCGACCATTCCGCAGCGCCATCCATGATGAGCGTCAGCGCAGAACAACTTTGAGCAGCAGAGTACGGCAGCGTTATCACGAGCGCGGTCGGTAGCTTTTCCAGGACGCGGGCGAATCGGAACCAAGTGGTGAGCGGGATTTTTCTGATTAGCCTTTCGTCCACGTTGCCCATGTCGATGGCGATTACGCCGAAGCCGCCATTTTGTATCAGGATGTCGGCGGCCTTAAATGCCTGCTCGACAGACTTCATGCCATACTCTTTGCACCGCACCCAAAGCAAGCGGGACAAGCAGACGCCCATTGCATCTGCCGATTCAGGATCGAAACAATTATTGGCATCCACCAAGGCACAGAACTGTTCCTTACCCGTGGCTTGTCCCAGTAGCGATAGCAATAGAGTCGTTCTACCTGATGTTACGCCAACCGGAGCGCAGAGCTGTGTCAAAGCACCCTTGGGAATACCGCCCGCCTCACGATCAATGGCAGCAATTCCGGTTGGAAAGACCTCTAGCGTCCGACGTTCATAGACGGTGAGAGCACCGGGTAGGCGGCGTTCAACAACGGAACGGATAATGGCAACTGAGGACATCTGGGCAGACCTGATTCGCTTCGTATTCGCCTTGGAGGGAAACTGTAGAACGCGGGTTGGCGAGATGTCAATACTGCTTTTGCTGTTTATTCGCTAAACCATTGAAGGGGCTGGAAATATTGTTTTGGCTGGAGCTCGTTGAACACGGCAGTTGCTCCGGTGTTTGCTGCTCTGGAGTCGGCCCGGTATTGTTTGTAAAAGAACCAGACTAGCCCGTCTTCGAGTTCGGCCCGGACCTTGATCTCGATACAACTGCCGAAGTTGAGTTTGTGGAATGGACTCCTGGCGGAAGACTCAGACACGCATCGTTCGGGCGCTTGCTACCACGATCGAGTAAAAAGTGAGGGCAAACTTATGCCACTACGAACATGGCGACACCGGCTGCGAACATTATCAAAATGGCCAAACCGACCATGATCCGTCCCAACAAGGAGCTTGGCTGCTGGTTCATGATTTTGGAATCACAGGCCACCAATAGAATGCCAAGCAACAGGAAAGGAGCCAGGATTCCGTTGACGATAGCCGTCCAGTAGAGCGCTTTCACCGGATTGACGTTGGCAAAGTCCATGGCGACTGCGGCTATCGTGGAGAGCACAATCGTTGCATAGAAGAACCTTGCCCGGCGAAGCCTCTCATCCAGACCTTGTTTCCAGCGGAAGACATCTCCTAGCGCATAAGCCGCAGAACCGGTAAGCGTGGGAATTGCAAGAAATCCAACACCGAGCAAGCCAACTGTATATAGTGCGTACGTAAACTTCCCACCGATAGGCCGTAATGCCTCCGCGACCTGGCGTGAAGTTTCCAGATGCGTCACGCCTTTAGCATGGAGCGTCATGGCTGTGGTCACGATAATGAAGAACATGACGAAGTTGGAAAAGAATGTTCCTAATCCCACATCAAATTTTCGGTCCACAATCTGTTCTTCCGTAGCTCCACGCCGTTTGTCCACGGTATTCTTGCCTGCGCTCTTATCGTTTTCTACCTCCAGTGAGGACTGCCAAAAGAACAGGTAAGGGCTAATGGTGGTACCCAGAATTGCGACCAGCATCCCCCAGCCATCTTTTGTCTTGGGCAGCGATAGCGTAAACGATGCGCGGCCAATTTCGGACCAATGTGGATGGACTTGAAAAGCAGCAATGACATAGGCAAACAATGCGACAGCCAGCCACTTGAGGGTATTGGCGATCTGGGAATAACGCAGCTTGACCGTTGCAACGGAGATTACTACTGCGAATAAGATCACAAACAGGTGGGAGTTTACGCCAGTCATCATCTCAGCAGCATCGGCCATTCCAGATAAGTCTGACGCTACATTCAATGTGTTTGCGAACAGAAGAGCGAGAGCGGCCAGCATTACGAGCCAACGCGGGAACTTTTTTTGCAGCGCAAACGCCAGGCCAGAGCCGGTCACCATCCCAATCCGAGCGCACATCATCTGCACTGGGGCCATCAACGGCCAGGTCAGGAACGCTGTCCAGAGCATGGACGTTCCGAACTGAGCGCCTGTCAGAGAATAAGTAGCGATGCCAGACGGGTCATCATCCGCAGCGCCCGTGATAACACCCGGCCCAATGGCCTCGGCGAATCGGCGAAGAGTCTGGCGCAGGCTAGTTTTCATCAGTGCCTGTGAGATGGGAAATACCGGGCGCATGTTGTCCATAATGCGGACGCACTAAACGGCAAACGCGCCCTGCGTCATGCTTTCCAGACATAGAAATACTGCGGATCTGATTGTGTCTCTACCCTTAGCCCTTTTGCACGGGTAGCTCGATTCACAGCTGAGCGCAAACTGGCCAGGCCAATGCCGCCTGTATCCTTGAGGGGTACACTGACTGCCGAGCCAGACGGTACATTCTCCAAATCTTCAAGAATTCTATTGAGCAGATCGAAGTGTTTGCCTCGTCGGGTATTCGGAAGGTCTTTAATGCGTACGCGACCATAATGGGGCTTGTCTTTGGCCATGAGTTCCATCATACCATAGAAGAATTTCAGCACTTCAATATCGTGGTGTTAAGGGTATTTTTATTTGACATTAAGAATACGTTTACGATATTTTAAGCATCTGAATTTCTCCAAGGAGGTGCTTTTTATGGTCCACAATTCATCTGAAGCTCTTCCCAGTGTGGTCGTGAGCACGACACGGGTAGTCGCATTCGGATACGACCGTTTGTTGGTTGGATTGCGTTCCAGAGTATTACGTATGTCTGGCTATGAGGTTGAGGAGACCTTCACGGTGGAAAAAGCGTCAGAATCGGCGCAATCCGATCTGATTGATGCTCTGGTCATCTGTCACTCCGTACCAGAGAAGGAAAAAGAGCAACTTGTCAATGCTGTACGCAAGATTCGAAAGTTGATGCCGATTCTCTGTATCCGCGCTCATCAGCATGAGCTGATACCTGGTGACTGTGCTGCGGTTGAGAACTCACCGGTTGCGATGTTGGACTCGGTTCGGGAGGCTATTCAAGCATATAAGTCACCAAAGTCAGGACGCATCCAGTTAGCAAGCTAAGGCATCTACGTACCAAAATGACTAATAGATTTTTAACATGGGGGACAAAGTGAAATCACAATCATGGTTTAGGCTGGTAGTTCTTTTTATCTGTGGCTTTATATCAATTTTTGCCTCTTCTGGGACGCAATCAGGCGGAAGTCAACACACGCAGGATCGCGTGAGCAAAGAGGTTTACCACGAATTGGTAACGTTGCCGCAGCTCACAATTTTCGACAATATCGCATACAGGATTGATGGCGGTAAAGTTACGCTGCTGGGGCAAGTACGCGAAGCCATCCTGAAGGATGCAGCGCAGGGAGCCGTAAAAAAGATTGAAGGCGTTGACGTGGTGGATAATCAGATCGAAATTCTTCCGCCGTCATCGAATGATGACCGCATACGCCATGAAGTGGCTAGGGCAATTTTCAATGATGACGCCCTGTTTCCTTACTCTATGGGCTCTGTTCCTTCCATTCACATCATTGTGAAAGGCGGCCATGTAGTCCTCGAAGGTACCGTGAATAACCAGGGAGACAAGGACAGGGTCGGCATGAAAGCGAATGGTGTCTCAGGAATATTCGAGGTCAGGAACAACTTGCAGGTACACACGAATTAAGGTATGTCCACCGGAGTGAGCTGCCATAAGATAAGAGGAGAGGGCCGGTTTGGTTGAACCAGCCCTCATTGGGTGACGAGCAAAACGACTCACGTTCCTGAGCTGTTTTAGTCCCCGTCATGCGCTTGCAAATTAGATGCCGATTTTTTGTGTAGCTTGGTTCGATGCCAGACGCAAATCGCATTTTTGCCGTGCATCCAATTATTTGAGTTTTAGTATGGTGCTTCGCTAGTCTCGATGTGGCATACGGACTCAAGCAAAGATACTTATGCGTTTCCGCATGTCCTACTCATTCGTCATCTCTCCTGGGACATGCGGAATTTTAATCGTGCAGCATACGAGGCACAGGGAAATAGGATCAACGCTGCCATTCCCTGGTTTTCAAACGGAAAGAAGGGAATCATGATCCATCCCAATATATTGTGCGCTATGAACCTTCTCTTCTTGAAACTCGTTCTATGATTTTGCGTCAGGCCGGGTACGTAGTGCATGAAGCCTCAATACTGGCAGTCGCTTTATCGTCGATGGAATCAGACTCCATCGACGGTGTTCTCATCTGCAATTCGATTCCTAGAAAACAACAAGAGTGGTTTGTTACCCAGGTCACGAACAAGCGCCGTATGCTGCCTATTCTGTGTGTCAAAAATCATCTCTTCGAGCAGTGTGCTAAGGGATGCACCGGAGTCGATGGCGAACCCGACGCTCTATTGGCCGCTCTTGGACGTGCGATAGGCGGGTCCACTGCATTCTTTAACCGATATGCTGATCGATCCAAGGCGCATGCCATTTCTGCGGGAACGCACCTTGCTGGCCGCATTCATCCTGAAGTGATGAAAGAGGTCGGTATAGATTTTGAATGGTGTGAAGCCGCAAAAGCTGACTAACGCTCTTGCACAGCACGCTTACTTACCCGCACGATACCTCCAAGACAGAGCCGTATTCCAAGCAAACTTCGTCAAACGTAATCAAATAGGGTCATAAAGCCAAAATCCTGATGCAATTGTTGATGGCAGTGGAATAGCGACACCCCGGATTGTTGGCGACAAAATCCACTGAGGCTTCCTGGTATCCTCCTAGCATGAGCACGTCCTTGAGGACTCCCGCTATAGGATTTCCAGCTATATTGGTCAGCTCAAAGCTGTGACGGTGGAGATGAATAGGATGAATGTCGTCACTGGCATTTCGCATGTTAAGTCGGTATCTCTTACCTTCTTTCAAGTGAAATGAGGCTGGCGACCTTTCATTGGTCATCGGAAACGCAGTCCCGTTGATTGTCCAACGGTTGAAGCCGTCGTCAGCGGCATTGTATTTTTCAAACAGCATCTCAAACGTCTCGTCCGGCTCTGGAGCGCTAATGCCCGGCTTGGCGAAGTGGGCATAGTTCCAGTGCGACTTTGGTGGTGTGATCCACTGCGCCTTACCTTTGTGACCCGCATATTCAACAATTATGCCCATGCCGTGGTTTCTGTCATCGTCGGCAGTGTCACCCATAATCCAAACTCCCGGGTGATTCATTCTTACAATCGCCGAAATTCTCTCGGCAGTACCTAGCCAAAGCACCGGAACAGTCGCGGGATTCGGAACAGGATTACCGTCCAAAGCAACCACTTGAAAAGAGTGTCCGGGCAATGCGAGACTGCGAATTTCGGTAGCGCTACCGTTCAAAACATGAAACAGGACACGTTCACCTTGTTTCACGAGGATCGGTTCTCCATGGTGAAGCATCCGCCCATTGATAGTGAATGAGCCATAACCGACTTCATATCCATGAGGCATGCCCTTCGCCAGCGAAGCCTTCATCGCAGATTCCCCATGTTCCTCCAGCGCCTTTACTTTGGTCGCTGGGAACAGGAAATCCTGCGCCATGTCTCCACCACGGCTGAATGTCGGCTCAAACTCTTTCAGTACCAGAAAAACTTCGTGGTCATAACTGCCTGGCTCATTCTTTGGCTCGATGTAGACAGTACCGACTTCGCCGCTGTACTGGCCAGCATAGAGATCGGAACCTGCTCGATTGTGGGTGTGGTAAAAGCGAAAACCAGCAGGTTTTGGAGTGAATACAATGCGCCGTTTGCCATGAGCGGGAATGGAAGGCGTACCCTCTTCCGCTGCTCCATCAACATCCGCTGGGATAATCTGTCCGTGCCAGTGGAGTTGTTCTGGGACATCCGTGTCGTTATGAATGTCTACACTTATCTGTTGCCCTTCTTTCAGCCGAAGCAATGGCCCTGGAAACTGTCCATCGTATGTGGTCAAGGAAATAATCTTGTCTTTGGCAATCTCGATGGGTGATCTCTTGATACGGATAATGTGATCTGCCGTTCCCACACTGGCGGCTGAACCTGATGACTGTTCTTGCATTGCGTCTTGGTCGCTCGCAGCGAAGAGTCTGCTAATTGGCAATAGTACCGACCCTGCAATCAAGCCGGCCTTTTTTAGAAAACTACGTCTTGAAGAGAACGCCGTCATACCACACCTGCCTTGTCTGTTTTTGATCTGATGCACGGCCGAGTCATCGTGTAGCCGGCAGCCTAATACCATTCCATCCGCATTCCCCGCGGCAGTGCTTTTTAGACAGAGATCATCGGGCGGCGTTTCTGCTAGATCGCCAAAATCGCCGGTTGTACGTACTCATCCGCGATGATCTTGGGCAAGCGAGAGTGATGAATTCGTCTTCCGTATATCCGACAAACTCGCAAAACCGGGGAAATTTGCAGCCACGAAAATGCAGGGTGGTGCCATCAAACAGATAAGCTGGAATGGGACGATTCTGACGCAACAGAAGAAGCATGCTAGGCAGCAACTGGGCAGCTCATTTCCGTTATCTCATCCTGAAATACAGTCCGCCACTGTATGAACTGGCCCTTGCTGGCGCAAGATATTTGCTACTGCTCGGAATGCCACCAGGATGGTTCTCCCATGCGCGTTTACCTGCCGGGCCTTTCAGGCTGTAACGCGGGGCTTCGCCGAGCGTGAATCGAGGAACTCTGCTATCAGCCATTGGCTTTGCTGCTCGATTTATCACAAGTCAACAAGTCTCCTCGCGCATCCACAAAAAAAAGACTCGCATCTGATATCTCATTGAACCGTAAAAAATGACGGATCACATCATCTCGACGGGAATTTACTTTCATGGACAGCCCGCTAACAACTTATCTTCAGGATCACTTTGCAGGCTCCATGCATGCAATCGAACTCCTGAAAGCCATGCGTGATTACCATACGGGCAAATCGCTGGGACATTTTGCAGCGCAACTGTTAGCGGAAATAGAGGCGGATCGCGATGTGCTGTCGGAACTGATTCAACTTACAGGCGCGACCCCTGGCGGGATCAAGGAATGGGGGGCCTGGCTTGCGGAAAAGGTGAGTCGATTAAAGTTGAAACACAGCTCGGAGGAGGGACTGGGCACATTCGAGGCGCTTGAATTTCTTGTGCTGGGAATTCATGGAAAATGGGCTCTCTGGCATGCCCTGGCCGTCGTTGCGCCCTACGACCCCCGGCTCCGGCCTGCGGATTTTACTCAGCTAATTGCACGAGCAGAGAGTCAACACGCCCGAGTTGATGAGCGGCGGCTGGCTTGTGCCAAGTCTGCTTTTGGACTGAATTAAAATTTGATTTGCCGGGCATGTCAGGTGCCGGTGACTTCTCCACTGATGTTACGGGCTGATACTCCTTTCATTAATATCGGTCATGTTAAAAGTACCGTTGTGATTAACATCGCGATGTCTCTGTTACTGCGCGATCAACTATCAATGCTGCTGCAGCAATATCGTTTCTTTAATCGCAATCTAACCGCAGGATGGGAGCGAGGACAGTGCCAAAAGCAAAAACCAAAATGCCTGCTGTGCTTTTTGATCTGGATGGAACTCTGATAGACAGCGTTTACGAACACGTTCAGGCGTGGTGGAGGACGCTGAGGAGTGCTGGAGTGTTTGTTCCCAAATGGATGATTCACCGCCGTGTAGGTATGAGTGGAAAATCATTCGTCGAGGAATTACTGCGCGAGTTTGCCCCGAAGAAAGAGATCAATATTGAGCAACTCGAAAAGGAACATGATGCCAAGATTTTGAAGGTTCTTTCGGACATACCGCCATTGCGGGGAGCTGATGATTTACTTAAGCATCTGCACCGCTCCAGGATCAGAATCGCGATTGCGACGACTGGAAATCGAAAGCAAACAGCACTCCTATTAAAGAAACTCACGATTCCTCGCGGAATGCCGATTTTGACCGGCGATGACGTAAAGAAGGCTAAGCCATCTCCCGATATTTTTGTCGCAGCAGCGGCAGGCCTTAAGGTTCAGCTCAGAGACTGTATCGTTGTTGGCGACAGCGTTTGGGATGTGTTGGCAGCAGGGCGCAAAAGTGCGCTTAGTGTCGGGATGCTTTCCGGTGGATATGGAGACGAGGAACTACATCGGGCCGGAGCGTTTCGAATCTACTCAGATCCTCGCGATATGCTTTTGCATTTAGAGCAGTTAGGTCTACCGGGGTGACCTGCCCCCCATTTCTAGTCCAGGGATGATGAGACATTCTCCTGGTTTTGGGTTTTGAGCATAGCACTTCTAAGTTGAGAACCGCAGCCGTCGAGGCTGTGGGAAAGTGGGAAACGCGAAGCGTTTTCCAAGGCGGCTTTTCCGCCGTCTTTTCCATAGCCCCCGGCCGACACTTTTGCGAACTCTTCCGGAGTACGGTAGCCGAGCGCCGAGTGCGGACGGCATTGGTTGTAGTCCTGACGCCAGACTTCAATCGTCGCCCGTGCTTCCGCCAGACTACAGAACCAGTTTTCGTTGAGGCACTCGTCCCGCAAGCGTCCATTGAAACTCTCCACGTATCCATTTTCCATGGGCCGTCCGGGTTGGATATAGTGCCACCGGACTCCTTGTTCGTAAATCCACTGGTCCAGCACTCGGCTGGTGAACTCCGGTCCGTTGTCGGAACGGATCTGCTGCGGCAGCCCGCGTTGTCTCTTCAACTGATTCAGCACTCGTACCACTCTCCCTCCACCCAGCGAAGTATCCACTTCGATGGCTATGGCTTCACGCGTGAAATCGTCTACGATGTTCAGGGTTCGGAACCTTCGCCCCGAACTCAGAGCATCGGTCATGAAGTCCACCGACCAGGTCTGCTGGGCCCCTGTGGGCTCGGCCAGTGGCTGGCGTGCTCCTGAGCGTTTCCGTCCCCGCTTGCGTCGCAGTCCCAGCTTCTCTTCCACATACAGCCGGTACACCCGTTTGTGGTTCACCTGCCAGCCTTCGCGCAGCAGCAACACCTGCAACCGCCGATAACCGAACCGTCGTCGCACTTCCGCCAGTTCGCGCAAGCGGATTCGCAATGGTCCTTCTTCTACCTTCCGTCTTCGATACCGGCAAGTTCCTCGATCTATCTCCATCAGCCCGCAGGCGCGTCGCTGGCTTATCCCTACTTCCACCTGCATCGCCAGCACCACCTCCCGCCGCATCTGCGGGCTCACCACTTTTTTGCTACCACCGCCTTTAACGCCCGATTGTCCAAGGTCAACTCCGCCACCACGTGCTTCAACTGCCGGTTTTCTTCCTCCAACTGCTTCAGCCGCCGGGCCTCGCTCACTTCCATCCCCCCATACTTGGACTTCCACCGGTAAAAGCTGGCCCGCGTGATCCCATGTCGCCGGCACAACTCTCCCGTCTCCACTCCGGCCTCTGATTCCTTCAGGATGGCAATAATCTGTTCTTCCTTGAATCGACTCTTTCTCACTTCTCCTCCTCGACCCTGGCGGGCCATCTTAATGGAGAAGTCTCACTTTGTCTGGTCTAGTTCTTGGGGGGCAGGTCACGGGCTAATATAGGTTATCTTTGAATCTAGACTGTTTTCATCGTCCTGTGGAAACCCTCTCGCTTCACTAGATATTTAAGACTAGCCAATGCGTTCTTCGATAATTTGCTTGCAATCTTAATGGGACACTATTGTGCCAAGAAGGCGGGACGCTGATCGATTGCCTTTCAGGTCAGGAGTCGTCAAAGGGGGCTCAGATTCCTTTGAGACTGAGCCTTCTCTTGAGCTTTCATTAGAAGTTATATCGAGTCAACAATCGGTGTTTGGGTCAAATAGGCGCCAAAGTTTGTCCTAGAGCAAGTATTTTCCACGATTGAATCGCCTCTTTTCGCCTATATCCGAGTTCCAACCTCAGTGCATGGTTGCAGGATGACAAGTGGCCCCAACCGCCGGTGGCACTGGGATGTCAGTTGGCGGCGTTCCCCACGGCTTGCCAGCGAAATCGAAGAAGTCCAGCAAGCTGGGTTGGGCCGCATCGCGTTTTGTAAGGGAAGGCAGATTAAACCGCTCTTCCACGAAATGAAGAACGGCAGTGTGGTCCATGGCATTGTGCCCCACGTAGTGTCGGCGAGCGAATGGCGAGACGATGAAATTGGGAAGGCGGAATCCGAGTTGAGCAGCAAAGCCCTGTTGGGTTGCGGCATCGGCAGCATGAGCGCCCGGGTCGGTTGGACGCAGATCACAATGATTCGTGTATATGCCAGGTGCTGCCGGCTGACAGGGAAGGAAAGTGTCAGGATTGACTGCGATAGGCGTGACATCGCCCTCACCAGCAATCAAAGCGGGATCAGTATTGAGGTTGGTCTGACCCGGAACAGGAGGCACATGATCATATGGTCCACCAGCCTCATCAAAGCTAAAGAAAAGGGCTGAGTCGGTCCAAGACGGACTGCTCATGAGGGAATTGACGATCGTCGCCATTTGTTGCTGCCCGGTCAGGACTGACTGACCTGAGCCAGGATGCTCATCACTTGCGCCGAAATCGGGTTCGATATAAGAGAAAGAAGGCAAGGTGCCATTCTGCACATCGGTAAAATATTGGCTGATATTAGCGATATGAGTCGTATCTACTGTAATAACGCCTGAAGCATTTTTTGAGATGTACTTACCGCTGTAGCCAAAATATTTAAATGTGGTGGAGGGGCTTCCGTCCGGGTCGAGATGAGAGTAATAAATTTTCCACGATATTTGGTTCTCGTCTAGCAACTGAAAAATTGTCGTAGCGGTGAGCGTGGGTGCCTGGTCGTCAACGCCAGGATCAAACACATAGCCTTGCGTGGTGCCGCCGGACATCGTGGCAAGACGATTAGGAATCGTTTTACTGGAGACGGGCGAGAACCAGCGGTCCGAGAGAGCGAACTGCGAAGCGATGAAATAATAATAGTTCAGCTCAGGCGCGCCGGCCGTAGCGGTGTCGGTATAATAGGCCATGGACCGCTCGCCGGTCATGTCAGTAAATGTCCCGCTGCCGACACCAGATTTCGCATAGCCCTCAGCCGTATGAACAAAACCATCCATCAGTATCTTTCTCGTAGTAGTGAAGTCGAATCGGCTTACGTCACCGTAACTCTCGAGCCAGGATGAGGTCATATCGTCCAGGCAAGAACTGGTTGTATGAAAGAGGCTGAAAAATGTTCCTTCGTCATCCTTATTAGCAATGGTAGTGAGCTTATCGTCGATTCCGTCAACGTCGTAGACCTGCTGATCGTCGCCTACATTCCAACCTCGCGCACGGCGGTATGGATTTAGCATGCCGAAGTAACTGTCAAAGCTGCGATTCTCTTGAAGCACCAGAATGATGTGGTTGATTGCTGAAATGCCAGACGGTGTAGGGGTGGGAATCGGAGTAGGGGAGGGAGTTGGAGCGGGAGTTGGGGATGGCGTAGGAGTCGGAGTTGGAGTTGGAGTTGGAGTTGAAGCGGTATTGGTCGAGGTAAATGTCTCTTGAGTAAAGAACGCCAAACCGGTCGAATCCCAGGCACGAATTACAATCGTGTGTTTGCCTGTTGGCAGCGACAAGCCAGCCATGAGCTGATTATTCTTGCTGCTCGCTTTTTCGACAGTATCTACGTAGAGAGCCATGGCGGTCACCACATGTTCTTTGTCTAAGGCACCGGCATTAAACTGCACGGGCGAAACAACGGTACGACCGGCGGCTGGTGAACAGATTTTGACCGTCTTGTCCACGGTAGAGGCGCAGGTCTGTGACCATGCGGAACCGCTGGCGATGAAGAATCCCAGAAACGTTCCTATGATAAGAAGAAAGCGGATCTTGCGCAGCGGTTCGCGCGTTTGGCGATTACGATCTTCAGATATCATTTGGATCACTTTCCTAACACGTGGCCTTGAGAAGGACTCAAGCAAACCAACTAAAGCTCGCGCTCTGGATTTTGTATCCTTTGATACTATGAGTTACCGGCAAAGCTGCTGGGTTGTCCCACTCGCCCTATCAAAAAGGGATAGCCAATTCGCCTTTAGAGAAACAGCGGAAGGGGCTCCGACATGTCATCCCGTTCGCTGCGTATTAAATCCGTTGTCCACCGGGAAGATTCTGTGAAGGGGCAAATGCGGCGGAATGAGTAGAAACGACTTCCACAACCAGCCCAAACGCAGGATCTGACACTAGGCAACAATTCCCCGATAGTGAGTGTCTCAGTAAAGTGAGAAGTGAATTTCCCAGAAGGCGGTTCCCCTAAACTGGAACCGCTTTTTTTGCGTAGAACGGCTGTGTGAAAGATTTTTGTTATGCGCTTTTTCAGCTCTCACATGCGCTAATCAGTACTCTGTAAATACTGTTTCCGGTATCAATGGAAGTCATGTGAAGCAATAGGAACCGCACTAATGGTTACCGTTTCAGGATGCTCAGCCTTCAAATGCACGATTCCATCCTGATTCTGCACCATGCCAGACACGCGAATGAATCTTGGCTCCAAAACAACCCGTCGGCAGCCAATTTCCGGTTCCAATGGGTGGCGTCAAGGGCTTCTTCAAGAGCTTTCAATTCTATGCGAACTGTCGAATTGCGAACAAGCGATTTAAGACCGCTGCTTGTGCGAGTGAGAGCGGCTTTACCCGTTTGGGATCTGGTTTTGCTGCGGATCTCTGCGCAAGGAAAGCCTTGTTCTTTTATTCGAATTCAGACACATGATGATGGCGATATTCTGGCGGATCGATGGAGAGGCCTACTCTCCGCCAATTGCTTTCGGATATCGACGCCGGTAACGTGGATATCGTTGTTGTTTACACGGTAGATCGGCTGACCCGCTCACTGGCCGCTTTTGCCATGATTGTCGAACGACTTGATCCCCCCAGGGCAAAATCTAATGGCATGAAGTTAAGGATCCGAACAACTGGGATCGACGAGGTTGATGACTAAAGTAACCAAACAGTACGCAAAAATTGTTGCGAGAGTTCGTTCATTTCTTCGATACTGAAAATCGAATGACAACAGCCGTTGGTTTAGCCAAGTTTAAAAACCGGTAACGCTCCCTCAGAAGGTCTTACCCGCGTAGAAGGTATTGATGACTGCCCCCTCATGTCCGAAAAAGATTAAATCCAAGTTTTCATAAATAAAATTTGATTCAAATTCTTCTAATCAATCTTTCGTCAGAACAGCCTCTTGTAGTGTAAGCATCTACGTTGTGCAGATGATGCTTTCGGCGAAAACCAAAAAGAAATAACGAAAAAATCAGTACGAGTACTGCTATGCGGTAATCAATGTTTTTAGCAAAGTACTTCGCTAATCCTATGATTACTGCATTTTGTTTTTGGTAAGACTTTGCCAGATAAGCTGAAACAACTGGCTGGAGCATTTCTCCCCCAATGCTACATGGCTGCTCGGTGATGAGGCCTCCAAAGACTTCAGCCAGCAGCATAGTTCGTTCGTCCGTTCCTAGTGGCGGACCATGGATTTCCACAGAAAGAGAGGAATCTGCCCCAAAATTATAGTTTGCTGGGGTACTCCGACATTATGAATGCGAGAGCTCCACCTGATCAGTCACAAAACTTTGCCAGTACCTTGATTGAAATTCCTAATTACAAAATGGTTTGTCCAGTCGAAGCATTTCAGCACCAGCAAAAAACGTCAACTAAATCCCGTGTAATTTGGGGTTCGGGTAGTGTCACTTCTTGACGCACCTACAAAGTGTTGCTCTTAAATCTGTTCTCGCCGCATGTAGTTCCTACCTGGCGATGTAAAGGAAAAATAATGACAGCCATGTCATCCAATATTTTGGAGAACTCAAGTGTTCTCTCCGTTGTTAATCGCGCTCTTAAAGAGCTCAGATCAGACCCTAAAAACCCTCGGATTCACTCTGAGAAACAAATTCGCCAGATTGCCAGAAGCATGGAAATCTTCGGCTTCAATGTGCCGGTCTTAATCGATGGACAAAAACAGATCATCGCCGGCCACGGTCGGGTTGAAGCAGCCCGGCTGCTAAAACTCCAACAAATTCCAACAATCAGTCTCAAGCATTTGACAGAGTCTCAAGTTCGGGCCTTTATGATCGCGGACAACCGGCTCACAGAAAATGCTACTAGTGCTGCCCTGGACCGGCGCTGATTTTCACGATACGCGCCGCGATTGGAGCGCCAACCTGAGAGTACGAGTCCTAACTGACCGTCACTTCTCCCAGCAAGCTGGCCCCTTACCGCACGACGTTGCTCGACAACACTGGTGGTGGTGATCCGCGGAACACAGGCGCGGATGAGTTTTTTGACTATGCGGGATTGCTGGACTAACCGTGCCCGCATTTCAGTGGGATTAGCAGTAGCGAATCGCCCTCGCGCTTCACAGGCATTCCCTGCCTGGCCAAGTTTGGGCAGATGCGAGACTGGTGCTCAGAAACTTGGCAATGGCCGTCCATCCTTTGGGGCAAAGCGACGCCAAGACGTCTCGAAGCTACCCCTGGTCCGATCCAACGTTATCCAAGTGATGATGGCGCCCCGTTAATCCCACTACGCCGAGAAACTGATCCCGGAACAGGCTGGTCTCCTACGATTTCTTCCAGAAAGGCGGCGCAAGTTCTGAGCGGGTTATCTCTGCGGCCAAAATTCCCGTTAGCAGGGAAATTTACAGGAAATTTACTACCGCTTTTGATCTCCGTGGCACTCCGCGAAAATTCCAGAATAAACAGATGCCCGTGCCAGAATCGCAAAAAGGAAAGATCATAGAATTCTGCGTTACGTATACCAAGTCTGCCTAACAAAATACGGATCGCCGGTATTCGGGCAGTCTGGACGGCAACCCCACGGGCGGATGCTAAACCTGATTATCCAAACGGAATTGACTTGTCAGTCTTATCAAGAGCTGATGCGCGCCCTTAACATGTCAATCGAGATGCCCATCGGTGGGCAGCAGTCGGGCAAGTGCGGCTTTCAAATCGGTCATCCCTGGATCACGCCCGCGCACCCTGTTCGCTCTTAATGAGTTACCACCTAGGGTTTTGGCATGGAATTGCCAATAGTTATGGCGTTCGATCTGAAACAAGGAGATCCGCCATGAAAAGCAGCAATCGACACAACCCAGCAATCGCTGTGATCGGTACCTGGTGGTTGTCCAACGTCATCATTCCCGCCAAGGCTTTTCATACAGCCCTGCTGCGGTACGCGACGAGCGCAACGGCTTTCCGTACACAGCAGCAATGGAGTGGCACCATGCAGCGGATCTGTTTCCTCGCAGTACGCGAGCTGCTGAGTACTTCTGGCGGCCAGTGGGAACGCATCATGCACCTGCCGCGACGACTGGCCGGACCGATTGGCATTTGTTGCCAGACGCCTCTTCATTGCCGGTCGCGTCAGCCTTGCTGCCATGCAATCGCCCGACTATTGATCAGGTTTCATTTGCAAATGCAACATGAGGAACGGTCCGCATTGCTCATTTTAGGCCAGCAACTAGTTCTGGTAGGGTCCTAATTTGAGTTTTGATCCCCGCTCGTCAGCTTCTCGGCTTGCCGCATTTTTTTCGCGCGACAGCATTGTCCAGCCCAATGTCGGTTTCATGTGCACACCCGGTCATTTATCGGCCACGGCCAGCTTCAGGTCCTCGTGCTCGAACGCCGACGCCATGCGGTCGATCTCGCCCTTGGCCAGCCTCAGAGCGGCAGCTTCCTTGCGCCATGAAGTGACCGCGTTTCCGACCTCACGCGCAATGTCGCGTGCCTCTTTCTCGGCCAGTTCAAAGTAGGGGGCAACTTCATTGGCTAGCTTCAGGGATGCTCTACCGTCATCCTCGTTGATCGCGGTCGTCAGGATCCGCGGTTTAATATCGACGGGAACCGGATTCAGATCATAGGCGGGCGACAATCGCCACCCGGCCGGTCCCGCCCAAAGGAATCCATGGTTGCGAAGATGATCGTCCGTATTCGAGATCAGGATGCTGAAAACGACGCGCCGCCAGAGCGCATGCATGTCCGCCTGCGGGGAGGCGCCGTGCTGGCGGAGAGAGTCGACGAATTCAAGATAGCTTCGCGTTTCGTTATCGCGCGCACCGAGCATGCTCATGGCGGAAAGAAACGGAATTCGGGCGCCGTTCTCCCTGTCAAAGCGCCGCAATAACAGGACCGGTTTGTC
>DASXZE010000250.1:0-3933 GCA_036502105.1 Candidatus Angelobacter sp. | reverse complement strand
GAAAAGCTTACTTTGAAATTGTTGCGGAGTTCACATGCACAAGAGGACGTCCAGGCATGATTGCCGGACGATTCACCACAAAGCGCATTGAGCGAAGTGACCAGCCAATGAGCAATGCACCGGGTGACTTCATAACGCGGGACTCGGCAGCGTAGTTTTTTTAAGGAGTTGAGGGCGTCAGTGTAACGCGTTAGAGTTAAGACAGGACCGCGCAGTGTCCGGTCTAATAACTTTCACGCGACGATTACATGGCGCCCCGCAACACAACGATCACGATTCCTCTCGGTCCGGAGCTGGGCTGATTTTCAAATTGCCCCCATCTTTATTCAATTGCCCCATCTCTAAATGATGTCGAAAGAAAATTGATGTCGGAAGACGGTATTACGCCACCTGGGCCCGTGAAAAGCCGTTGTTTCGGGGAGCGTACTCGCGATCTTGGGAAACATCCTTTGTGCGTGATTGGCCCGCCAGACGTTGCATCGCGAATGATTTTGCCGCTATCACATCCTGCACGGAGCAAGCCAGCAGAGCAGCACACTCGCGCAGCCCATAACCTTCCAGCGCCCCCATAACAAATACAAACCTCTCAAAGGGCTCCCAGGAAGCTACAACCGCGGCAACGCTCTCAACGTCATTCCCACTCCACTGCGCTTCTGCCGCTTCCAGGACCGCGCCATGACGTGTTGGCATGGGCGCAATGGCTTTGATAGCACTCTGAATAATGGCCCGTTTGCTCCACGCCCGCGCCCATTGCCGGAAAACCGGGTTGCCGTGGATGCTATCTTCCAGACCGGACACAAAGCATTGTTCGGCTTTGGCGTGGTCCGCAGTCAGCAAAAAGGCGAGACGGTGCAGCCCGACCATATCTTCATTGAAAATTTGTTGAAAATCTTTGCAGCTGGCGTATTCGGTGGCCCGTTCAATAGTTTTGTGTTTATTTCTACTGCGGAACATCTAAAAATCCCCTCATCCTGGTCAACGTACGTAAAAAACGTGCAGAACGGTTTTGATCCGGGCCCGGTTAATTTATCTGACATTTAGACACGCCAGATCTTGAGCCGGATCCAATAAATTTTTTGCAGAGCAGCCCAAGAATGTGGCTTGGACTTTTCCCGTCGCGACCTACTAAAGAAATAGTGGCGGTAGCAGCCCGGCCGTTTCACCAAATCGGTTAGAACAACCATAAAAACGTAAGCTGCTCTGTACGGAGCTGCTGAATACCATCAGCGCGATAGAAGCCGACACTCTGGTGGCCGTGACTCGCAGGTGCTACATTCTTTTGGACAAGCGACCATGTTCGCTGTGTGTTGCCTCGAATGCATTTCCGAAGTAGTGAAAGCCTTATGACGAAAATAATCCTCGCCCTCATGATATTGGCTGGCGGTGCGGCGTTTGCCTTGCACAGCCTGGCAGACGAACCGACCATCACGCAGGATGAACTGGTGCGGCGTACACAAGAACTGTTTGACTCCATCGTGCCTGGGAACCAGGAGCCATTCAAGAAATATTATGCGGATGATGCAATGTTTTTTGACGAAAAAGGACGCGATATGGACAAAGCGGCGCTGCTAAAGGACATCCAGCCAATGCCGAAAGGCTATTCAGGAACGATCAAGCTGGTGCGGCCGAAAAGCCATATCGAAGGCGACGTCGCCATCCTGAGCTATGACCTGGATGAGACTGAAACAATCTTCGGCCAGCATATGACGGCGCGCTATCACGAGACAGACACCTGGATGCGGCGCGGCGGTAAATGGCAGATCGTCGCAGGACAGGTGCTGCGCTATTACGAAGATCCTGCACCAGGCAAGGCAGACACCAGCAAGTTTCCATCCTACATGGGGACGTACAAGCTGGGGCCGGAACGGACAATGAGCATCACGGCGGAAGACGGTCGTCTTTACGAGACGCGCAATGGACGTGTTAGAGAAGAATTGATTCCTGAAGCCAGCGATCTATTCTTCCGCAAAGGCGTAGAAGGCCGGACGTTGTTTGGCCACAGCGATGACGGCAAGGTGACAACGCTGATCGATCGCAGGAATAACGAAGACGTGGTGTGGACGAAAATATAAGCGACTAAGACGCATCCTCCGCCAGCCTTTTCATTTCAATTTTCCAGCAAGACTGTGTCATGCGGCCCACACCGTGTTTTAGGCAGCACGCGCCGCATTATTCGCGAGTGCAGCTAACCCGCATAGAATCAAGCGATTCGTGAATGGCCGCCTCCGTGCCATAGAGAAGAGTGCTGCCTGAAGGCGGCGGAGGTGAAACAAACATGGCAGACCTGAAATCTTTCAACGCAACTCCAGTCAATAGCAGTTCAACCAGGCGGGCACGGATGATTGGCGGCGCAATGACCGCGGCGGCAACCGCGGTCCTGGCGCTGATGGTGGTGCTCGACATTAACGGCTGCTCCAAAGCAGGCAACAAGAATGCGCAAGTGAGCCCTTCCAGCCAGAATGTTTCCGGACCGAATTCGGCGAGCCCGGCGGCGGCGACAGGCCAGCCGGCGGAGCAACTGGAAAAGAAAGTGGAAGCGGTGATCGAGAAGAAAAAGACGATTAAGCGCGCTTCAACCGCAACTTACAAAAACAGCATATACGGAATTTCATTCCGCTATCCCAAGACTTACACCATGCTGACGCCGGAAAAAGACAACAAGGATTCGGCCTGGCCTGATCCGGTGGCGATGAACTTTGCCGAACCCGGCGGTGAAACACTGACTACGCTGGTGCTGCCGGGAACGCGCGCTTCCTCTTACTTTAAGACGAGCGTGAACAAGGGCCTGACGGCGGAGCAGTGCAGCAAGTTTGCCACTGTGCCGGAACCGGCAGAAGCTTCAACCAATCCGCCGGTTGACGCCGATGACGATTCCATTGTGCCGGTGAAAACGAATGTCCTTGGCGTGGAGTTTGCCAAGGCTGAGAACTTTACCGGCCAGACCGAGGCGCGCTATTACCATCACTTTGAAAACGGCGCGTGCTATGAGTTCGCGCTGGGCGTGGAAGACGCTCCGGGAACAACGAAACCGATGGACCATCTGCAGGTCTTTGACAAACTGGAACGGATCATGACGACTGTGAAAATCAAGTCTGACCCAGTTCCGGTGGTAGCGAACAGCGAGCCGGCCACGCCGGCAGCGCAGGCAAGCAATCCTCAGCAATAAGGAGGAAATACAACAATGGCGGTGACACGCAGGCCAGGTTCTGAAAAAGAGCCTGGCCCATTTTATTGGCCGCAAATTGTGCAAATAAGCACGAACTTTTCAGAAAGCTTGTGCCGCAGATGGGCGCAGACGCAGATGGGAAAAAAACGCAGCGCAGAGATGACTTGTTATGCTCGATAAGATTTTACTGGAGGCTTGCCTGAGAATGACTTCAGAAGACAGCTAAAAGGTCAGCGGATATTGGAGCAGCCGTCGAGCGCCAGCGCGAAGAGTACGGCGAGCAACGCGGATAGCACGATGGTCCAGCCAATGCCGCGAATCCATACGCGGAGCATGGGAATGAGGCTGTTTTGTATCTGGTTCTGCGTGGCTGATTCTGTGTGTGTCATGGTGGCCGACCCTCGCCGCGGTTGCAGCGCCATAAATAAAAGCAGGCCGGGGACCAACAACTAAGTTGGTGATTTCACAGGGTTATGGGAGCCGGCTATGACAAAAGGAATGTGGGTGGACGTGGACAGCGTGGCTGGGAAGACACACGCAAGGTTGCGCAATCAAGACCAACAATGCGGAAATCAAAATTTATCGCGATGCGGCAAGATTCTTGTCCAGCCAATCGCCTACCTGCTTGAGGAACTCCGGATCGAATGAGCCGTGTTGATGTTTACGGATGGCTCAAGCCACGCGCGAGGAGAAGGCGAGAGATCCAAGCCGTGGCCCATGCCGGAGAACTCGATATAAGACGCGCGGCCCGGATGGAAGCTGTTGAT
>DASXZE010000249.1:0-7233 GCA_036502105.1 Candidatus Angelobacter sp. | reverse complement strand
ATTTTCTGAAGATTTCAGGATGTTTCGTGGCACCTTTCTTTCTGCCCATTCCGGCAACAACCGGTTTAGGGTTAGCCACAAAACATCCCTTGAGGGCGGAAACGCACTAAATGTTCCGACCGTCAGGTGCTCCAATTGGCTTTTAAGGGGTTGCACCTTAAAAGTGCCCAGCTCAAGCCTACCAATAGCAGTCATCGCCGTACCCTGACACGGCAAATTAGCTTCCGCTGCTGCTATTTGCACAATTGGAAACGGAAGTTAGATACGAGCCAAGAAATGATCTTGGTCACATAGCACCTCCGAGGGAAACTTTCCCTTTTTTGATCGTAACAGTTGCCATGTGCTTTCAGCAACTTATACTTAGGCTGGGTTATACATAGTGGGTTTTGTAACTCCCCGTTTAAAAAGGCGGTTGGATAGCTCACCCAGGCAAAGGTGTTTGTGGTCTCCTGCTAACACAGAAATCGCTTGCGACACTTTATAATCAGAATTCAGCCGTTTTCGGCATTCCATGTAGAGGAAGGTATGTCTTTTGGCACTCGACTTTTTAGGTGATCTTCGTCGCACACAAATGTGCGGAGAGCTGCGCCCTGAGCATGTGGGCCAGCAGATTGTGTTGCTGGGCTGGGTCAACCGCCGGCGCGATCTGGGCAACGTGATTTTTATTGACGTCCGCGACCGCAGCGGCATGACGCAGCTGGTTTTTGATAAAGGCGTGAATCCCGCCGGGCATGAGAAGGCCAGCGCACTGCGCTCAGAGTACGTGATTGCAGCCATTGGCAAGGTGCGCCTGCGCGACGCTGACACGGTGAACAAAAACATTGCCACCGGCGAAGTGGAAGTCACGGTGGACGAGCTTAAGCTGCTCAATGAATCCAAGCTGCCGCCGTTTCTGCCCAGCGAGTCTGGCAGCATTAATGAAGAAGTGCGGCTGAAATACCGCTACATTGACCTGCGGCGTGACAAGATGCAGGCCAACATTCAGCTTCGCCACAACGTGGCACTGGCCATCCGGCTGGAACTGGCCGGGCGCGGCTTTTTGGAAATTGAAACTCCGTTCATGACGCGCAGCACGCCGGAGGGCGCGCGCGATTATCTGGTCCCGAGCCGCGTGCATCCTGGGGAATTTTATGCGCTGCCGCAGTCGCCGCAGCTCTTCAAGCAGATCCTGATGATCTCTGGCTTTGATAAATATTTCCAGATCGTGCGCTGCTTCCGCGATGAAGACCTGCGCGCTGACCGCCAGCCGGAATTTACCCAGATCGACCTGGAGATGAGTTTCCCGCAGCCTGACCGTATCTATGAAGTAGTGGAAGGCTTTCTGAAAGCTTCGTTCAAAGCCGCCGGGCACGAATTGCCGCTGCCGTTTGTCCGCATGAGTTATGACCAGGCCATCCGGCAATATGGGATTGACAAGCCAGACATGCGCTTGCCCGCGATGACCGACATTCGCGAGGCATTCAGCGATGAAGATCTGGCCGAGCTGCGCGTTGATGGCGCAATGAATATGGTTGGAATCAGAATTCCAAACGTCGGCAAGATTTCTGACCGTGAGAAAAAAGAGTTGCGCGCATTATCTGAAGAGCTGGCCAGGCGGAATACAAATTTTGCCGGCGTGTTGTATGACTTTGTGCAGTTGGAAAAGAAGCGTCCGCAGGCAGCGGCAAAAATCCGTGAACTCTGCGGAGCCGGCGCTGACGATTTAGTTGTGCCGGTAGTGGCTATCGCCATGGAAGGTAAGACGCGCAGTGCCGCCAACCAGAAAGCGCAGTTTACATCCGGAGGCGAAGCACGGCTCGAACTGGGCCGCAAATACGCTGATAAACACAAGGCCTTTGAGCGCAGTGGCGACGTGGCCCGCGACTTCAAATTCCTGTGGGTCACAGATTTCCCCATGTTCGAGTTTGACGAGAAAGATAACCGCTGGAACGCGGCGCACCATCCCTTTACCTCGCCGCATGACCATGACATGGAGAAGCTGTTGACCGATCCGGGCGCAGTGCGCGCGCTGGCCTATGACGTGGTGTTGAATGGCACGGAGCTGGGTTCAGGGTCGATCCGTATTCATCGTCAGGATATCCAAAAGCAGATTTTCACCGCTCTGGGCATGACCGATGAAGAAGCCAAATCGCGTTTTGGTTTCTTCCTGGACGCACTCGAATACGGCACGCCTCCGCATGGCGGCATCGCGCTGGGGCTGGACCGTATTGTGATGATCCTGGCGGAAGAAGACAGCTTGCGCGAGGTAATTCCTTTCCCCAAAACCGCCAAGGCGATTGACATGATGGTAGATGCACCAACGCCTGTGACGGAGACACAGCTGCGGGATTTGGGCATCAAGCTGAGGGGATAAAACTTTTACCACAGAGGGCACAGAGGCACACAGAGAAAATCAAAAACTCATTTCTCCTCTGTGCTCTCTGTGGTTTAAATTGCTTTTTGCTGGTTTTCTATATCTCTGCCGATGGTTCTTGATCCCATCCACAACACTAAAGCGAGCAGAAGAGACAATACTGGCACCGCAATCAACGCCTGCTGCAGGCCGATGGCTTTGAACGCTTCATTGATTTTATCTGCGCCGGCCAGGTGGGCTGCGTGCAGCGCGAAGTGGTCGCTCATCTTGCCGATAATCAGCGTGCCCCAGGAAGCGCCGATGAGGTACATCACCAGAAAATAAATGGACATGCTGGTGCCGCGCAGCGCGGGCGCAACGATATCGTGGATGGAAGCATAGACCAGGCCGTAATACATATTGAGCAGGCCGTAGGAAATCGCGAGCAACGGGAGCGCCAGTGCCAGCGCGCCATAGCCCTGATGAATTCCGAAATATGAAAGCGGAACAGAAATCAGGGCGGCGGCCGCGGCAATTTTCATGCGTCCACTGCGGCTGCGGTGCACAATGCGATCACCCAGAATTCCCGCGAGTGATCCGCCAAGGATGCCGCCAACCGCATAGACGATGCCGGTCATGATGCCCGCGCGCGCCACGTTCATGTGATGAATGCGGCCAAAGAACGCAGGGAAAAATAGTCCAATGGAATAAAGGTTGAAATTGACGAGCGCGCCAGAAAGCGCGATCCACCAGAAGGTGGGCACACGCAAAACCTGCCGTATGGAACTTGCGCCAATTTGCTTTGCATTGGCCTGAATGGAAAGATGTTTTTCTGAAGCGCCTCGCGCGGGCTCACGCAGCATGAGCAACAGCGGAACAAGCAGCAGCGCCGGAGCGGCCGCAACCACCATGGCAGCGCGCCATCCATAATGAAGTGCGATCGGTCCGGTAAAAAAGAAGCTCAGCGCTCCACCAACAGGAACACCCAGCATAAAAAGTGCCAGCGGCTTCGAGCGACGCTCGGCGGGAAAAAGATCGCCAATCCAACTGGTGGCGGTGGGAGCGGCAGTGGCTTCACCCACGCCAACTCCCAGACGTGTGACCATGAGAAAGGAATAGCTGCTCACCCAGCGCGCACACGCTGTGAACGCCGCCCAAACCACAATGCCCACAGCCAGAAGTTTTTTGCGGCTGACTCTGTCGGCCAGAAGTCCCAGTGGCAATCCAACCAGACCGTACAAAATCAGTGACAGTGTGTTGAGCAATCCAATCTGCGTATCAGAGAGTAGAAACTCCTTGCGGACAGGCTCAACCACCGCGCCGGCAACCTGGCGATCATAAAAATTGAGCACGTTGATGGCGACCAAAATAGCAAGCGGCCACCAAGTTGTTGCAACTGTAGCTTTGGCTGGCGTGTCTGTAGGCTCTTTCACAATCATCGGCGGCAATAGTATCAGATGGCCGAGGGCACGTGCGCTAAGAAGCAGCTCTGCCTGTGATTCGAATCGTTCATTGCATACGATTCACATCAGGAATGGTCTTCCTTCAGGATGCAATGCGGCAGGATGCAATGCGACTAAGCTCTCTCGTTTTCCAACTTTAGCCGCGAAGCGCGAGCAAGCTCAAACGTGGGATCAAGATTGCAGGCGTCGATCATGTAATCCAGTGCTTCAGCCGAATGGCCAAGGCCCTGAGCGCATAAGCCGAGGTTATAACTGGTAGTTGCGGAGCGTCCAAAATCTTGCTCTGAAGTTTTGAACATGGCCAGTCCCTCCGCAAAGTAGCGCAGCTCGAGCAGAACCACACCACAATTAAATGCCAGCACGTTTTCACTGTGCGTTACTGGATAGCGATTGGCCCACGTATTCAGCACGGCCTGGCGAAGATCATGCCGCTCGGCTGTGACGGTGCGCAGCTGCCGAGCGATGATGGGAAAGAGCCGCAAGAACGCAGTGGTGTCCCAGCGCGTGAGCCGGAGCACAGTCATTGCCTGCAGCACGCTGGTTTCTTCCAGATGCGCATTCATCCAACTCATGAGCGTGAATAGATCATCGGGACCAAAACCGTTCACAGCATGTTCGTATGCTTTGCGGGTGGCGGAAAATTCGTGGGCTGGCGGGTGCTGAAGAAATGCGCAGATGTTCAGGGCAGAAAAATGCTTTTGCGGCAGCAGCGCTTCTCCGCCGATGCTCCAGAAATATCTGGCAAACGCATCAAAGTTGACCTGCTGGGAAAAGCAGTGGCCTCCGCCATGAAATTCCATGGAGGGCGTTCCCTGGCTGAAAGCAAGTTCATCTTCGCGGGTAAAACCTTTGTCGGCGGCCAGGACCATCATTCGGCCATCACACGATTTGTTTAGCTCTTGCAGAAGACTGAGCGCAGCGCTGGGAAAAAGTATGGTGGCGGCAGGCAGGCTCTTGCGATAGTGCTCAAGGATCGCGCTCCATGATTTGTCCGCATAGCGGTCTGGCGCGACCGGGACGTTTTTGAAAGAGAGCTGCAAGCTGCTTAGAGACTGCGCGCCGACCGTGCTATTTTCATTGGCTGGACTTGTAGTGGTGATGAGCGCTTCAGAGATATTTCCATGGGCAACGATGAAGGCATCCTGCGGCAGGCTATCGAAAACATAATTGGCAATCACCACCAGCGGAGCGCCTGCCTTCTGCGGCTGGCTTTCTTCTGATGTGCGCGACGCCGCTGCGCGGACCAGCTTGAATTCCAAAATCCCGGCGTCAACAAATTCTGCAAGATCGCGATTCGCCCGCCACTCAGCAATCAAAGTTTCTGAGCAATCGGCCAGGCAATAACGGATTACTTGCGGCGCAATTTTCTTTTCCTGCAGCAGCGCAGAGATATTGCGCAGGAAGAGACAAGAGAATTTTCCGGTGCCAGCGCCAAGCTCCAGAATGCGCAGCGGATTTTCCGCGGAAATCGGCGGCGAACTTTTCTGCGTGTGCGCCAGACAATCTTCAAGATATGCGGCCACGATCTCAGCGTACATCTCAGCAATCAGTGGATTGTTGGTGATGTAGCTGGGGACCAGATCTTCCGTCCAGGCCTTGAGCCCGCGCTGCGCGTAGAACTTCTCCTGCAGCCGCCAGATCACTGACTGCGACAAAGGAACGCCGGCTTCTAAAACGTGCGGCCCAGGCTTCGTTGCCGAAACAGCAGAACCTTGCTCAAGCTGAGTAGCCGTATATTTTATTGGCAAACCATGTCCTGCCAAACCACGCTCTTCACGAACCATGGTTTCATAGTAGCGCAAACAGCAGTAAGGGCTTCAGAGTTTGCAAACTCCAAAGCCCTTCTGGATTTTTAAAAAACCTAAGCGTTAGCTTCAGCTTCGCGGCGGGAAGATTCCCGAGAGCGCGATGATGAAGGTGAGGCCCAGATACGGCATCATATTATTGTGCGGAAACGCGGAGTTTCCCGTGCCTCCGTTGAACATAAGGCTGCTCGGGCTCATTTGAACATTCGAAGCCGCTACAGAGGGCGAATAGAGATTGCCCGTCCCCTTGGCGCCGGCTGCCCAGGCATTGTTAGTGGGGTCTCCGCCGCCAGCTGCTGCAACGGCAAGGGCGTTGTGATTGTGCGCAGCCATCTCCTGCATGGTTAAAGTGACTGACGGTACGCCGCCAACCTCACCCAGGTCATATTGGCTCAGTCCCGGGCCCTGGCCAGAGTTAATGGGCGCTGAATTCTGAAGGTTAGGAAGGCCGAAGGTGCTCCGTCCATCGCCGCCATACGTGGTGCCCAAAAGAGAAAAGAGGGCTGTGTTCTGAGAGATAGCCATCAGCTGGCCATTGCAGAGTGCCCAGCCGGCGGGCGCAAAGTTCCCGGCAAAAATTCTGATTTCCGCTAAAAATTGATCTGCCATACAGTCATTCTCCGTTCGTTAGTTGCGGGATGGGAAAATTCCCTGAAGCGCAATAATGAAATTCAATACCAGATAGGGCGACATGTTTTCATGCGCCTGATTGTTTCCGGTATTCTGAATGCATGCAGGGTTCATTTTTACAGTGGGGGTTGGTGCAAAGGGTTTGCCATTATCGGCTGACCACAGATTTCCGGTGGCCGCGGGCGCAGTGGGCGGCAGAGTGGAACTGCCTACCGGGACATGCGTATGCGCAGGCATTTCCGCCATCAAGAGCGTGTGGCTGGTTTCACCAGCACGCTCGCCCAGGGCGATTGTGTTGCCAGAATGCACTGGTATGCGTCCCTGTAGATTTGGCAGGGCAAAGGTGGTAACACCGTCGCCGCCGTACGTGGTGCCCAGGATTGAAAATAAGGCCTGGTTCTGGTTGATGGCCAATAGCTGTCCGTTACAGAGGGCCCAGCCTCTGGGAGGAAAATTCCAACTAACGATTCTTACTTCACCTATATAGGCTTGCGCCATACACTTTTCTCCTAGCTTTTTAGCTTTTGGTGAACAGCATCAGCTTTGTGATGGAAAAATCCCAAACAAGGAAATAATGAAGTTAATCACCTGGTAGGGAACCATGTTCTCATGCGGCTGTGAACCGCCGGCCATGCCCACCGCTGTGGGTGCCATAACTGCGGCCGGCGTGCCAGCGGCGTAGTTGTGGAGAGTGGTAGTCGCGGCCCATAAATTATTCTGCGGACTCGGCAGAGTACCAACCGTAGCGTTGGCCTGGGGTATGTGGCTGTGCGACGGAAGATGAGCAGATAGGAGTGTAACGCTCTCGGCCCCTCCGCTTTGTCCCAGGACATATCCCGATCCCATGTGAATGGGAATGCGGCTCTGGAGGCTGGGAAGACCAAAGGTATTCTGCCCATCGCCCCCATAAGTAGTGCCAATCAAGTTAAAGAGGACGTCGTTTTCGGAAATCGACAAAAGGGCCCCATTGCAGAATGCCCACCCTGCCGGCGCAAAATTACCA
>DASXZE010000248.1:0-13353 GCA_036502105.1 Candidatus Angelobacter sp. | reverse complement strand
CAACTAGAAGCCATCTCATAAATAGGTAAAACTTACATCGCTCTTTGTCGCCCCCCCGAATTTAGCGGACTTTTGAAAGTCCAAAACATGACGAGGGTATTTATGAGATGGCTTCTAACCACGCTAAATACTGCATCGATTGATATGCTCTATTTTCCTCCACGCGCCATTCCGAGGCCGGCATTCAAGATCGTATCGATCTGCTACACAAGGCCGAGGAAACGGCTCCGCTGCTCAATGGGGCAACAAGACTTTCCAGAATCTGATGATGTTCCAAAACTATGGCGGAAAAAATCAGAACCTTGAGACCAGCGGAGCAGATCCCTCACTCCGCGCACACGCAAGAATCATGCGTGTGCGCGGGATTCGGGATGGCGTGTCGAGGGTCCCGAAGCTTCTTTAAAGAAGCGGCTATTCCTACACCCCGATATCTTCATTCCATAGCGTCGGATTTTTCTGGATAAACTCTTCCATCATCCGTATGCACTCGTCGCTCTGCACCACTTCAATCGCAACACCGCGTGAGCGCAGCAGCTCTTCTTCGCCCATGAACGTGCGGTTCTCGCCGATGATGACGCGCGGAATCCCGTAAAGAAGAATCGCTCCGGTGCACATGGAGCAGGGCGAGAGCGTGGTGTAGAGAACGCATTCGCGATAGACAGCGGCAGTCTGGCGTCCGGCATTTTCGAGAGCGTCCATTTCACCGTGCAGGATAGCACTAAGTTTCTGCACGCGCCGATTGTGGCCGCGGCCAATGATCTTATCTTTGTGCACAATCACAGAGCCAATGGGAATGCCGCCTTCCTGCATTCCCTGGCGGGCTTCAGCAATAGCGGCTTGGAGAAATGGATCAGTCATAACGACAAAAACCTTACCACGGATGAACACGGATGGAACGGATAATCCAGATTCAAAATCAAAACCTTTGAAACGCAGAGGAACGGAGGACGTAAAGTAGTTAGAGGAATTAAGAACCGAGGAGCCAAAAGCCAAAAGCCAAACGAAGCATAGAGGAAGTGCATGATCTGGAACCAAATAAAAAAGCCTGGATTATCTTTTATCCAGGCTAAAACAAACAGGAGAGAGATTGGAAAACCTGAAACCTAAAGCGCGAAATCAAACTTCACTACCACGGACGATTCTTCCGGAGCAGGCTCATATTTCCATTTCATGACGGCTGTAACCACTGCGTCCACAAGTACCGGATTTCCACCCAGAACTTTTACATCCTTGACTCTGCCGTCAGTTGTAATCAGCAGCTCAACGCGAGCGCTGCCGTGAATATTATTTCTCCTGGCCAGATCGGGATACACCGGATCCACTCGATTTTTTACTTTGCGCAAGGTTGCTTGTGCGCTGGCCGGTTGAAACGCCAACAAACCAATTGCTGCCATCACGCTGCTTAAAACCAGCGGGCGTGCATGGCGCCGCATGGAACTCCAATTCACTGCTTCTCCTCAACATTGCCTAAGAACGCGGCGTGCCATGCTTTCCCGCATACGTAGGCGGCACATCATTGAGTTGAATCCTAAAGAAAGGTGGTCGAGTGGACAAAGTCACCAAAGTAACCGGTAACGCACTGGTTAACTTCAGTGCGTTACCCGGTAGGAGATGGGTTGCGAGCTTACGAGTTCGGACTGGCCGCGCTGGATTGTGAATCTGATGACTGCGGATCTGATGATTGCGGATGTGAAGACGGCGAATTTAAAGACTGCGGATCTGAAGTCGCAGTCGCGCCGGCTGTAGCAGTAGAGCGGCCGCGCATCATGAGATAGCCCAGTGCGGAAATCAGCGCGAGCGCTCCGGCACAGGCGATAAACAACGGCCGGATGCCCAGCTTCTGCGCAAGAATGCCGGAAAGCAGGAGTCCCAGGACTTGTGAAAACGAAATCAGAGACATAAACGTGCTGCTCACGCGGCCCACCATGGCCGGCGGAGTTTCCTGCTGTGACATGGTTTGGGTCGGCACCAGAATAAACGCAATGGCAAAGCCCATGGTAAAAGTGCTGATCGCCGCCATGGGAATATTGTGGAAGCCGCCCAGCAGAAGCGCGCCAATTCCCAGCGCGAAGAGTCCCACCAGTACCACATGTGCCTTGGAGCGGCTGCGCACCAGACGGGTGACAAGAAGCGTGCCCAGAATCATGCCTACGCCTACCATGGAACTGATGGCGCCAAACATGCGCGGCCCAGCCTGCAGCGAATCACGTATATAGATGGAGATCAGCGGGCTGAACGAACTCATGATAAACATGGCTATCGCCATGGCAAGGAAAACAAAGGCCAGCCCGGCATGAGTAAAGATAAATTTGTTGCCGGCAAGAAAATCCTGTGTCAGCGACTTTACGTTCTTCTCACCCTGCGCGCGCGCCGGACGGACGATGGTCAATCTGGAAATCATGGTCGCAGAAAAAATGAAACTGACCACATCTATATAGAAGCAGGCTTTTTCCGTGAGCCATGCCACCAGCATTCCCGCAGCAATGGGTGAAAGCAGACGCACCACATAAAATGCCTGCGCCATTAGAGCGTTGGCGGCCAGCAACCCCTCTGGCGGCACGATGGTCCGCATGGTTACGGATTGCGCCGGTGCAAAAAAGCTGGAAACAACGCTGATGGCGAAAAAGATGACGGCGATCTGACTCACGTCATGGGCAAAGGCCAGCAGCAGAATCAGCCCCGCGCGGATGAGGTCACTGCCGATCATGAGCCGCTTGACGTTCCAGTGGTCCACAAAGACGCCGGCAAACGGTCCAATGAGGGCCAGCGGCGCAATATATGCGATGGTAATGGCCGTAACCTGGACGGCTGTTCCATGCCAGCGGAACGTAATGAGGCTGATGACGCCAAACAGGGCGAGAAAATCCCCAAAAATACTGACAAACTGGGCCATCCAGAGCGTGCGGAAGGGCTTGAACTGGATAATCGTCTTCAGCGTGTATGGTGTAGGTGCAGTTGGGGTGCCAGCGGCCATGTATAAGCTTATCGCAAGCTAGTAGCCTGTGATGAAGGAAGGAAGATTTCTTTGGAAAAGTCGCTATCTACTTAAGTGGAAAAGGTTTAGCCGTAGATTAGGAGGGGGATTTACAAGGCTTGTGTGCCATGGCCGGGTTCGCGTGCTTCGCAATTGCTAAGTTGATGGTTTTATTGGAGCTTTTAATTTTTTGCCAGATTATGGCTCTCTAAGTAATTGAAAAGAAAAGTCTAAGAGAATAACCTCTGTTCCGAAACAAGAAACCGATTTAGAGTGAGTGAGTAACTTCTTGGTTTGACGGAAAGCACCCCCAATGCACCCAAACTCTCCCCCAGCCACGCTGCTGTTAATCGTGGCAACTGAACCCGCACTGCGCTTGCGCCTTGACTGGCTTGAACGCGCGGGATACCACGTACGCACAGCATGCAGCCTGAAAGAAGTTGATCAGGCATGCATTAGCCAGCCTTTTGACGTTGTCCTGATTGCGGACAGCGTGGAACCGCGCATGAAAAAGGCGATCAGCCACACCGTGAGGCATTATCTGCCAGAAGCGCCCATTCTGCAGATGGGACGGATACGCCCAGACATCGACGGCAACAGCTTTGTCACCGGCGACTCCCGCGAAGGCGTGCTGGAGTCAGTATCGAAGATACTCATGCGCCGTGACGACATTCGGCCAGCCGCGATCTAGCGAATTGATCTAGCCAGATTTCTTCGGCCAGATTGCATTGGCAAAGATCATTTGCAAAATAAAAAAGAGGAACCTTGAATGGTTTTGAATGGTTCCTCTTTTTATTTTTAATACTGTGCTGATTATTTAGTTGCAGGCCCGGTGGCGCTTGCGGTTTTCATGCCGATGGCATCACCAGAGAGCACCAGTTCAACGCGGCGATTTTGCTGGCGTCCATCTGGCGTGTCGTTGGTCGCAACTGGCTGATTTTTGCCCAGACCACGGAACACGATCGTATTATCGGCAATGCCTTGCTGCACCAGGTAATCCCTTACCGCCTGTGCGCGATTTTCTGAAAGCTTCTGGTTGTAGTCATCGCCGCCCACGCTGTCTGTGTGGCCTTCCACTTCAAGATGCAATCCTGGATGAGCAACGATAATGCCGCTGATCTTGGCCAGCCGTTCGCGCGCTCCCGGCAGCAATTCAAAACTACCGGTCTTAAAGAGCACGTCAGACATGTTGGCGATCAGGCCGCGGGCGGTATCGCGGGTGGCAAGAATCGTGTTGAGCTGTTGCAGCAGTTGTGCGCGCAGGTCAGCTTTTTCCTGCTCGGCTTGCTGGCGCAGACGGTCAGATTCTGCGGCGGCTTTGTGAGCTTTGTCGGCTTCCACGGCCAGCGCTGCTTTTTGCTCTTCGGCGGCGGCGCGGGCAGCGTCAGCTTCTTTGCGTGCGGCCTCTGCTTCCTGCCGGGCCTGGATGGCCTCTGCCTTCATGCGCTCGGCATCCGCCTGCGCGGCCTGGGCCTGGGCGCGAGCTTGTTCGGCTTGTACACGAGCGTCTTCTGCAGCCTGGCGACGCTTTCCTTCATCCAGCGCATCCTGGCGGGCTTTGGCTTCGCGGTCTTCCGCGGCTTTTTTGTCCGCGGCAATTTTGGCCTGGGCTTCTTCTTCCGCGCGTTGCTTCACGGCCATCACGCGCGCTTCCTCGGCGGTGCTTACCGTTTCTCGCGCCAGCGTTTCCACGGTGGTCCGGTCGCGCTTCTGGACGTACGCTTCCTCGGCCTGTCTCAACTGTTGTGTCGCCTTGGTGTTGATGGACGGAGCATATCTGTCTGCGGCGGCGAGGTTGGCAATGCGCACGGCGTTGCGCGCTTCAAAAAGCACGCGCGGCGTTTTGCGGTCGATGCCGAAGATAGCGTCCTGAATTTTGGTGTTGGTAGAGGAATAGGTGCCGCGCCCCAGCAACTCATATTTGGCGTCAATATTTTCCTGGCGGCCCACGGTAGATGCGCCCACAATATTTTCCAGCACCACCATATTGCCTGGCTGGTTCACGGCAAAATAAGGCTCTGCCGTTACGATCATGCCAAAGGTCTGCATGTCAGTAATGGCTTTCACGCGGCTGCTGTTATGGTCCACCACGAGCTCGCCCAGATTCACGGCGCGCCCTTCCGGCGAGATGGCCCATAAAACGAGTGAGAGATATTCCAGCCCGAATTTGGTGGGATCATCCAAACCGTCAAATTTGGCGTCAATTTCAACGCTGCTTTTTTTGCCTGCGACCTTGGCTTCACCGGAGGCATTTCCCATGAGCTCGGTGCCGCGAAAATCGACTTTTACGGCATCGCCGCGCAGGCGGTAATTCACCGCCTTGGTGGTGCGCTGCACTGGCGCCGATTGCAGGCCGGCGGACTGAGACAGTCCCATGGCGCTGCATGCGGCCAGACAGACGAACAGGAAAAACGCCAGACATTGTTTCATGGCATGCCCCTCAGTCAAGGTTCTTTACGTCAAAGTTCTTTTGGGTCCAAGTTCTCTGGATCTCTTTGCTGGTTGCTATTTCTGGTTTTTATTAGCTGATTTTTATTATAAAGATTAGTTCCTTATAACCTTACGTCACGCTCGGTATTATGAAAAGACGCACCAAGTACAACTGAGTGACTGCACTTTGGTGCTTTACCACCGGTCGCCATGTTGGCAAAAGGCGGATTTTGCCGGAAAAACGTGTACGGCAGCCTCGGTAGCCGCGCACCAGACTAACGGGGCGATCATAAATTGGTTCAAACGGAAAGGAAACGCAAAAGATGCAACCCAAATGTTTAGCAATTGGAGTCTCATTCGTGCTGATGGCCGCCATGGCGAGCGCCCAACAGCCAGCGCGCGACAAAAGCAAACGCCCCAGCCCACCGGCCACAGCAGAGGTTGAACTCAAGGGGAAGAAGATCGTCATTGATTACAGCCGCCCTTCGCTCAAAGGCCGGAAAGTGGGGCAGGAGCTTGCGCCCTTCGGCCAGGTATGGCGTGCCGGAGCTAATGAGGCCACCGCGCTGACGACTGAAATTGACCTGACTATTGGCGGCGTAAAAGTGCCTGCGGGCAAATATACGCTCTATGCCTTGCCAGCTGAAGGCACGTGGAAGCTCATCATCAATAAGCAGACAGGCCAATGGGGAACCGAGTATGCCGAGAGCCAGGATCTGGCGCGGATCGATATGAAGAAAAGCACACTGCCACAGTCTGTGGAGCAGTTCACCATCGCCTTCGATAAGAAGGGCGAGAACAAGGCTGACCTGAATCTGGATTGGGAAACCACGCGCGTTTCAGTCTCTGTGGAAGCGAAATAACGCACAGGCCTAAGCGGTGGCGGCGGTGAGAAGTTGGTGAGCTTTTAGAGTTCGCAGCCGCTGCTGCCGCTACCCAGTGATCTTGTCGGTGCAACAGGATCTCCACCAGGGAGAAAGAGATGTACATCTCCACTTTCGGTGGAAGAAACGCTGCAATGTCCGTTGAGGCCGGATGAGGGCGAAGCAGTCACCGAATACCCTGAGATGGGGCTTGTGCTGCCGTTGCCAACAATAGAAAATATGTACCCGCTCTTGATTCCGCTGGTCAGGGTATCGTCCATAATAATGCAGGCGTGACTGCTGGAAGTGGTCTCGCAGGTTGTTCCATTGCTGCCCAGACTGGCCAGGTTGGTGGCATATCCCACTTCAGGGTACGAATCAAAGAACAGGGTCTCAGCGGTGTCGATGGTCTTGACCGAAGCCACCGCAGCAGCTTCATTCGCGCGCATCTTGCCGTGAACCAGGTTCGGAATGGCAATCGCTGCAATAATGAGGATGACCATGATAACCACTAGAATTTCAACCAGTGAAAATCCAGCGCTATTGGATCTCGCGCGACTCTTTTCGTTTTGTGATCTTGCTAGGGACATATTACGAAAGTAACCTTAGTCGGGTACTAGGATACCTCAGAAAATCCATTTTGCAGATGATTAAATCTTCTAATGTTGCCTGGAAATATGCCTTAGGTTTAAGTGCTTTCAATTCAATGAATATAAGGGAATTTCTGTTTACCCAGCAGTTACTAGTGGTGTGCAAAGGGAGTGCGTAACCGGGTGTTCCTGCCCGAAATGCCCTTAGGATTTCTAATTCCGTTTTAAGCAGCAGGCAGAAAAAGAGTTGCTACCCTTGGCGGGCAAGAGGTGGTTATGTGCAAGCTTATTGTTTTTTACGTGCCCGCAAACTTCAACGCAGCACCTGCCAAGTGGATGCCCCCATCCGAACGCGGCAAAGTCATTGAGTTCCATCCATTGGAAAACCAAAGATCGGCTTAAGCAAAGGTCGGCCTAATTATAAAGATGGCCTAAGCCGCGGACGATTGATCGTCTTTGGATAGAGCAGAGTTTTTCGCAAGCAGGTCAGCAGCAGGCTGTTCCATGGCAGGCAGCGGCTCATCTTCTGTGCCGAGTTCGTTGGCGGCAAATGGAAGAAAGACCGAGCAGCAGGTCCCGTGATGGACTGCATTCGTGGAACTGCGCAGGCGCAGGTTGCCCTGGTGCTTCTGCACGATTCCCTGGCTCACCCACAGACCAAGGCCGGTGCCCTTGGAATCTTTTGTGGTGAAGAAGGGCTCAAAAATGTGCGCCATGTTTTCCGCCGGAATGCCGCAGCCATTGTCTGCCACGGTAACCCGAATGCCCTCGCGGCCCTGGCTGTCGTCCGCCTGTTTTACGCGAATATAGATATTGCTGCCCGGCGTGGAGATGGCCTCAATGGAATTCAACACCAGGTTAGAGAACACCTGGCGCAGTTCGCTGGGGAAAGCCGCCAGCTGGCCTACGTCATTGAAATTCTTGTGGACCACAATCTGGTTCTGCTCGATTCTCGCGTCATAAGCGGCCAGCACCTCTTCAAACAGCTGCGGCACAGAGCTCATAACCGGGGAGGAAATTTCGCGATAGAAGCCCAGCGTCTGCTTGGTGATGTGGACCACGCGCGCCAGCTCTTCTTCCGCGGTCTTGACATACACCAGCGCGGACTCCGGCATTTTGGAGTTGGTGCGCAGGATGTAAAGCGCGTTCATCACGGAAGCCAGCGGATTGTTGATCTCATGCGCGATGCTGGCGGCCAGACGTCCGGTGGCGGCAATTTTTTCTGACTGCCGCAGCGTCTGCTCTGCCGCCTTGCGCGAGGTTACGTCCATGGCCACGCCGAGCATACGCACAGGAACGTCACCCATCACAATGGTGCGTCCGCGGGCTTCCAGCCAATGCAGGCTTTTATCGGCAAACACCACACGATATTGGACTTCATACTCGCCCTTTACAGCCAATGCGTTGGTAATGGATTGGTGCACATGCTGGCGGTCTTCAGAGACAATGCTTTCCATCCAGCTCTCATAGCGGCCATCAAATTTTTCCACTTCAATGCCGTGCAGGCGGCGGATCTCATCTGACCAGGCCAGGGCGCCGGTCTGCAGGTCCCACTCCCATATTCCAATGCCCACATACTGCTGCGCCAGTTGCATGCTCTCTTTGCCGCGTTCCAGCATTTCCTGCGCGCGCTTGGTTTCCGCAATCTGTTCCTGCGCTTCACGGAACAGGCGCACGTTATCAATGGCCACCGAAGCCATGTGCGTGAGCTGGACGAGAATGGCTTCGTCATCGTGCGAGAATTCACCGGTCAGTTTTCGTGAGAGCTGGATCAAGCCAAGATTTCTTCCGTCACGCGTGAGCAGGGGAGCAGCCATCCAGCCGTGGATCGCCGCGTCGGTTGCGCGACGCACCGGGCCCCATGCATACGAGCGTGCGCCGGCTTGCAGGCGAATCGGCTTATTCAGGTTGCAGGCCAGCATGAACATCTCAGAGCTTTCCGGAGCAAACTCCAGAGCGCCCTGGCCTTCAGCGATTGAGACGCAGGTAATGCTGCGGTTCCATTCGCCCCGGGGCAGCAGCGTGGTCAGGGCCTGGCGTGAGCCCACAATATTCCTGGCTTGGTCGGTGATGATCTGCAAGAGAGAGTCGAGTGCGGTGGCAGAATTGATTTTGACGGAGGCCTCGGCCAGCGATCGCAACACGGCCGTGCGCTGTTGTTCTGCTGCCAGCGTCTGCAAGGACTCATGATAGAGGCGCGCGTTATCCAGCGCATTCGAGGCCTGACGCGCATACAGTTCCACCAGACGTGACTGCCGATCACTAGGTGAATGCGGCTTGCGGAAAAACGTGACCACCACTCCCAGCGCGTCGCCGCGAGAATTGATGATGGGTGTGCTGAAAACTGAGCGGAACCCGACCTGCGTGGCTGCATCGACAAATGGAAAATATGTCCCGGCCTTTTCAATGTCTTCAATCAGCACCCGGCGGTCAGGCGAGAAGAAAGATGCAGGCAGTTCGCCAAAGAGCTTGATCTGGTCGGCCGTGAATCCGGCAAAAGTGGCAACCTGCAAGGTCTTGCTGCTGCGCTCCGGCAACAGAAGAAGCATGGCGAGATCGGTTTTTTGCAGCGCCGCCACGGAGGTCAACACGTCATTGAGCAGGCGCTGCAATTCCAGGTTGCTGGAAAGGCGCACGCTGAGATCGTGAAAGCGCTTGAGGTCGCTGCGCTGCGATTCTAGTTCGTCGCGTAGACGGGCCAGGTCAGTACTAAGGCGGCCGGCAACCATCTCAGCCGCAGACCATTTCTCGCGGGCCACGCCAATCACCAGAGCAACGGCAATCAGCAACGCTGACCACAGCTCGCTGCTGGCGGCTGAACTTGCCGGCTCATAAAGATAAATAAACCCATTGAGCGCTGCCGTGTTCAGCAGCCCGCCAACCAGGGCGCCGGGCAGGCCGCCTAGTACCGCGGCAATGCATGCAGCGGCGATAAAGAATACTCCCACACCAGGATGGAAATATGGCAGGCTGATGCGGGCAAAACTCCAGGCGACTGCAGGCAACAGAAACGTGGTGACCCACGAGACAATGCGCAGCCGAGCCGTAGGGGAGGAATACATTCTTTCTCGTTTACTCCTGCTCAAAAATGAGCGTTGGTAGACGAATGGCAAGTCAGAGCATAGCACGTATTGGAGCCATGGATAACCCCGCCTATAGGATGTCATAGGTACAATCTTTAGAGTGTACTTATCCAGAGTAGAACGCGAATATGGCCGCATATTCAGGGCCTGAAATCCGCTTTTGTACAGAAGCGCAATTTTCCCAAATCGGGAGTGGTTCTTTGTGAACACATTTGTAAATTGAACCGGGAAATATTAGTTTGACAGCAAGCTTTGGATAGTCTGCTTTTTCCGTAAGTCCTAGAGTTGATTTGCGGAGAAAATAATGATGCAGCTACAAATGACAACAACCAACGCAAATCAAAAATGGTCAATGGTGCTGGCGCATGACGCCAGGGCCGATGGCCGGTTCGTCTATGCGGTAAAGTCCACCGGCGTCTTTTGCCGCCCTTCATGCCCCAGCCGCCGGCCCCGGCGGGAGAATGTGGAATTTTTTAACTCGCCCACGCAGGCCCAGCAGGCCGGATACCGCGCCTGCCGGCGCTGCACGCCGCTGGAGCGCAATCCACAATCCCAAAAAGTTGAGGCGGCTTGCCGCTATATAGATGACAACCTGGACATCACGCTGAGTCTGACCGCCATATCCCGCCATGTGGCCATTAGTCCATTTCATTTTCAGCGGATGTTCAAGCGCATACTGGGAATTAGTCCGCGTGAATACCAGCAGGCGCGTCGTGCAGGAAAGTTTCGCCAGGCCCTGCTAACCGACGGCAGTGTGACCGAAGCGATCTACGAAGCCGGATTCAGCTCCAGCAGCCGCGCCTATGAAAACATTCCGGCACAGCTGGGGATGACGCCGTCGGCTTTTCGCCGCGGAGGTGAAGGAGTTGAGATCCGCTGCACCGTGGTTTCAACCGAGCTGGGCAAGCTGCTGGTTGCCACTACTGCGCGCGGCGTTTGCTCTGTGAGCTTTGGCGAAAGCGAAACAGCGCTGCTGCGTGAGCTGAAAAAAGATTTCAGCGCGGCGGAAATTCGTCGCGATGACAAAGAGCTGGAACCAGTGGCAGCAAAGATCAAGCAGTTGCTGAGTGGATCAGCAGCGCCGCTAAATATCCCACTGGATCTGCGGGGAACGGCGTTCCAGCAAATGGTGTGGAAAGAACTCCGCCGCATTCCCGCCGGCCAGACGCGCAGCTACACCGACATAGCAAAAACCATTGGCAAGCCGAAAGCCGTGCGCGCCGTGGCCAATGCCTGCGGCTCAAATCCAGTGGCGCTGGTGGTGCCGTGCCATCGCGTGGTGCAGAAAAACGGCAGCCTGGCAGGATATCGGTGGGGCGTGAAAAGGAAGGCGGCGTTGTTGGGAAAAGAGGCTGGGAAGCAGTAGTGAGTATTTAGTACTTGGTATTTAGCCGTTAGATTTGCGGCTGCATAGCTGCCAAAAGAGCGTGAATTAAGTTATGAGCTAACTAACAAGAACCAAACAGCTATAGCCGACAGCCAACAGCTAAATACTAAGGACCAAATACCAAAAGTGGGTGCTTGCTTTGCAAGCACCCACTTTATCTCTGCATCAAAAACGAGAATCCTTCAAATTTATATTCCACCCAATGCTCGCCTTTTATCGGTTTGATTTTTCCGCTGCGAGCTTGCTTCATGGCTGCCAGCACGCGCGGAAGATCGGCGGGATCGGCGACCGGAAGATTGTGCGCAGGTAAGAGCAGCTTCGCATGCAGCGCGATCATCTTGGCGATGGAAGCTTCATACGCGTCCAGGTCAGTCTCGGGGCGGAATAAGAAGATTGGCCCGGGATAATACATATCGCCGGTAAAGAGCAGAGCGTTTTTCGCGTCCAACAGTGCGATGGAATCTGGCGTGTGTCCCGGCACTGAAATTACCTGCAGCACACGTCCGCCCAAGTCGATCTTCTCTCCGCCGTGAATCCAGTTGGTGATGTGGAACGGTTTTACCGCATACGATTTGGCGTCAAAGCCGGCTGGCAGTTCGCCGCAAATGGATCCCGGCGTAATTTCTTCCTGCGCCGCCGCAACGGTGCCTTTGGCATGCTCGCGGGTAAAAGCTGTGTCCATGCCGTAGATTTTGCCGAACTCCCAGTTGTCGCTTACATGATCATTGTGGGTGTGCGAATTGATTACGCTCACCGGCAGCCGCGTGAGCCCGTCTACAACTTTTTTTATGTCGCTGATGCCCATGCCGGTGTCAAAGAGCAACGCCTGCTTCTCGCCGACAATGAGATAAGAAATAACTTCTTCCTGCTGATGCGGCTCATAGATGGCGAAAATTCCGGGGCGTATGCGATACACCTCAAACCAGCGGTCCGGAACGCTTACACGCTCCAGCTTGCTGTAGGCCAGACGCGGCAGGTCGCGGCACCACTCCGGCTTCTGGCCGGACTGCGAAGCCAGTAGCGCGATAAGAATGCCTGCGGCGAAATGCATGGGGCTGTCCTGAATTTCTGAATTTAACGAAAAATATTTCAGGCCAAGCATACCTTGTTGCGCAGGATGTGAGTAGTTGCCGCGAAAAAAGAAAAGGCGCCCTTTTTCCCGGAGCGCCCTTTTCTTTATGGTTGATTTGCTTGTTACCTTGCCTGCGGTTGCTGCTGCTGAAGCATCTGGTCAAATTTTTTCTTCTGATCTTCGTTCAGCGTGGAGCGGACGGTGTTGATGGTGCTCTCGCGAATCGTGTGGATTTTCTGGATCTTGTCTTCGCGTGCCAGGGTGCTGTCCTGGGCCACTTTCATGGCCTGTGAGTGCTGGTCTTCCAAGGCAGTCTTTAGTTTGGCCTGCTGATCGGTGGAAAGATTGAGCTGGTCAGAGAGAGAGCGCACCTGATCGTCAATCGATGGGCGGCCAGCGCTTTGGGCGCTCTGGCTTGGCTGCTGCGGGGCTGGCTGCACATCACCCTGGGACTGGCCGGGCTGGGCGGAAGAAGGTTGAGTGGAAGAAGGCTGATTGGGCGACGCCTGGCCGGGTGAAGCCTGCTGCATGCTGCCTTGCGGAGCCTGCGGTTGGGCTGACTGTCCGCCGGGATATTGCTGCGCGAATGCCCCAACTGCCAGCAAAAATGTGGAGGAAATGATTGCGGTCCTGATGAACTGCATGGGTTACGGGTCTCCTTTGGTGTGCAATAGGTGGTGCGACTTGACGATACGGCCAGTCATTATGGGATGCCACTTTTTCGCCCGAGGAGGGCAAACCAGCTCACAACGCAAAAAATTTATCGCAAGGCAGAGAAGCTGCTTCAGCAGCACTGGATTCGCGCTGACTGCGCAGCGCTCGCCGCAAAAAGCTGTGTTGGATCGTAGAAACTTTGGATCGCAAAAACTTGGGCTGCAAAAGTCTGTGACAAAAAATAAAGAGCGCTCCTGCTGTGACAGAAGCGCTCTTTTAAAGTTTGAAGTTAACTTTGAA
>DASXZE010000247.1:0-22751 GCA_036502105.1 Candidatus Angelobacter sp. | reverse complement strand
ATCCAGGCCAAGACCCAGCGGGCTAACCAGCCACGCTTTATGGACCCGGCCATCCAACCCCACAATGACGCTTACCACGTTCACGCCCTGAAAGCTTTCATAACGGGCAATATCCGTAAATTCAGGTTCAGGCGTATGAGTGGGGCGTGGGGGAGAAACACCATCGCCTATATGCATAAGAGGCTCGCCATCTTCTGTAAATTTGGTCTGGTTTGCAACCTTGCGATCCTCTTTCGACTTGAGTACAGGTTCTCCCTCAGGCTTTTTGCGGCTAAATTCCGGCGCCGGTCCTTTGCGCCCGAGTTTAGGCGCACGCCAGTAGAACTCCGTTTCTCTTGTCCGCGATGGATCATAGGTCAGCCGGTCCGTGAGGCATGATCGCCAAAAATCCGGAACAGCAGCCAGGAGGTCTTCTGTACTCAATGCGAATACTTTGTTTAAGGTGTTTCTCGCCTGCTCTTCTGAGTCAATGGAGTGGCCCAGCACAATCTCAATATTGATGTCTGGCGAAAACGGCGGATCTTCATGCTCCTTGAGTTTTTTTAATTCAACGAGCAGGAATTCCTTTTTTGAAAAAGCAAACATCATTCGTTTGCCATCAACCCGCAGTTTGTCCGGCGTGAGTACAATACGTTCAATCAGCACGCCGCCATTCGAGGTCCAGGGCTCCTCGTTGCCGCCTTTCAGCACTTTCCCTTCTGCATCGTATTGCTGGGAACCACCATGCAGCGGGTGACGCAAGACCAGCACCTTGCCTTCAAATTCCTTGAGCGCCTTTTCGGCATCCTGGGCGCAGGCAAAATTCACGCCGGCAAGCATGCATAGCAACAAGATAGCGGGTAGTTTGAGCATAGTTTTTGGAAGCTAGTTTAATCTATCTAATAACTTAATGGCAGCCATTCTTTCCCGTGCTTCCTGGCCAGTTGTATAGGACGCGGCGGCCCTTTCTTAGGCACTGTAACTTCCGCCCATAGCTCATCACCGGCGGCAAGATGCGGCGCTTCTGCGTGTTCAGGGATAAAGAAATCCACTTGTGATGACAATAGAAACAAACCCTCACCACGATTTTGCCTCTGGCTCCAGGAATTAATCGTCATGTCTGTATGGCGCTCTGTTCTATGCGCCATCAATTGGCCATTCTCAACTGCCAGTTCCACATAACTGGAAGTGTATTCTGGCTGCATCTTGAAGACGGGCGCTCGCTGGTCCATGGGCTTGAAATCAGGCGCATGCACTTCAAGATTCAACGTGAGGTACCGGCCGCGAATAGGCAGGCCGGGATCGACCGAGCCCGTGCGCACCCATACGCGCGGCCGCGTGGCGCGATCATACAGCAGTTTTCCGCCCAGGCTCAACACAATCAGAATATGGATGATGGCGACCGCCATTCCTTTTTGCAGAGGTTTCATCAGTTTGCTCCTGCTGTTGCGGCGCGCGCGATTAAGTCAGTACGCAGCCGGTTGAGGACCCATCCGCCCGCCAGAAAGATCACGCCCAGTAATATCAATCCCATGGAGCGGCCCAGCTTATCGAGCACGTTGGAGAAATAAAAACCAATCAGGTCGATGGCAAAAATTGCCGTGCCGAAGTTGATAAAAAGTTTGCGGTTTTCCCGCACACCCCAATAGCAAAAAGCACACGCGCCCAGAGCTACCCACAAATACATAAATGGGTTGCCCTCAGGCCTGTGGCGGCTCACCAGCGAAAGAACCCATATCCATGCGGCTGCGCCGGCCATCGGAGCCATGTGCTTTTTACGTCGGACCGCGACAAAGAGCAGCACCGGCAGATAAGCCGCAGCGTATCCTAATATCCGCAGTGAAACAGGCAAGGCAGAATCGTGTCTCCACGACGCATAGTACGAAGTGTCAGCTGTGCCAATCACGTCTGCAATAAAAGGAATCAAGCACAAAGCGCCGATCCAAACCAGTCCCCGGCGCAAATGCGAATTAGGTTCTTTCGTTGTCGTGGCCAGGTACAAAATAGAAAGCAGCAGAAATCCCTGCGCGGCAATGTTCCATCCGCCGCGATAGCCCTCAACGGCCAGGTCCCATTCGCCGCCAAGCCAGCAGGGAATGAGCACCGCCGCCAGCACGGCCTGCGGCCACTGTCGCAAAATCAGCCAAGCGATTACTGCACCCAATGCCCAGAGTAAAAGTCCGCCGGGCCAATGTTCTTCCAGGTTGAAGATTTGTCCAGAGAGATAAATTCCAGCGCCCAGGGAAACCGTGCCCGCCACATGCAACGCCACACCAATAGCAGGAACCTTTGCTCCCAGTAGGCTGCCTGCCACATGAAAGACAGCTACCATTGAGAGCACCAGCGCAAAACGCTGCGAGGGTGCAAGGTTGTCCCAATGTGCGGCCACGAAGAGCAGAATTCCCGCACACAGCATGAGCACGCCGAAGGTAACAGCCAGGGCCGCCGGCCAGCGCAGCCCCTTTTTTTCAGGACCTTCAAATGAGCGGATTCTTTCCGCCGTGGCCGCATCTATCAGATGCGCCTCAACCCAGCGCTCAAGATACTTTTCCCAACCCATGTTTTCTCCTGCGGAGGTGTTTCCTACGAAGTAATGCTGCGCCCAACAATCTATCAGAGTATTGGACTGAATTACTGGATAGAATGCAGATGGCAAGTAGGCTTGCGAGACTTGTATCTGCTAGTTTTCAAGGTTAAGTATAATTTTGCGATTTTTGATGGATTTGCCATGCTAGACCAGATTCAAGGTATATTCATGCGAAGCTTTTTCCCGGAGCAAAACATGAGCACGAAGAAAAAGAGCGCGAAAAAGCAAAGTAACTCTTCTACAGAAACGATAGCTCTCTATAACAAGCTCATTGCCACCAATCCCGCAATTGAGCGCAAAGGCGACGCCAATCCTTACACTTCCCTGAACGGCAACATGTTCACGCTGCTGCATCAGTCTGCGCTGGCTATCCGCCTGCCTGAAGATGAGCGCGAGAAGTTCCTGAAAAAATACAAAACTACTTTGTTTGAAGCCTATGGCGCCGTGATGAAAGAATATGTAGCCGTCCCAGATGCTTTGCTGAAAAAGACAAGTGAACTAGAGAAATATCTGACTATGAGCTACGCGTATGCCAAGACCTTAAAGCCCAAACCAACAAAGAAGAAAAAGTAGATCATTGATAACTAGCCCCCTCGGTGGTTTCGCGACTTCTCGGCGATACCGAGCTGCTCCAAAACTCACGCAATAACAAATGCATCCTTGAATAACTCTATCTCCGGCTCTTCACCCTCTAGATAAACACTCACAATATCAAAACGAATTGGCGGATTGCCCTTGGTCTTGCGCAGAAATTCACGCGCTACGCGGGAGAGATCGTACTGCTTCTCCGCATCAACAGCAGTTTCAGCCGGCATCATGCCGCGCGTGGAACGCGTCTTTACTTCAATAAAACAAAGCGTCGCACCATCCCAGCCCACCAGATCAAGCTCGCTGCGGCTGCGCGGACTGCGATAGTTGCGGGCAATAATCACATAGCCCTGTTTGCGCAGATAGAAATAAGCAGCTTCTTCGCCATGGCGTCCGGTGTGTAGATGCTCTGGTGTTGAATCCTTGCGCGGCAGCAGGCCAAGGATAGAATCCAGCGTGCGGAGCGTGAGGCGGGTTAGCGTTCCCGAAGATGGCATATAAAGATATTTGCCGCGAATCAACGCGAATGAACACGAATCATACCAAACCTGCTTTTCTGACTCGCGTTTTTTCGCGTCAATTCGCGGCTAGTTTTTAACGGCTTTCTTTCTCCACAATGCCAATGCACTCTTCCAGCACATCCATGGCAATGTCCGCTTGTTCTTGCGTCAGTACCAGCGGCGGAGAAATGCGAACGGAATTTTCACCAGCCCCCAGGAACAGGATGCCGCGCGCAAAGGCCAGTTCAACAATGCGGTCACGTTCGTCATGGGCGATGGCTTTCGTCTTTTTGTCTTTCACGATTTCCACGCCAATCATCAACCCGCGTCCACGCACGTCGCCCACCATGGGATGAGTTTTCACCCAGCCGCTCAGGCGTTTCATCATGTGGCTGCCCACAACTTCCGCGTTCTGGATCGCTTCGCCCTCCAGCACGTCCATGGTCGCCAACGCCGCTGCAATGCACACCGGATTGCCGCCAAACGTCGACGCATGCGAGCCCGGAACCCAGTCCATAATTTCCGCGCGAGACAGCGTGATACCCAGAGGCATGCCCGAAGCAATGCCTTTGGCAATGGTAATAATGTCTGGCTCAACGCCAGTGTGCTGAATGGCCCACCATTTACCGCTGCGTCCTGCGCCGCTCTGTACTTCATCGGCGACAAGCAGAATACCGTGCGTATCGCAGATGCGCCGCAGTGCGCGCATAAATTCCGTGGGCGCGGGCAGGTATCCACCTTCACCCTGGATCGGTTCAATAAAGATGGCCGCGCACTCTTCCGGCGGCATAATAGTTTTGAAAACGCGCTCTTCAATAAAGCGCACGCATTCGGCAATGTGCTCCTCAGCCGTCATGCCTTCAGGCTTGCGATAGACATTTGGATACGGCACATGCGCCACGCCCGGCACCACCGGGAAAAAGCGGCGGCGCTGCTGCGCTTTTGAAGCCGTGAGTGAGAGCGCGCCCATGGTGCGTCCGTGGAATGCGCCGTAAAACGCGACGATCCCCTGCCGCTTGGTGTGATAGCGCGCCAACTTCATTGCGGCTTCCACAGCTTCAGTACCCGAATTGCCGTAATAAGCGCGGATAGGCCCAGACATCGGAGCCACTTTGCTCAGGCGCTCAGCCAGCGTGATCATGCTCTCGTAATAAAAATCCGTGCCAGACATGTGGATCAGCTCAGCAGCCTGCTTCTGAATGGCTTCCACCACATGCGGATGGCAATGTCCCGTCGATACCACGGCAATCCCGGCGGAGAAGTCGAGAAATTCATTGCCATCAACATCTTCAATCATCACGCCGCGGCCGCGCTTGGCCACCAGCGGGTACGACCGCGTGTACGACGGAGAAATATATTTTTGGTCGCCCTGCAGAACTGCCTGCGCCTTGGGGCCGGGCAGCTTGGTCTTAATTTTTGGGCCTGCGTTGGAAATAGTTTGCGTTGCCATTCAATCCTCTTTTCAAATCGGTTGCGCGTGGATGCCTTCAGCCTCTCGCTAGTCGAAAAACTAGAAGCAGGCTGATGAAAAGTGTGAGGAAGGAAAACGGCGTTAGTCGCCGGCAAAGAGATTTGCGCGCGCATGCGTGGGCAGCACCGCCAGATAGCGGCGCGGGCAGACCAGAAAGTCTACCCAGCAAGCCAGCGTGCTTTTGGGCCCGCGTGGTGCAAACCAGGATGTGCGCTGTGAGTTCATCTACACCTCTATTATAGCTCTAAAACATGCCTAAAAAACGCGCTGTTGGCGTTACCAGAGTGCATTTCCATGCACATTTTGCGCTGTCTGGCGCACGCCTATCGACGGAATCGCCCAAGGGCCTCATGATGGTACTTACAAATAAAAGCCGTTAAAAACCTCAAACATGACTGTCCTTCAGCAACAGCAGCGCTCGCGGATCATGGTGGCTTTCGCCCTGCTCTATCTTCTTTGGGGCTCCACGTATCTAGCCATGCGCGTCATCGTGCGCGATATGCCGCCTTATGTCGCCGGGACCGTGCGCTACCTGATTGCCGGGCCTATCATGCTTGCCGCGCTGGCGCTCATGGGACGAAAGGTCCGCCTCACCGGCCCTGACCTGCGCCGTCTGCTGGTCATCTCCATTCTTCTTCTCTCCACTGCCAACATCGGCGTGCTCTGGGGAGAAAAATATGTTGCCAGCGGACTGGCCTCGCTCATCGTTGCCTTGGTTCCGCTCTGGGTCGTGATGATTGAAGCCTGGGGCTTTCGCTCCGGACGCATGACTCCCCAAGGCCTCTTCGGACTGGCCCTCGGGATCGTCGGCCTGCTCGTGCTGCTCTGGCCGCGCATCGCCTCCGGCAGCCACCTTGGGCGGCTTGAACTGTATGGCAGCGGCATTCTCGCCGGCGCGTCTTTTCTCTGGGCGCTGGGCTCGATCTTTTCCCATCGCTACCACTTGAGTGTTGACGTTTTCGTCTCCGCCGCCTGGCAGATGACCCTGGCTGGATCGGTCAACGGCGTCATTGCTCTGGTCTTCGGCCAGTTCCCCAAAACCCACTGGACTTCGTCTGCCCTAAGCGGCATCGCCTATCTCGTGGTGTTTGGCTCCTGGGTCGGATATTCCGCTTACATCTATCTACTGGAGCACGTGCCCACGCCCAAGGTGGCGACTTATGCGTACGTGAATCCCATCGTCGCAGTCTTTCTTGGCTGGATCATTCTGCACGAGCGCGTAGATCTATACATGCTTCTGGGGACAGCCATCATCATCGCCTCCGTGGCGCTGGTGAATACCTCAAAGTTGAAGAGTGCGACAGTAGAGCCGCAGGCGCTGCCGGAGACAGCTAAAGTAAGGGCGACATAGACTTAAAAGGGTTTGAAGAAGGCTCTCACAGATCAGTGTTATCAGCGCGAATCAGTGGTAAAGGTTTTTGGCTTTGGCTCCTCAATTTTACCCAGTTACCAACTTACCCATTTACCAAATCCGCTCAATCCGCGTCCATCAGTGGTAAGCTCTTGCTTTTCAATTCCGGCGATTACCAATTTTGGCAATTCTGGCAATCTCTTTTGCGGCCCTCAGCCTGTTCTCTCAGCCGAATACCCCCCACCCGGGGTAAGGCGTTCTGTTGCAAACAAAAGCTAAAATGCCATTCGACTGCCTTATCACTGTCTTGTCGAAGCTCTTTTTCCTGCAGCTTTTGCTTTTGTTCCTGCAGCTTTTGCTTTTGTTCCTGCTTCTTTTGCTTTTGTTCCTGCTGCTTTGCTTTTGGTTTAGCTGAATGCTGATTGCTGACGGCTGAATGCTTATTTTCAAACGTCCTGAGACGCTGCCAGAGTATAGAGAGGTTATATTTGTGAATCAATAAGGAAGAAGTACATCTTGACAGCGGAAATCTGGCGCAAATTTTTGTCTAAATGAATGAATAACTAAATGCCAGTTAGTTTTTTCAAATTACTAAATTACCAACTTACCCATTTCCCAAATCCCCTGAATCCGTTCAATCCGTGTTCATCCGTGGTAAGTTTTCCGCCCATCTAAACCTGCTTATACCTGAAGCAATCCATCAGATGGTCATTCACCATGCCCACGGCCTGCATAAACGCATAGCAAATGGTTGGACCCACGAATTTAAATCCGCGCTTCAGCAGGTCTTTGCTCATGGCGTCTGATTCCGGCGTGCGCGCCTGAATCTGGCTGCGGTCTTTTAATTTATTTTTAATCGTCGTGCCGCCGGTGAATTGCCATATGTACTTATCAAAGTTGCCAAATTCTTTCTGCACAGCCAGAAAGGCTTTTGCGTTTTGCACCGCTGAAGCAATTTTCAACCGGTTGCGGACGATCCCTGCATCAGCCATCAGCTGCTTCAATTTCTCCGCGTCATATTTAGCAATGCGCGCTGGATTGAAATGGCTGAAGGCCTTCCGGTAAGCCGCGCGCTTATTCAGAATCGTGGACCAGCTCAGGCCGGCCTGCGCCCCTTCCAGGATCAGGAACTCAAACAGCACGCGGTCATCGTGCTGTGGCACGCCCCATTCCTCATCATGGTAGGCAATCATCGGCGGCGTGCTGGCCCAAAAGCAGCGGCTCTTCGCGTCCAAATATTTCTCCCTTTTATGTAGCGGCGTTAGCGAGTTTGCCCAGCGTAAACCGCAGTCTCAACCGCTTTCATCTGAACTTCCACGCCGCTCAACACGGCATTGCCTGAAAGAGGGTCACGATGGTTCTCATCCATCAGCGCATTCAAATTCGTGCCCGGACGAATCGCCGCTACTTCCATACTTGATCCGGTCTGGCCGTGGCCCCAGCCATGCGGCAGGCTAACCACTCCGGCCATCATCTCGTCGCTGATTTGAACTTCAACTTCAACCGTGCGGCTGCCCTGCGCAATGCTGGCTCGCTCGCCGTCTTTCAGGCCCAGCCGCGTTGCGTCTGCGGGATTCACCAGCGCAGTGCATGCGGCTGCTTTCGCCAGCACCGGAAGGTTGTGCATCCAGCTATTGTTGCTGTGCAGCTGGCGTCGGCCAACTATCACCAGTTCTGGTGCGCTGCTTTCCAGGTCAGCCGCTGGACGCTTAAGATCGTCCATGAGCATCTGCGGCGCCAGCTCAATCTTGCCGGAAAGCGTGCGCAGCACCTCTGGAATGCGTGAAGTCAATGCGCCCAGATCAATGCCGGACTCAGCGGCTTGAACTTTTTTCAGATTCAATCCCGCCGGGTTTGCGCCGAACAAGTCACCATACGGGCCGGTGCGCAACCCCAGATCCAGCAACCGCTCTACTCCCCTGCGCTGCGACACCGCTTTAAAAATGTCTTCCGCTTTAGGCCCCGCGCTGCGACGCAGATCGTCGGCCAACAACTCGTCATCAATCTTATTTATATCCGCCGCCGCGCCCTTGCCTTGAATAATGCCGATCAGCCGCAGCAACACCTGCCACTCGTCAGGCTGGCCGGCGCTGCGCGGAAACACCGGATGGCTATAGCGAGCATAGTTACGATGCGAAAGCTGCGAAAACGCAAAATCATAATGCATGTCTTCCAGCGGTGAAGTGCCGGGCAAAATCACGTCAGCATGGCGCGTGGTTTCATTTATATAAACGTCAACGCTCACCATGAATTCCAGCTTGTCCAGCGCGGTGGAAAGCCGCGGACCATTGGGCGACGATAGCGCCGGATTGCTCGCCACAGAAATAAATGCCTTCACCTGTCCTGTGCCGGGCGTATCAATTTCTTCCGCCAGGCAGCTCATGGGAAATTCGCCCAGAACCTCCGGCGCTCCAGAAACGCGGCTCTTGCGGCGGCCGGTAACAATGCCTTTGCCGCTGCCCGGTTTGCCCATGGTGTTGGCCTGCAGCGCAGCAGCCTTGGGAAACATCGCGCCGCCCGGCTCGTCAAAGTGTCCGGTAAGAATATTCAGTACGTCGATAAGCCAGCTACACAGCGTTCCATATTCCTGCGTGCATGTGCCAATGCGTCCATAAATAGCAGCGTGTTTTGCCCGGGCCAGTGAACGCGCCAGCTCGCGGATGGTCGCAGCAGGAATGCCGCAGCGGGCAGAAGTTTTTTCCGGAGAGAACGCCGCCACCGCCTGTTCCAAAGCTTCCAGTCCGGCGACATGCGGGGCCAGCCGGTTAAGCTGTACAAGTTTTTCCGCAAACAACGTATGCGCCATGCCCAGCAGCAGAAACACATCGCCACCCGGACGGATAAAAATATGCTGGTCGGCAGCCTTCGCCGTTTCCGTCCGTCGCGGATCGATAACGATCAACTTTCCGCCGCGTGCGCGCAGGGCTTTAGCCTTGTCACGGAAATTCGGCACCGTCCACAAGCTCCCGTTAGACACCATGGGATTTGCGCCCAGCATCAGCAGAAAGTCCGTCCGCTCAATGTCCGGCACAGGAATCGACAGCCAGTCGCCAAACAACAGCCCAGAAGAAAGGTGCTTGGGCATCTGGTCCAGCGTGGACGCAGAAAAAACATTCCTGGTGCCCAGCGCGCGGCCCAGCCGCGGCACATATAGAAGAAGGCCGGCTTTATGTACCACCGGATTTCCCGCGGCCAGCGCCACCGCATCCGCTCCATGCTTTGAGATGATCGGCGGCAGGCGGCGTTCAATCTCGGCAAACGCCTCGTCCCATGTAGCTTCCACAAAGCGGCCGTCGCGTTTGATCAGCGGCTGGCGCAAGCGGTCAGGGTCTTCATGCAGATCTTTCAGCGCTACGCCCTTGGGGCAAAGATAACCGCCACTGAACGGATCAGCCGCGTCCCCGCGTATGCGCTTTACCCGGCCTTCAGCCACGGTGAGTTCCAGTCCGCAGCAGGCTTCACAGAAAGGGCATATACGATGGTGAACGGTTTCCTGCTTTTCGTCTTCCCGTTTTCCATCTTCTAGCTTTTCTGGGATCATCGGCTTTACCCTCCTGAACTGGCGCAGCTACTACCCTGCGTCATCGCGGACGAAATCAATATGTCCAAGGTAAAGACTTTGGTGGCTGTTGTAAACAATTCCCTAGACTGCTTAGAAGACTGCGCAAAAGACTGGCTAAACGCATGGCCGGTGAAGGCATGGCCCTAAGCTGGCTTATTATTTTCTGAGGATTTTGGCGAAGGTAAAAAATCAGGAACTACGCAGATGAATCGCCGGGTTGGATCGATAAGCCTTAGACGATCGGCTTATCTTCGTGCTGTTGCAACTCGACAATCAAATCTTCCAGCAGACGCCTGGCGCTGGCGCCTACCTGGGCAAACTCAATGCCCATACCGTTTTTTCGAGAGCTCTTCACCGTTCCCGTCAGACGCAGCCGCGTTGTGTTTGTGTCAATCATCACTTCAACATAGCTGGGAGCGGCAAAGGGTTGCGGCATCTCAATAAAGCATCCGGCCTTGCTCAGGTCTATCAGCTTGCCTTCCCGCTTTCCGTTGGATGGAATACGGTTGACCTCGACCTTTCCATCGCAGTGGAAACGGCGCGAGCTGCGACGCTCTTTGGCCAGACTGGCAACAATCGGGGCTTCTGTTTTAGCAGTATCCAATTTAGTGGGTATCCAAAATAACTGCGTTCCTGGGCCGTAAGCGGCGTTCTTCATGAGCAATATCGGCTGGAAAAGCAAAAGCTTAAGCCGGAAAGAAGTCTTTTATATTCAGCTTCAACCGTAGCTTTTTGACGGCCCATCTCTACATGATGGATTCTGGTAAGATTTCGCGACAATGAAAGAGTGCCGCCAGCTAAACGGGCCCTTAGATTCCGTGGCGTACTCTGGCTTGAGCGGCTCAGCATAAATGATTTGAATGCTAGCTATCAGGTGTTTTAATAGTTCACGATCACCCGGGGCGCGATATCCTATGGAGTTGATTCCCCACAAACCAAACCCACATGGGACGCAAACCCAGGAATTCCGGCTTGAAGGAGCTGCATGGTAAACGAACTGCGTAATTTTCTCGCTCTCTCGTACGACGAACTGGAACAGATGAACTTGCAGGCCAAGGAGCAGCGCAGAAATCGCGTTGCCACCCATAAAATCCAGGAAGAACGGCTGAAATATCTCACCGACGAAAAACGCATCAAGGCCGTGACCGTGCTCTTCAGTGACCTTGAAGGCCGCCTGCACATGCTGGACTACGACAAAAAATTCCTGATCAATAGCTGGGACAACCTCACCTTTGACGGTTCGTCCATCCGCGGCTTTACCGCGCAGCGTGAGAGCGACCTGCGCCTGGGCCTGGACTGGCACTCTTTTTACTGGGCGCCCGCAGACATCTTCGGCTCAGGCAAAGTTCTGGTTTTCGGCGAAGTCATTGACAAAGGCGGCACACCTTACAGCGCCGACATCCGTGGCACACTCAAAGTTTTTGCCGAGCAGATGTACAAAAAAGAAGGCTATACGCTGAACGCAGCCAATGAAATTGAAGGCTTCCTCTTCAAGGGTGTTGACGCTGAACGCCACTACTCTGAAACCGGCAAGTTTGAATATGTAAACACCGGCGGCTATTACCACTCGCTGCCCGGCGATCTGCTGCGCACATTCATTGACACCACGGCGGAAGTGCAGCGCGCCATGGGCTTCCAGAATGAGAAAGACCATCCGGAGGTTGCGCCGTCACAGTTTGAAATCAATTACAGCTATGGGGAAGTGGTGGCCGCTGCTGACCAGATCCAGATTTACAAGCTGATCTGCCGCCAGGTCGCCACCAGGATGGGCCTGACCGCGTCGTTCCTGCCCAAGCCAGTCGTAGGCGTAAACGGCAACGGCATGCACACCAACGTCTCCATCAGCAAAGATGGCAAAAATATTTTCTGGGACCCCAAAGGCCAGGAGAAACTCAGCCAGTTTGGCTGGTCATTTGTCGATCGTATTCTCACGCATGGCAACGACATTTGCCTCATGCTCAACGCCAGCGTAAATGCGTATCGCCGTCTCGATCCGCATTTTGAAGCGCCCAACCAGATCAAAGCTTCCGCCGTGGATCGCGGCTCCATGGTTCGCATCCCCATTGGCAATGAGAAGAGCATGCGCGTTGAAGTGCGCTCAGTGGCCCCGGACGCGAATCCTTACATGGTGATGATGAGCGTATTCAAAACCGGCCTTGCCGGCACCACATCAAAGATCAAAAATCTCCGCCAGGCCGAACGCTATCTGCCGGACAACATTTACACCGCTCTCGAAAACTTCCGCAAATCAGAGTGGACCAGCAAACTTCTGGGCGAGGACGTGAAAGGCCGTTACGCCGATCTCAAGCAGGCATCGGCTGACCGTTGCGCGCGTCTGCTGGGAACATTCGTAAAAGCCCCGGAAGTCCAGTATCACCACGATGTTTACAACCAGTATCTGTGGAACCAGTTCTAGATTTTTTTATCTCCCGAAACGAAGTGAGGGAACCCTGTAGTCGAGGGTTCCTTTTCTTTTTGCGCTCCAATCTAAATTAGCCGCCAACATTATTCCGAACGGCTGTGCCCAGAATTCTGGCGCGCAGCACTGAGATTGGAAATTACTCATCCTGCGGAGCAGCCCTCTTCAACAGCCCCGGCCAGCCGCTCTGCAATCTCTTATCTCTGTCATAATAGTGTTAGTGGGTTAAGTGCATTTTAGGCGCTGACTCCGGGAGTTCCGCCGCGTTTTTGTTCACTGCATCTAAGTGAATACCACTCGGCCAGCGCAATTTACCGCGCAGGAGGATATTTGAATGAATGCTGAAAACATTGCACGGATGGGAACACTGGTAAGAGAGAACGTGGCTGAAATCGCCGAAAAGGCAAGAGATCTTTCTGCCAAGGTCAAAGAGCACCTGGACGAAACCTATGACGATCTGGGTCGCACCGTGCGTCGCGCAAAAGCAGCGACTGAAGACCGGCTGGACGATGTCCGCAAGCAGGTAAAACGCCGGCCCATTACTTCAGTCGCCACGGTTGCCGCGGGCGCATTTGCCGTGGGTATTCTTACTGGCTGGCTGCTGGGCAGAAAAAGCCGCTAGTACGTCATTCAGGTTTTACATTTTCAAAATGGGTCACGGGGTTCGCGCCAGCCGCGAACTCTGGACTATGGGTGTGCCTGACATTTGCGGCGCTGCAGTTAGTGATGTCCCAGCACCGGATGCGGCACATACACGGATTCAACCTTATCAATCTCTTCTTGTGTAAGCTTCAAGCCCACCGCAGCCACGGCATCTTGCAGATGGTGCGGCTTTGAAGCTCCAACAATCGGCGCAGTGACCTGAGATTTCCCCAGCAGCCATGCCAGCGCCACCTGCGCCGACGGCACTCCGCGTGCCTTAGCTACCTCCGCCACACAGTCCACCACGCGATCATCCGCTTCCTGCGTATATAGTTTTTTGCCGTAATCATCTTCCCTGGACCGCAGCGTCTGAGTTTTGCGATTTCCCGCCAGCAAGCCGCGCGCCAGCGGACTCCACGGCAGCAATCCCACACCTTCAGACTCACACAGCGGAATCATCTCACGCTCTTCTTCGCGATAAACCAGGTTGTAATGGTTCTGCATGGTCACAAAACGCGTGAGGCCAAGACTGTCAGATGTGCTGAGCATCTGCGCAAACTGCCACGCAAACATTGACGAAGCGCCAATGTATCGCGCCTTGCCTGCCTTCACCACGTCATGCAGAGCCGTCAGCGTTTCTTCAATCGGCGTCTCTGGATCAAAGCGATGGATCTGGTAAAGGTCCACGTAGTCCGTACCCAGGCGGCGCAGGCTGTCATCAATGGCGTGCATAATGTGCTTGCGCGAAAGTCCTTTCTGATTGGGATCGTCGCCCAGCGGAAAGAAAACTTTGGTGGCAATCACCAACCGGTCTCGCGACGGTCCAAACTCTTTCAGCGCGCGGCCCAGCACTTCCTCGCTCTTGCCCAGCGAATACATGTCAGCGGTGTCAAAAAAATTAATGCCTTTTTCCAGCGCCTCTTTTATAAAAGGCCGGCCCGCTTCTTCATCCAGCACCCACTGCCGCCATTGGCTGCTGCCGTACGTCATGCAGCCCAGGCATATGCGAGAAACTTTTAAGCCAGTCAAACCCAGGTTGGTGTATTCCATTTGCGCCTTTCATTGTCGCGAATCAATATTTCATGAATCGGTGTTAACTTGGTTGGAGTTTCGCAAGTTTCAATCCACTTCTATTTTCTCAAATCCCAAACCCAGCAGAAGAGTGGCAACGGTTGCGCGCGCATTGTCGCGCGCATTGTTCAGAATCCCGCCCACGGCAGCCTCCTGCAGCAGCTCGCCTTCGGCTTCCTGGCGCACCTGTGACTCAAGATTTGGGTCTACGCGGACCAGAATTCCCGTATTGCGAGAATAAACTTTGGTGCGGGCGTTATCCAGTCGCGTGATCAGAATCTGCGCAGGCGGCAGGTGGACATGAATATTTTTGTCCTGAATTTTGATGTCATCGCTTTTCAGCCGCGTGAAATCAATGCCGGCCACAACCTGCCCGTGGACAATCATCATCAACCGGTCACCGGCAATAAAATCGGGCAGCATTGGATTGTCCTTCTCGCCGGTCACGATCTTGTCCATGTTGAAGACCACGGTTTCCATGCGCTGCAATTTCTGTATGCGCTCAATCACGCTGCCTTCACTAGTGATGTGCGTGTTGCGTCCACTTAAGGCAGACCACAGCGCCGCCAGCGGGCCTGTTTGCACCCGCGCCATAAGCACGGCAAACAAAAGTGCGACGACCACGCCAATCGCCAAACCGGGCAGCAGCGCCAGCCAGCGCGAGCGTGGAGTAGGTTGAATAGGACTCTCAGGCATAAGAGCTATTGTAAGTGGAGTGCGGCGGGAACCGCTAAACCAAAGGACACGCAGACGAACATCTTCCCGAGCTACTAACGCTGCGGCTTGGCTTGCTCTAATTGATGATAGTAAGACGCTGCGTTGTCTTTGAACGTGGCTTCATATTGCGGATACTGGCGAAAAGTTTTATAGGCATGCATATCCAACTGCTTCTGAACCTGATCTAACGGCATTCCCTGGTGATACATGCGTGCAACCTGATCGCGCAGTTCAGCCAGGTAATTGCGAAAGCTCTGCAATTCAGTTTTCGTCGCCAACTCAAAGTGGCCAGGGACAACGTGCTCCACCGGCAATGCCAGAATCCGATCAAGCGCCACGATCCAGTTTTCCATGTCGCCGTCGTCCATTGCAGGACATGAATTAGTTAGAAACAAATCGCCAGTAGCGACCGCATGTTCATCCCAAAAATAAACAACAACGTCACCGCGCGTATGCGCCGGGCCGAGATACTCGATACGAACTGGGTGCTTGCCGACAAACAGCGTAAGCCCACGAGCGGTTTCATTGAGTTGAAACTGTGGCGTAGTTTCCCCCTTGCTTTTGACATCCGGATCATTCTGGGAACGCAACACCGCTGCCCTGGTTTCATCTGTGCTGATGATGAGCGCATGCGGGCCCACCACGCTGTTGCCGCCGCGGTGGTCAGGATGGTAATGCGTGTTCACAATCCATCGCACGGGAGCAGGAGAAATTTTGCGGATCTCATTCAGCAGCTTCTGACCTTCCTGCTCATTCAATCCCGTATCCACCACCAGAATGCCCTGTTCACTGACCAGAAAGGTTGAGTTGGCGCTGGAATCGTTTTCAGAGATATAAGCGTAAAGATTGGGGCCAATTTTGTGGACCGACGCTGAGGCTGCAGATGAAAGCGCGATCACACAAACTGCGGTCAAACAAATAAAGAGAGCCCCGCCCATTTGCAATCCAGATTTTCTGATCAAACGAATCCTCGCGTCAGCTAATTTAGTACGGCTGCTTGCTGCGTTTATCGATGCGCCACAATAAACATCCTGCGAAACGGAAACAGCACCTTGCCCTGGTCGTTGGGCCGGAACATTTCCTGAAATCTCTCCAGGCACATCTCTTCAAAAAGCTGGCGCTGTTCGGGATCCGGGAGTCGATCAAGATAGGGGCGCATGCCCGTGCTGCGAATCCAGTCAAAGATGGCCCGGGGCCCATCCATTACATGCTGGTATTCGGTCTCCCATATGTCAACGCGGCTGGCGTGTTTGCGCAGAACATCATAGTAAAAAGCCGGTGACTGTACGGTAAAACTGCCAGATGCTGATTCCATTTCCTTGGCCCAGCGCGGATCGCCGCTCAACGCCACCTCCTGCAATACCGTATGCGCCGCACCATGAAAGTTGTTGGGCATCTGCGCCGCCAGCACGCCGCCCGCGGCAACGCTGTTGATCAGGTTGCGGAATAAAGTGGCATGGCCCGGCACCCAGTGAAAAGCTGCGTTGGAAAAAACCAGGTCGACGGCCGTCTCCGGCTTCCAGGTTTCAATATCACACAAAACCCACTGCCCTCGCGGATGGCTCGCTTTGGCCTTGGCCAGCATCTCTGGTGAGTTATCAACGCCGGTAATAGAGGCGCTGGGCCAGCGTTGCTGCAACATCTCTGTACTATTTCCGGGGCCGCAGCCTAGATCAACAATCCGTACCGGAGACGCCAAAGGAATTTGCGCGATCAGGTCAGCCGCAGGGCGCGCGCGCTCATTGGCATATTTCAGATATAAATTTGGGTCCCAGTTGGGCATCTATCAAGACTCTATTCGTGAGTAGCAGGAAGAATCAAGCTGTTACGGGTTTTGCTTTCTCGGCTTCAATGGCCGCCAGCATGGCGTCATCTTCGGCAAACTTGAACCATAGTTGCCCACGCTTCTGCGCTTCTTTTTCTTCGGCTCGCCCCAGGCATTCCAGATCGGCCTTGCTTACAATCTGCAATCCTTTGCGTGCAAGAAAATCCTGGAGCTGCGCGGCGTCTGCCTTGCTCTCTTGCGCTGTCTCCAGATATTTGAGCACGTGCATGGCGCCCACTTCAGCGTCATGCCGGGCAATGCCCACAAGTCCATCACTGGCTTTGCGTGCCCAGCCCACGGCATACATTCCTTCCAGCACCTTGCCGCTTTGCGGATCAAACAACTCATACGCTGCGCGTGCGGGATCGCTCTGGTCAGGGTTGATGACATAGCTGTCTCGGCTGTAAGGCAGTCCCAGCACTGGGTCTGCCACATCGCCGATGGCAAAAATCATTGTGCCGATAGGCAGGTCAGCATTCTTCTCCGTGGCTTTGCAGGCCATGCTGCCATCGCGCTCAAACAAAATATTTTCCGCCACGTTGAGCTGGTCAATGCGTCCGCTGGCATCCGCATGGATCGCCTGCGGTGAGCACAGAAATCTAAAACGCAGCCGGGCCTTGCCCGCCGGATGCTCCGCCGCTGGCGTTGCCAATATGGGGAACGTTTCTTGTGCCAGCTTGCTCACATCCTGACCAACGGCAGAAAGCAGCGGCTGTATGCGCTGCAGCTCTTCGTCAAAGGCCTGGCGATCAAGAAACTCTTCAATGTAATCAAATTCTTTTTGGTCGAACTTGGCTTCGAACGGGCCGCGGCGCGCCACCACCACTACTTCTTCCGCGGTTTTCTGCGGTGCGTCAAGCAAAAGCCAGCGCGCGATATCCACCATCACGTTGCCCATGCCCACAATCGCCACGCGCTTGCCGGTGGAGAAATCGTGCGAGGTAAACGGCGGCAGCAGGTTATAGCTATAAACAAAATCCTTGGCGGCATACACGCCACGAACTTCTTCGCCCGGCAGTCCCAGCTTTTTTGTGCCCTGTGCGCCCACGGCAAACACAATGGCTGAAGGCGCGAACTGCTGCAAGTCTGGAATGGAAACAGCGGACTGGCCACTCACCGGCACGTGTCCAAAATAATGCACGTTAGGCAAACTCAGCACCTTGGCAAACTGCTTGCGCAGGCCAATTTTCATTTTGTCCTTGGTGGGATAGATGCCGTATTCAGCGAGGCCGCCGGGCTTGATGTCGCGGTTCAAAATGATGACTTCATGACCGCCCTGGGCAACCTTCTGGGCGGCAAACATTCCTGCTGGCCCCGCGCCTATTACAAAGACGGTCTTCACGGCTTTCCTCCAGGCTTCTTTTCCTGAGCCACCGCGCGGATATTCTGAAACCTGCAGCCTTTGACGCGCTTTATCCGCGAAAGCTTCCTTATTATCCCTTACCCGCAGGTTGGATGCGCACCCAACTTACACGGATTTTCCCCCTATTGTCCATGACTGTCCATGACCCACAACAGTGCCGATTTAACTTTTAACCGGAGCTGACGGAGTTGGCGCTGGAGTTGCTGGCTGTTCTTCCGCCTTTATAGACGGAATACCGGTAACCTGGGAACGCAGTTTGGGATCATTTTCAATGGCGTTCAGTATTTCCCGCGTTATCTTGTCATCAATCTCACCGGCATTGCCCAGTTCCACGGGATAGCGGACCACTACCTCAAGGCTGCTTTGCGTGAGATGCAGCCGGCCCTCCGGAGCAAAAGTAGCAAGCGTGGAGTTGATGGAGCGCTCCACGTTACGCCGCTGCTGCTCCATTTGGTCGCGATATTCGGTAAAGACCTTGTTTACGGCCTGCATCACCCGCTCTTCCACCTGGCGATAGTTGCTGTTGGGTTCGAGTGTGAGCGTGATCTCATGCCAGAGAAAGCTGGTTCCTGGAATCTGCTTGAACATGCCGGCATTGGCCTGGAAAACCACGGCGTTGGAAAAAGCCACCACGCGTCCGGTAGGTAGCGGCGCAGGGCCGCGTGTGATTTCCATCAGTTGCATGCGCACCAGGCCGATATCCACCACGTCGCCAGTCACATCTGCAATCTGCACGCGGTCGCCCACGCGCAAGCCGTATTTGCCGATCAGGAAAAAATATCCGGCAATCGAGAGAATCACGTTTTGCAAAGCCACGGCGATGCCCGCCGTCATGAGTCCTGCAAAAGTTGTGACCGCGCCAAGTTCGCTGGCAAAGGCACTGGCAATAATGATGGCGATCAAAAACCAGAGAACAATCCGGCGAATCAGCAGAAACTGGTAACGACGGCGTACGTCAGTGATGTATTTACAGGTGGCCCGCCGCCAGAGCTCAGATATGCCAAACACCACGGCCAGAATTACACCCAGCCCCGCCAGGCGTATCAGCAAACCTTTAAGCTCAGCTTGGTATTCGCTTTCCACCGAGTCATGCCAATTTTTTGTGGAGCGCTTATAAACATCCAGCAAAATGCCTTGTTTCCCTAGCGGCAACAAAGTGGCGGAAAGCTGTTTGTATTGGGCCGTGACTGCATCCAGCTCTTTGCGCTGCTCGGCCAGCGCGGCGGTGTCCTGCGAATCTGGCTCGCCGGAAACCTGGTCGCCTTTTTGCGTAAGATCTTTGATTTCCGCGAGCAGCGGCGTACGCAGATTCGTTGCGGTCTGAATCAGAAGGTCCGTTTGATGAAGATTGTCTTCCAGCGCGTGCATTTTGCGCCGAAGCGAGATCAGGTCGGTAGCCAAAGCGAAAAGCCCGTTGGGCTCTTCTTTTCTATCGCGCGACGCCGCGGCAGCCGCATTGGCTGACTTGTTATTGGCATCGGCCTGGTCTTTGCTGCTGGCGGATGCCGCCGGCACCGTGCGCGCCAACTCTTCTACATGGGAGACGAGGTTTCCAGAATTCACCCCGCCCGCCGACTTGCCGGTAGCAAACTGCAGCATGTTGCGCAGAGCGTCTCGACGCGCCTGAAAAAGTTCCAGCTCGCTCTCAGATTCATCAACCGCTGCCTGCAGCACGCGATGTTTGTTTCCCGTGGCGTTGGCTAGCTGCGCGCGCAGGGCGTCCAGATCTTTCTGCGCCTGCTTTACTTTGTCATCCGCTTTGTTCGCTGAATCAATCAGCCTTTGATATTGCGAAGCCGCCTGCGGCTGGCCGGCGGCGCTTGCGGTGGACTGCGCAGCCAGTGCCTGCGCGCGCGCGCGGGCAAAGTCAAAGGCGAGCCCCACAGCCTGGTTGGAAACTTGCCGGCTGTCATTCAGAAACACGGCATCGCTCGGCTCGCTCACCAGTTGTTGCTGCGTAGCCAGCTGCCCTGACCACACAATAGTCTGATTGAGGAAGGAAAGAACCTCATCCGCATTGGGCGAGCCAGTTTTTTCCGCGTCAGGCTTTCCTGCGTCAGTCTGGGCGCGGCCGGACATGGCGATTACAAGGCAGAGCGCAACAGCGGTGACAATTGGCTTCCGTATTTTCAGGGTTTTGAGAATTTTCATTTTGGAGATCAATATTTTAGAAACGCCATTTATTTTAGAGACGCTATTTCAGGAATACCGCGTTTTTAAGAACTGCCGTCTGGATTATGACTGGAATTGTACGTGAAGCTCACGCGTGCTTGCATTCGTCGTTCGTCTTGGTCTTGAAACCCTGATCTTGAAAATCTGGTTCTGAAAAATCTGTCCCTGAAATTGAAGCGCGTTCAACAAAAAGTGCGTCCCCGCGCGGTGCGTAGACTGTTCATTCACTGATGCACTGATGGATATTTAAATTTAGAAGCTGATTGCGCCGATGAGGTTGGTCTTGCCGGGCGGCTAAAGCGGCTTTTCTGCACGCGCGGACACGCAATTTACCAAATAAAAAAGGGTGTTCCCATGAACACCCCGTCATAACTATTTTCCCTTGTTTAAGTTTCACGGAGACTTTGCTCCGCGACATCAACTACTTTTTCTTTGCTTTTTTCTTAGCTGCTTTTTTCTTGGTTGCCATGATGTTTATGCCTCCTTGAAGAATTTAAGTCCCTGGAACCCGACCTCATTCATAACCCTATGAATGGTACCGTTACTTACTTACATACAAGATATTGATGTACCGGTGTTGTAAAGTCAACAAAAAAATGCACTTTTTTGTGGTAGAGCGTTTTTTATCAAAATTGCGAAATCAGATTTTTTCTAACAAAAACAAGAAAACTTTTTTCTTCGCGGTCATTTGAAACCCAAAAAATGAAACCCAAAAAAATCCAGACGCCTTTCTAGTGAGCATAGAGTCCCCGATCTCCAAATGCCTATTGTTCTTCTGAAAATGCTGTGTTCTTGTTGAAGCAGAAATCAACCAGTTCCGGCGTATATCGCTTGGTGATGGCGGCTGGGATATTGCCTACTTTGATTTCTTCAAACTCAAAATCGATTGCGCCGTCAGGGTGGACCGTCCCCAGCAGATAGCCGTAAATCTTGGTGCGCGCATCTTTCGCTTCCATCGCATCCGGGGGCAGCGCGTAGCGCACCGCGCCGGCCGTACCCACGATCCAGCCGGGCAGTTCTCCGCCGTGTGATTTGCGGTAATCAGAATTGAAAATACCGCTCATATAAAAATGCGAATGACTGGCCAGCAGATACACGTTCTTTTTTGTCTTCTTATTGAAGGCCATCAGGTCGTTGTAAACATGGCGGCCGCTTTCCAGTCCTTGCTGTGAATCGTTCATGCTGTGGCTGTGGGCAATGCTATCCGGCAAGGCGGCGTGCATGCCCACTACCACTGAGTGCACGGCAGAGTTTGCGGCAGCTCTCTCTATTACGCCTTCCAGCCAGCTCACCTGCTCAGGAGAGAATTGGTCATGCGTGGCGTTATCAAGGTAGATAAAATCCACTCCGCCCTGAATCCAGTGAAAGTAGGTTTTGGCGGTTGTGTCTTTGGGATCGTCGGCCAGGCGCTGCTTCTTGAGCGGCGGAGCATCGAGCCATTGGACAAATTTCGCGGCAAACTGCTCGCGGCTTTTGGGCGCGATGGTCTCATGATTTCCAATACCCACAAAAAATGGTATGGCGCCAAACGGAACAATCTGGCTTTGGATGAAGTCGTCCCACGCGTCTTTGAGATATTCGTCTTTATCTACTGGTTTGCCACGATGCTCAGGAGCGTTCCGGTAATCCTCGTCTGCGGCGTAGATGGCGCGCAGATCGCCGAGATGCATATAAAACGCTGCCTGATTTTTTATGGAGCCTGCGGCAATTGCGGGCATGATCACGTCGCCACAATTGCGCGAATCGCCGGACACCACGAATTTCCATTCACTGCCGGCTTGCGGAGCAGCGGTCTGGGTGAAAACAAATGGCGCTAAAAAAAACAGAAGTAATGCTGATAAAACAACCTTCATTCGATAATCCCTTCGGCTGGGCGCGAACCTTATGAATGCGAACCCACCAAATCTAAATCGGGTAGTGTTCACACGCAACCGAATCCGTCAAAAAAGATTATCCGCGGTATTTCTTCAGATCATTTCTTCTGTGTCACTGAACCAAGATCTAAAGAACCTAGATCCACTGCAGTTCAGGACGGAAACGTTTGTGGCAGCTCTGGCAGGTGCTATCCAGATGCATGAAAAAGTTGATCACGGCCGTTGAGTCGCGCTTCTGCGCCGCGTGGTTGAGTTCTTCGGCCACTCGCGAGAGCTGCATGCGCTTGTCGTCAAAGAATTGCATGTCATCACTGCTCCAGCCCTGGTCTTTGTAAGTGGCTTCGTATTTGTTGAGGTCCTTCGCCATCTCCATGATCTTGCTGGAAGAGGTAACAATGGAATCCATTTTGGCCGGAGTCAATGGACGGTCATGCCAGATGGTGAAGCTCAGGAACGTATATTCCTGGTGTACGCGGGCCTGCATAAACTTTTGCAGGTCTTCACGCGCGGCTGTGTTTGGCGTGGCAACGGGAATTGAAGCCGCAACGTGCGCACTGTAGGCTTTGTATCCGACCAGTGCGGCGATGGCAACCACCAGCAATGCGAGGATCAGCTTGGTTCTTTTGCTCA
>DASXZE010000246.1:0-8438 GCA_036502105.1 Candidatus Angelobacter sp. | reverse complement strand
ACATTTAGATTGTCTTCCAGCTCTTTCTTCCAGATGATCTGCCGGCAGCCTTCGCACTTGACCCACAGGCCTTCTGTGCGAACGCGCTTTTCTTCATTCGCCTGTATCTCACTGGATTCCCGTTTAAACCACGCCAAGATTGCTCACCTTTCCTTCATTCATGAAGCCGCACTTAATATTCGATGCCGCGTTGCGCCATCACGCCTTTTTCATAGGCGTGCTTTACCTGCTTCATTTCCGTGACCGTATCGGCCAGTTCAATAATTGTCGGATGTGCATTGCGTCCCGTCAAGATTACATGCACACTATCCGGTTTCTGCTTTAGAGTCTCCACCACCTTGGCTGGATCGAGCATGCCATAAGTAATGGCGTAATTGATCTCGTCCAAAACCACCAGGTCCCATTTGCCGGAGACAATCGCCTCATGCGCTTCCAGCCATGCAGCTTCCACCATCCGTACGTCTTCAGGGTCAGTTTCCGCGCCGCCCACCTTCACAAAGCCGCGTCCCATCTGCTTCATAATGAAGTTATCGCCAAAGGCCTTTACGGCGTCGAGTTCGCCATAATGCCATGAGCCCTTCAGAAATTGGAGCATCAGGACCTTCATGCCGTTGCCCACAGCGCGCAACGCCGTGCCCATGGCAGCGGTGGTTTTACCCTTGCCCGGCCCAGTATTTACGATGATTAGACCTTTGTGAACGTCGCCCATATTTAATGGCCCGTGTGGTACGGATGGCCCTTTAAGATTGTAAATGCCCGGTAGATTTGTTCCAGCAGGACAACCCGCGCCAGCTCATGGGCCAGGGTCATTTTGCCGAAAGACAGGATCAAATCGGCTTCGCCGCGAGCTTTGTCACTGAATCCGTCCGCGCCGCCGATGGCGAAAAACAGGTTCTGCGTGCCGCGATCCTGCTGGTCGCGCAGCAGCTCGGCAAACTCTTCTGAGGTAAACTGCCGGCCGCGAGCGTCAAGCAAAACGAGCACCGGAGCGGTCCGTCCGGTGGTTCCGGCAGCCAGCTCCAGCAACGCTGGTTCGCTGCTCATCTCGTGCGACTCAGTACCCACGTAACGTGAGATACGCGTCAAGTATTCGTCTGTGAGTCCGCGAATGGCAGACTCTTTTGTTTTGCCTGACTTTGTCTTACCTATCCATGCGATCTGTAGCTTCACCGCGATTTCCGCGCCTTCTTTTTACTCTTGCTCACCACCTTGGCGCGAACGGCTTTGCGCGGCGCCGGCTTCTTCTTGGCGGCTTTCTTCACAGCTTTTTTCTTGGCTTTTTTCTCGTCTTTTTTCTTAACGACAGGCTTTTTTGCGACAGCCTTCTTTTTCGCAGCGGGGTGCTTCTTCGGCTCAGCCTTGGCCAGGTCTGCGGGCGTCAGCTTGCGGGCTGACTTCCACAGGCGCTCCAGATCATAGAACTTGCGCGCCCGCTCCGAGAAGATGTGCAGCACAAAATCGACATAATCCAGAAGCACCCACTCTGCCTGGTTGTAACCTTCCATACTGGCGGGGCGCTCGCCAATTTCCTGCATCTGTTTCTGCACGTCATCGGCAATGGCCTGCAACTGCCGGGGATTGGTGCCGGAGCAGACAATAAAATAGTCTGTGAATGCTCCGCTGTTTTTGTCCATTTCCAGAATGACGATATCTTCGCCCTTCTTGCCTTCAATGGCCTTAACCGCGCGCGCAACTTGCTGTCTGGTCTGTAAACTCATCCGTTCTTATGGCTCCTGCCTGCATGCCCATGCTGCGGGGCATCCTGAAAAGATAGCATTTTGTCGGTACCAGCGCCGTTTCTTTCCGCGCTGCTGCCGCCTGTATAAAGATGCTCTTTCTTTATGTACTCCGCCACCAGCTGTGGCACATGGCGGCTCACATGTTTTACTGGCTTGTTCGCTGCGGCGCGAATCTGTGTGGAAGAAACTTTCTCATGCACTTCACCCAGCAAATGAACTGTCGCGCCCATCACAGCAATTGTTCCATCACTTTGTTGCTGGCGCCCGTTTTTGTGTGCCAACGCCCGCAACATTAAATCTGTGGGACGCAACGATTGCGGCAATGCGCGGCCTACATCTGCCAGCGAATATCCAGGGCGGCTGACGACAATGAACTCAACTTCTGCCAGCAATTCTTCCGGCTGCCGCCAGGTGGCGATGTCCTTGAATGCGTCAATGCCGATCAGAAAATACAGCTTGTCTGTCTTCTTAAGCATGCCTTTGAGCCGGCGCACGGTGTTGATGGAATAATTCGGCTGCCCGGTATGCGCGTCCAATAATGACGGGACAAAACGTGGATCCTCGGCCGTGGCCAGTGCCAGCATGGCAAAACGATGCTGAAAATCTGTGAGCTTTTTTTTCTGCTTATGCGGCGGAATATCGGCGGGCGTAAAGTACACGCGGCCCAGGCCAAATTTCTCCGCGGCAGCTCGCGCCACCGCCAAGTGGCCAAGATGCACCGGATCAAACGTTCCGCCGAATAGAGCAATCTTCATGCGCTTACCGCGACTGCCTTTTCTTGAACATCCGCTGCTTTGAGACGCGCTTCCTGTTTTCTTCCTTCTTCTTGGCTTTGCGCGCTGAGCGAACCGGCTCGGGAGCGGGTGGATGGTCCTCAGCAAAGGTGCCCGCCCGGATTGCCGCTACTCGCTTGCCCAGCGCATACTTCAGTTCAAGAATGCCTTTGCCGGTCACGGCAGATATTTCATACAGCACAAGCTTTTTCTTTTTGCAGAGCTTGCGCAGAGCCTCAAGCTTTTCCGGATTGGCAACGTCAATCTTTGACGCCACCACCACCATCGGCTTCTTTTCTAGGTCAGCGCCAAAGCTTTTTAGCTCGTCCATGATGACCTTGAAATCAGCCAACACGTCAGGGCGTCCGCTGGAATCAGAAACATCAATCAAGTGCGCCAGTACCCGTGTGCGCTCAATATGCCGCAGAAACTGGATTCCCAGGCCGGTGCCTTTATGCGCGCCTTCAATCAAGCCAGGAATATCCGCGACTACGTAACTGTCTTCGTGCGGCGAATCGCCAATCGTCACCACGCCCAGGTTCGGCTGAAGAGTGGTAAACGGATAGTCGGCAATTTTGGGCTTGGCCGCTGAGATTCGAGAAACCAGAGTTGACTTGCCCACGTTGGGATAGCCAACCAGTCCCACGTCTGCGAGCAGCTTCAGCTCTAGCCGCAGAGTTTTTTCTTCTCCAGGGTAGCCCGGCTCATGCTCCGTGGGAGCCTGATGTGTGCTGGTGGCAAAGTGCTGGTTGCCGCGGCCGCCGCGGCCGCCGTGCGCGACTATCACACGCTCATCAGGATGAGAAAAATCATGGACTTTCTCGCCCGTGGTCTGATCGTAAAGAATAGTGCCGACCGGCACTTTCAGGACAATGCTTTCACCGTCTTTGCCGGTGCAGTTGGAGCCTTCGCCGTGGCGTCCGCGATCGCCTTTGTACTCCGGGTTAAAGCGAAAATGGACCAGAGTGTTATGGCGCTCGCTGGATTCCATAACAATATCGCCGCCGTGGCCGCCGTCTCCGCCCGAGGGTCCGCCGCGCGGAACAAACTTTTCCCGGCGAAAGGCCATGCAGCCGTTGCCACCGTTGCCGGCCTTAATTCGAATGATTGCTTCATCAATAAACATGCTGTCCATTTGATTGTACAGTCAGGCTGGGGGATTCGCCGCAAATGCGAAAGCCCCGCGAAAGGCGAGGCTCAGGCTTAAAGCGGTAATGGTCATTCCTTTGGCTTGCTCATGGCGGCCAGATGGTTCTCGATTTCCTCCCGGCTGATGACTTCCATTTGCGTGGCAATGTACCAGTTATTGCCGCAGCTATCGCGCACACTGGCCACGCGATCACCATAAAACTGGTTCGCAGGCTCCTGCAGCAAGCTCGCCCCGGCTTTGAGTGCGTGATGGTAAGCCGCATCGGTGTCAGGGACATAGATCTGCAGAGCGCAGGGCATGGCTGGCCATTCTGTGCCGCCATCCGCCAGCTCTACGACTGAATCGCCAATCCTGAGCGCAGCATGCCCAATCGTCCCATCTGGGCGCGGATAGATGGCAATCTCCGTCGCGTCAAAAGCTTCTTTCAGGAAAGCAATCATTTTGGCCGCGCCGTTTACATGTAGATAGGGAATTACGCTCTGATAGCCAGCTGGCTTATACGGCACGCTGCTCGACATCCATTGTTCTCCTTATTTCCCGGCCTGTGCTTCCATGCGACGCTGCATCTCTTCCGGCGTTACGTCTTCAATATGAACGGCCAGGGTCCATTTGTGTCCGAACGGATCTTCGATGGTGCCCGTGCGGTCGCCATAAAACTGGTCAGCGATTGGCTTTTTGATGGTTGCGCCCAGAGAGACGGCGCGCTCCAAGGCTTTATCCACGTCATCCAGATAAAGCAGCAGGCCCACGGAAGTATTGCCGAGCGTTTTGGGACCGACCACCTGCATTTCAGGATATTCATCCGCCATCATGACGATTGAGTTACCGATTTTAAGTTCTGCGTGGCCCACGCGTCCGTCTGGTTGCGGCATGCGCAGGATTTCCACGGCGCCAAAAGCCTCTTTGTAAAAATCAATGGCCGCTGCAGCGCCCTTGATGACCAGGTAGGGGGTAATACTGTAATAGCCTTCAGGAATTGGTTTTACCTTGTTTGCCATGATTGCTCCTTCTCACAGAAACAATTCTGTCTGATGCGGCGCTGCTTGTATTGTAAAAATTTGACCTTAGGGTGATTTTCTAGAGTTTAATTTTGAACCCTGAGACTTTACTCAGAAATAGGCACGTGGTTCAGGTGCTCGGTCTTATGGAGAGAATACGTCGTAGGGTTGATACCGGAAAAGGCCTTGAAATCGTGGATAAAGTGGGCCTGATCGTAATAGCCGCAGTTGGCGGCGATCTCTGCCCAGTCAAAATCAGTGCCTTCACGCAGTATCTGCAGGACCTGCTGAAAGCGGCGCACACGGCAGAAGAGTTTAGGCGTAAGCCCTACCTCGTTTGAGAATAGCTGGATAAAGCGGCGCGAGCTGATGCCGATCTGGTCTGAGACATCGGCCATGGCAGGTGCGGTATGGATGTTGCGGAACAAAGCCAGTGCATGGTTCACAGCGCGGTGACGCTCCATGGGCTTGGCTGTGCGCGCCAGCAGGCACTCTTCGATTATCTGAAATTTTATCTCCGGCGTTGGCGCTTCCAGCAGACGCTCGCGCAGGAATCCGGCTTCTGCGCCCCAGAGATCGCCTAACGAGACATGCATGTTGTGCAGCTCATCGGCCGGCAGTTTAAAAAAAGGAAACACTCCACCCGGCTTGAAGTGGATGCCCATCACGGAATCCTGCTCTGCCGTATCAATCACAAAGAAGCTGGAATGCGGGCCGCACAACACAGAGCCGGGAAGGCGGTCGCATTTCTCAAAGTTTTCCCGATCGTAAATGCGCGTCTCATCTTCATTCAGGTTGATGACCAGTTCAACTGAGCCATCCGGCATGAGGCGCTCTTTCTTGTGCTGGCGCGCAGGGAAGCCATCGTAAAACCAGAAGAGTTCCACAAACTGGTTCAGCGGCGGTTTCGGAAGATGAGTGACATACAACATGAAGTTTGCCTAATCAAAGAATATTCCTGTGCGAGAAATATCACCAGAGAACGATTTTCGCGCAAGAAATCTGTAACGCTTGCAGCCGGGCATTCACTAAACAATATAGAAAATGCCGGCAGCTTGAAACCTGATCACCAGGGACATGCAGCCGGTTCGCAATATGCTGTCGCTCTGGAATGCCCCCTTCATTCTTACGGTCGACGTATCCAAACCACCAATCACTCCGAGACAAGGAGAGGGTAATGTTATGTTCAAAACTTTTAGAAGTGTGGCATCGTTTGCTTTCATTTCTTTGCTGTTTACCGCCCCAGTATTTGCACAGTTCGAAGTCAGCCCGGATCATTTCGATGCCGCGCCTGCGCATGTTTCGCAAAAAGTACGTCACCCAAAAACAGCGCACAAAACTGCTGCCACCACAACACGGCCTGCATCTGGTGTGGGCACGCAGAGAAAGCAGCAGCTTGCGAAGCGCCGCAAACCTGCACCACACGTTGATGCGCAAAATAAAACCAAAGCCAGCCTCTAAGTGGTTGGCGGCCACCGGCACGGAAGATATGGAAGACTCATCCGTCTACTTAACGCACTAAAGATTTTGTGTTTTGCACTGAGCCTGCAAAATAAAAAGCCCCGTCGCAAATTGACGGGGCTTTTTATGTAATGAACTTAATTTTGGGAAACTCAGATTTGTAATTAAGCTTTTATGGCTTCGTGTGGTTCAACCATCACGTAACGTCCGCTGGTGCCTTTGTCAACGAACTTAATGGTGCCGGTGACTTTGGCGAAGAGGGTGTCATCTTTGCCGCGACCAACGTTCAAGCCTGCCTTAATCGGTGTGCCACGCTGACGGACGATGATTGTGCCGCCCGGAACCAGCTGGCCGCCAAAAGCTTTTACGCCAAGCCGCTGCGCGTTAGAGTCGCGCCCGTTTCTGGAACTGCCTAAACCTTTTTTATGTGCCATAACAAATATCCTTCTTTATTTCGGGCCTGGGCCCTTTCATTTTTCTTAGGGCACGGTCAAGCCGCGCCTGTGCTGATCTTGTTATTTCTTCTTACCCTTGCTGGCAGCTTTTTTGGCTGCGGGCTTTTTGGCTGCTGCCTTGGGCTTGCTTTTGCTCTTGGCAGACTTTGCCGGGGCTTCGCCTTCTGCGGCTTCAGCTACTGGCTTCACCTTTTTGGGCTTGCGGGCCGGCAGCTCAGGAGCCTTGTGGCTTTCGCCATCAAAGGCAATCTCAGTGATCCTGACTGCGGTAAATGGCTGGCGATGCCCGTACATTTTCTTGTATTGCTTTTTGCGCTTGAAGTGGAAGACCAGAATCTTGGCGGCCTTGCCACCTTCCATTACCTGGCCGCTGACCACAGCTCCGGCTCCAGGGCCGATTTTGCCGGGTTCAGAGGAAACAGCCAGCACATCATTGAATTCCACTGTATCGCCATTGGCGGCAGGCAGCTTTTCCATTTTCACAACGTCGCCGGGTGCGACGCGGTACTGCTTTCCCCCGGCGCGAATTACCGCGTACATACTCTCTCCATCGCCCCTTCAAAGCGCATGGCTTAAAAGGACTTATATTGACTTGTAAGATTGCTTAGCAGCCATGCTCAACAGGCAGGAATTTCCACCAGTGGCAAACCCTGTAATTTTAACGTGATAGGGGGCGTGAGGTCAACCTTGGAATCGGGTCATCGCCGACATCGGGACATCGGAAGATCAATTTTCACCGCGGAGACGCGGAGGCGCGGAGAAAGGCCAAGGAGATTGCCAAAATCGCCGGAATTGCCAAAATTGAAACAGCTCGCCATCTTCTTTCGCAGCTAAAGTTTAGCCGCGGAGATATACCCGCCAGAAGAAATAGGCCGTCAGGCTGCAGCCGATGGTAATTACCACGTAACGCACACTTTTAGGACTCATCTTTTGCGCGTACCAGGCTCCCACGTATCCGCCCAGTGCTCCGCCAAAGATCATGACTAAGGCCTGGGGCCAGAATACGGCGCGGGCAATAATAAAGACGATTACCGCTATGGCATTGCCGCAGGTAGCCAGCAGGGTTTTAAGTCCATTCAGGCTATGGATATTCTCAATGCCCATCATCGCGAGCAACGCCAGCATCACAATGCCCACGCCAGCGCCGAAATATCCAATGTAAACCGCCGCAACGGCCTGCAATAGCGTGACGCCAATCACTTGCGCCGCTGAAGGCCCGCCTTCCGAGCTGTGATGGCGATTGACCCAGGCCGTCACCTTGCCGCTGAAAGTAAATAGCAACGTGGCAGAGAGAAGCAGCCAGGGGATCATCTTGTCAAAGGTCGATTGGCGCGTCTTGAGCAGAAGAATTGAACCCACAATGCTGCCCAGAAACGTAATGATGATCAGCGGCAGAATACGTTTAAGCAGCTCTGCGCTCAGCGCCTTGCGATAAGCTCCGGTAGAGGCAAGCGTTCCAGGCCAGAGAGCCACGGTTCCGGTGGCATTGGCATTGATGGAAGGCACGCCGGAAAAAAGCAGAGCAGGAAACGCGATGAACCCGCCACCACCTGCAACGGAATTTACAAGTCCACCGGCAGTGGCAGCCAGAAAAAGCAGGATGAAATGGTGGGAGGAGTTCACTCAATATTCTAGCGGATTTTCAGTTGGCCGTGTTCTGGATATTTTGAAACTGAGACGCGTCGGATCTTGAGATGAAAGCAAATTCAACGCCCGGCATAACGAATTTTCAATATGATGATCGTCACCAGCAGCGCGAGCGTCACTGCATTGGCCGTAATAATGGGCGGTGCAGACAAACGCAGGCCGTAAATCAGCCAGAACGTAACGCCGCCGGAAAAAGTAATCAGCATGCCCCAGGA
>DASXZE010000245.1:0-10119 GCA_036502105.1 Candidatus Angelobacter sp. | reverse complement strand
GAAGTTGAGCAGCAGAGTTCAATGAATGGCTTTTCGCGCTGAGATTTGCAGCGATAGTATTAAAATCGGGAATCTAAAATTATTGATGCGAGTTTAAACCATGGGAAACCGTCTTTTACATTTTGTAACTCTTTCCGGCGTGCCGGTGTTCGTTTCTGAATTGAAATGGCCTTTTCATCCTTCCACTTCCGGCGCTGACTGGCACATACTGCACGGCCGCGCAGAATTGCTGGGCAATGAAGATGGCCTGCACGTGGAAGTTGCCGTGGGCATGACCCAGACCATGAAAGATTCGCTGGGCTCGCTGGACGCGGAAAATGCTGAAGGGCTGGTGGTGAATTCCATCCGCAAGACGATTGATAACGGCCAGCTTGCGTTTGTGAAATCCGGCAAGCTGCAGCCGGTCCACGTGACGAGCCGTTTTTATAGCTTTGCCGCGAAGAAGATACAGTTCCCCACACAGTCTGAGCAGGATGTATTGGAGATGTTGAAGCGCCGCGTCTTCTGGCTCAGCGCAAAGACAGGCAAAGGCGCGCCGGTAAGCGTGGTGCATCCTTATGATTGCCAGTATGTAAATTTCTCTCGCGAGAAAATGCTGGCGCTGGCGCAGAAGCTGGCCGCAGAAGGTCTGCTCAACCTGGAAAGCGAATTCGCTACAGCAACCGCTGCACTGCTGAAAGAAGAGCCGGCGTTTATGGCGGCGATGCAGAAGGGTGTTGAGGCGGGGATTGCTGCGAATAAGGTAAGCGCGTAAAGAAACTTATTCGGCTTGCTTGAGCTTATCTGCAATCTGACGTTTCACTTCATCCCAAGGAATTGTTTTTGCTTCGCCAGAATTAAGCTTCCTGATGCGGCGAGCAATTTCATCATTCCATTCGTCTTCTGCGAATTGTTCTTCGGCATCTTGTGTCATGATGAGAGTTTAAGACAGTCTGAGGGATTTTAATTCAAAATAGAAACGATTTTTGTGCCAGCCCTTCTCCAAGTCGAGCATCTGAACGTAAGCTTTGCCACGCAGAGTGGTGCAGTGGCTGCGGTGCGTGACGTGAGTTTCTCAATTGCTGAAGCTGGCACGCTGGGGCTGGTAGGTGAATCCGGCTCAGGCAAATCAGCAACTTCTCTGGCGATTATGCGCTTGCTTCCGCCGCAGGCACGGACTACCGGCAAGATCACTTTTGCCGGCGAAGATCTGCTGGCTCTGAGGGATGACGCGATGCGTCGCACACGGGGCGCGCGCATCAGCATGATCTTTCAGGAGCCCATGACTGCGTTGAATCCCGTGATGCGCGTGGGCGACCAGGTGGCAGAAGCAGTGTTGGCTCATCATCGCGTGAGCAAAGCTGAAGCGTGGACGCGAACAGTAGATGCGCTGCGTGAAGTCGCAATTCCTGAACCGGACAAGCGCGCGCGGGATTATCCGCACCAGCTTTCTGGCGGACAGCGCCAGCGTGTGATGATTGCCATGGCGCTGGTGAATCATCCGCAGCTTTTGATTGCGGACGAGCCGACAACCGCGCTGGATGTAACCATCCAGGCACAAATTCTTGAACTGCTGGCCGCGCTGCGTGAAAAACACAAACTGGCGGTGCTGTTTATCTCGCACGATCTGGGTGTAGTTTCGCGCGTAGCTGAGCAGGTGGCAGTCATGTATGCCGGTGAGATTGTGGAGATGGGGCCGGTTGCGGGAATTTTTTCGTCGGCGCGGCATGCTTATACACGCGGCTTGATCAGCGCCATCCCCACGCTTAAGACAGACCGTGCGCAGCCGCTGGCGACGGTAGAAAAAATCGCTCGTCCGGCAAGCGCCATGCCATTGCGGGAGATTGCGCCGGGACACTGGGCGCGAGTCTCTGCATAAAAATTGCTACACTCATCAGTTCACTTATTAAGGGGCCTCTGCACGTGCGCTTGCTAATTCTGTCTGACATTCACGCAAACCTTGAGGCGCTTGAAGCCTGCCTGGATGCTGCCCCGGAATACGACCAGGTTTACAACCTGGGCGATATTGTGGGTTACGGTGCGAATCCGAATGAGGTGACTGCGCGTGCGCGCGGACTCGGCTCTATTTTTGTCCGAGGCAATCATGACAAAGCGTGCTCTGGCCTGAGTGACTTGAGTGATTTCAATCCGATTGCCGGGCTGGCCGCGCTCTGGACGCGCGAAAAGCTGACAGAAGATCATCTGCAATTTCTGCGCGTGCTGCCGCATGGTCCAGTTGCGCCAATGGACGATGTGCAGCTAGTGCACGGTTCGCCGCGGGACGAAGACGAATACATTCTGATGACGAACGATGCTTACACGATTTTGTCTGAGGCGGCGGCACCGCTGACTTTTTTTGGACACACGCACGTGCAGCGCTGCTCTTTGCTGGAAGAAACTGGGCAGGGCAGGACTTTTCCTCCGGCGTACAAATCAGCCAAAGGCAGGCAGACCGCTATGCTGGAAGTGGAGCCGAACACAAAATATCTGGTGAATCCGGGCTCGGTGGGGCAGCCGCGCGACGGCGATCCACGGGCCGCATTCTTAATTTATGACACTGATGCTAGCGTGATTACTTTTTATCGCGTGCCGTACGATATTGCGCTGGCGCAGGAAAAGATTTTTGCCGCTGGGCTGCCGGAGCGACTGGCTATTCGGCTGGAGGAGGGACGTTGACCCAGAAATCACTTTTTGGCGGAGATGCCGAGGCACCCAAGCCACGCGCTGCCTCGCCGGCGATCAAAGCCCACATTGATGGCGGCGCTCGCGGCAATCCTGGGCCTTCTGCTTACGGTGTTGTGGTGCGCGATGCCAAAGGCGAGGTGATTGCCGAGCTCTCAGACTATCTGGGGCTGCAGACAAATAATTACGCTGAATATTCTGGACTGCTGGCCGCGCTGGAGTTTGCGGTGAAGGAAAAACATTTGTCGTTCAAAGTTTTTAGCGACTCTGAATTGCTGGTGAAGCAGATGAAAGGCCAGTATCGCGTGAAGAGCCCGGGCTTGCTGGAGCTTTATGAAAAGGCACGCGTGCTGGTGCGCAAGCTCGAGCATTTTTCCATTGAACACGTTTTGCGTGAGTACAACCGGGAAGCCGACGCGCTGGTCAACCAGGTTTTAGATAGCCGCGCAAGATCAAGGTAGGGAGCACGCTAATGCGGCAGAATTTTTCCAGCGGAACAAAATGGGAGCCGATCGTCGGCTACTCACGCGCTGTGCGCGTGGGAAATACGATTCATGTTTCTGGAACCACTGCGACCGACGCAAGTGGCAATATTGTTGGCGTGGGTGACGCCTATGCGCAAGCTGTGCAGGTGCTCAAGAATATCCAATCTGTTCTGGAGCAGGCTGGCAGCAGTATGAAAGATGTGGTGCGCACGCGCATGTTTGTTATAAACATTGCGGGCGACTGGGAAAAAGTTGGGCGGGCGCACGGAGAATTTTTTAGCGAGATTCGCCCCGTAACCAGCATGCTGGAAATTTCAAAGTTGATTGCTCCGGAAATGCTGGTGGAGATTGAAGCGGAGGCGATTGTCGGAGGCTAGTGATCCAAGATTTGCTGCCTCTTTTTATGGCTGGTATAAAAGTGTTCTGCAAAAGGTAAAAGGCCAGCTTTTGGCTGGCCCTGGTGGAAGATTTTCTGCGGTAGCAGAAGTTATTTCTTGGGAGCGATTACGTCTTTTACGGCCTTGGCAACGCGGAACTTTACCACGGTCTTGGCTGCAATCTTGATGGGCTCTCCGGTTTGCGGATTGCGTCCCATGCGGGCCTTGCGATTGGACTTTACCAGGCGCCCCAGTCCAGGAATAACGAACACACCGTTTTTCTTTGTTTCTTTGATTGCGGTTTCTGCCAGAGTTTCCAGAAATGTTGCCGCAGTTTTGTTGTTCGTTTCCAGTTTCTCCGCCATGTGGCGAACGAGTTGGGTCTTGGTCATGCCTGATGCCATCTTCCCTCCTTGAATTGTGAGCACTTGCTTTGAAATATGAACGCGTTTTCTGCGCTCATTCCGTATATTACATCAGCAAAGGGTTGTTGCAAGCTTTTTCGCCTGATTTTATGCGGGTTTTTCTAAGGTAGTTGTGGAAAATAGGCATGAACAGAGGCGATTTCTCTTTAGCTCGCCTGATCTCATTGCTGATTGGCTGTATCAGTGCCAACCGTCGACGCTCAATTTAGTTTTTTTGGAAGGAGCAGCAAAGCAAAATCTCTCTGTCTTCGGATGTTACGCGCGCAAGTTCAAGGTTTACTTCCGTGAGTAAAAACTTAGAACCGCATCGCCCTGGCGCAATGTGCGGTATCGCAGAAGTGCTCCAAAAGCGTCACCCGGATCAAAATGTTTATCGTGCTCGGCAATCACCTGGCTTCCTGCGTTCAGCAAGCGCGATTGCGAAAGAAAGCCCAGCACCTGCTCATAGTCGTCCAATTTGCGGTAAGGCGGATCTAAAAAGATGAAGTCGCACACTACAGCTTGTGAATCCAGCATGCGCAGCGCAATAGCTACATCACGCTCAATCACGTCAGCGCCTTCTTCGATTTCCAGAGTGTGCAAATTTTTGCGGATCGTCCGGGCTGCCGCCGCCGATGATTCCACAAATGAAACGCTTTGCGCGCCGCGGCTCAGGGCTTCAATCCCAATGGCGCCGCTGCCGGCAAACAAATCAAGCCATACAGAGCCTTCAACGCTGGGCGCTACCACGTTGAAAAGCGTTTCCCGCAGCCGGTCAGAGGTTGGACGCGTCTGCACGCCTGCTGGCGCATCCAGCCGGCGGCTTTTATATTTTCCTGCAATTATGCGCATGCGGCCGTGCTCTGCCTTTTCATTCGGTGGCTTCTCATCTAGTTTATTAGCATCTAAAGTTAACGTATAGAATCAGCTTGGGTTGTTCCCAGCAATAATATTCAACATTCAATGAGAAACTGGTCAATACTTACCGCGAAATTTGGCGGACTGGAAATCCGGATACACTTCACCTTTTTGGCCCTGCTGCTTTTTCTGTTGCTCACTGAGACGAGCAGAGGCGGCCCGCGGGTCATCCCTCGGGTGTTTGAGCTTACAGGCGTGATTCTTGCGTCAGTCCTGCTGCATGAGATTGGTCATGCCGTGGTTTCAACGCGCCGGGGATTTCCCATCAAGGCGCTTGTGCTGCTCCCCATTGGCGGGCTGGCCGTAATTGATCCTGCAGTTCAGGGTGAAAGCGCGCGTAATCTGCGCCGTGAGACGCTCATCGCGCTCTCTGGCCCACTGGTAAGCGCTCTGTTGGCTGGCGCCACGGCCCTGGCTTTCCTGGCCATGGGATACCCGCTTCACTACCTTTGGCTGCCGCCGCTGGTCACTGTTGCGCATCTGGGAATCAGTTTCTTCTGGATCAACCTGAGCCTCTGCGTCTTCAACCTGCTGCCGGCCTTCCCGCTCGATGGCGGCAGAATTCTGCGTGCATGGCTGGCGCAGCGCATGGAATTTCGCCATGCTACGCGCCGGGCAGTGAGTTTTGGGCATCTCTTTGCCGGAATCTTTATGCTGACTGGCGCTGCCATCAATATCCAGTGGCTGATGCTGGTTGGGTTTTTTATTTTTATGGCAGCGCAGATTGAAGAGCGCACCGTAATGTTTCAGTCGGTGGTCGATGCGGTCCAAATGGAAGACATCATGCTGACAGAGTTCTCCATTCTCTCTCCCGCGGACACGCTGGAAGATGCGCTGTATAAAGCTGTCCACTCTTTGCAGGATGATTTTCCCGTGGTCAGCAGCGGTGATCTGGTTGGCGTAATTACCCGCCAGACAATTGTGGACCGCCTGCGCTCTGAAGGAAATGGCTACGTCCAGGGAGCCATGAGCCGCGCCTTTGAAATTGCTACACGGACAGAATCACTCGGCTCGGCCTTCCGCAAGTTGACGTCGCGCGGCTTAAGCCTGGTTCCTGTAGTTGATGAAGAGCGCCTGGTGGGAATCGTGACGCTGCAACATCTCATGCACAGCATGGGATTGCTGGCTGAATCGCGAAGGTTGAAAAGGCAGATGGAAGAATAGATATAGGACTTTAGAAGAAATAGATGATGCCTGCTAACCTGTTCTCAACTGAACTCAAAATATTTGAACAGCATCGTGAAGAGTGGTTTCGTTCACATCCCGGCGAATACATTGTTATTCAAGATAACGTCGTATCAGAAAAATTCTGCAGCACTTATGCGGAGGCTTTCAATCACGGTCTTCAAAAGTTTGGTGTTAGCCGGGCTTTTCTTATAAAGCAGAGTTGGATTACGGAACCTGTGTATTCGGTCTCTTAGTCTAGCGCCCAATTTGAACTTTTTTCGTTACGTTTTTTCCTTTGCGACCTCCGCGTCCTTTGCAGTAAATAGCTCGCGCTGTTGGCAAATGGTAAACTTCTCCGTTTCACCTCACCCTTTGGAGCGTGCCTGTGAAGAAGCTTTTTCTTTCTCTGTTTCTGGCTGCATTTGTCTGTGCCGTCGCCACCGCGCAAGAGCTAACTGTTGAATCCATTTACGGTTCTGCCGGATCTACCGGCCGCGCGCCGGACACTATCCAGTGGAGTCCTGACGGCAAGAAGGTTTCGTATTTTCTGCATCAGGAGCACGGCGACAAGGCCGACCTTTATTACATTGACGTGACTTCAGGCAAGCCCGCGGTCCTGGTGGCCTCAGAGAAAATTACCGCCATGAAGCCGCCGGTTTCCACCTCAAAGGATGACCGCGAGAAAGACAATCGCGCGCGCTATGGCGTAGCTGGTTACCACTGGGCCCCGGACTCTGAGCATCTTCTCTTTGATTCCAATGGCCAACTCTGGTATTTCACACTCGCGACTGGCAAGTACATAGCTCTCAGCAATCCCGGCGAGTCGGCTGGCGATCCTAAGTTTTCAACTGACGGCAAGATGCTCTCCTATATCCGCGGCCACAACCTGGTGGTCAAAGGCATTGACGGTGGCGCAGAGAAAGCGCTGACCAGCGACGGCACTGACAATCTGCTCAATGCTGAAGTGGATTGGGTCTACTCCGAAGAGCTGGACGTGCGCAGCAATTATTTCTGGTCGCCTGATTCCAGCAAGATCGTGATGCTGCAGATGAACCAGACCAAAGTGCCGACCTATCCGATTACGGATTACATTCCGCAGCATCCCACGGTTTACAACGAGAAATATCCCAAGGTTGGCGACCCGAATCCTGAAGTTCAGCTTGGCGTCGTAAGCGCCAGTGGCGGCACGGTGAAGTGGATCCACCTGACCAACGAAAAGGATATGTACATTCCGCGTTTTGGCTGGGTCAAAGACGGCATTGCCTGGGCCACGGTGCTCAACCGCGCGCAGAACCAGCTTGATCTTTATTTTGTTGATGTCGCCAGCGGCAAGTCTCGCGTGGTGCTGACTGAAAAAAGCGACACATGGATTGAGACCGACAACAATCTCAAATTCCTGAAATCTGGCGACAAGTTCACCTGGCCCAGCTGGCGCGATGGCCACACGCATCTTTATCTTTATTCATTTGATAAAGCCAATCCCATGGCGGCAGACGCCAAGCTGGTGAACCAGGTCACCAAGGGCGACTTTGAAGTTTTTGAGATTGCAGGCTCTGACGACGCCAGCAACACGCTCTTTGTAGAAACCAACGCCGGCGACGATCGCCAGCGGCATCTATGCAGCGTAAAACTTGATGGCTCAGCCTTCCAATGCCTGACCAAAGGCGGAACGCACACCGCTGCCGTGGCGCCGAATGGAAAATATTTTGTCGATCATTTTTCATCACTCATGATTCCGCCGCAGCTTGCGTTCTGCCAGGTAGGCGGCGCTTGCGACACGTTCTGGAAATCCAAGAGCATTGAGTCCATGCATTTGATCGCGCCGCAGTTTGTTGACTTCAAAGCCGATGACGGCACCGTATTACGCGGCTTGCTTTACCTGCCGCCGAATAGTGAAGGCAAGAAAGTTCCGCTACTCAATAATCCCTACGGTGGTCCGCACGGGCAGAGCGTCCGCGACACATGGGGCGGCGCGAATTTTCTCTTCAATGAGATTCTGATGCGCGATGGCATTGCCGTGCTGGTGGTGGATAATCGCGGCATGGGCGCACGCGGCAAAAAGTTTGCCGCCACTTTGATCCACAATTTTGGCGAGGTTGAGTTGAAGGACCAGCTGGCATCCATCGACCAGGCGCTGCAGCAGTTCCCACAACTCGACGGCTCCCGCATGGGCTGGTGGGGCTGGAGTTACGGCGGCTACATGACGCTCTTTGCCATGACGCATACTGACCGCTTCAAGGCCGGCGTGGCCGTTGCGCCCGTAACTGACTGGCGCGATTATGACTCTATTTACACTGAGCGCTATGCCGGCCTGGTGCCGCAATATGATGAAGGCTACAAAAAAGGCTCGCCCATTACTTACGCGGCAAACTTAAAAGGCCATCTGCTGGAAGTGCATGGCACCAGTGACGACAATGTTCACATGCAAAATACCATGCAGATGATTAATGCTTTCATCAACGCCGGAAAGCAGTTTGATTTGCAGATTTATCCGCGCAAGACGCACAGCATTTCCGGCCCGGGAACCCGCGTGCATCTGTTCACGCGTATCCGTTCACATTTCCATCGCGAGCTATTGGGTACGGAATAAAATCCGTACAGTGTGAAGACTGCACGAATAAAAGACACACGGAGCAACAGCAGTGAAGAACCAATCTATCTCTCTAGGTGACTTTGAGCTTACGGTGGTTTCAGACGGTACCTATGTGGGCGATGGCGGCGCTTTCTTTGGCATCATCCCCAAGACTATGTGGCAGCGGAAGACTGTGCCCGATGACCTTAACCGCATCACCGTAAGCTGCAATTCCATTATCGTGAAGACGGGCAAGCAGACTATCCTGATTGAAACTGGTATCGGCAACAAGCTCTCAGAAAAGACCAAGAGCCTTTTTTTGCCGCAGGAGAAGCTGCTTGAAAGTCTGCACGCTGCCAATGTCGCGCCGGAAGAAATTGATATCGTCATCAACACGCATTTGCATTTCGACCATTGCGGCTGGAACACTATCTATAAAGATGGGAAAGCTGTGGCCACATTTCCTAACGCCAAATATTTTGCGCCTAAAGGCGAGTGGGAACACGGCAAGCTGCAGACAGAGCGCGACCGCGTAAGCTACATCAGTGACAACTATGATCCGCTGATTAACTCCGGCCAGCTACAGCTGATAGAGGGCAATGCGGAGATTGCTCCCGGGATTTCCGTAGAAGTCTGGCCCGGTCACACGCGCAACATGTGGGCTGTGTTCATTCGCAGCGGCGGCAAGACCGCCTGTTACATCTCAGACCTTATTCCCACCACCTGGCACCTGGATGTAGCCTGGGCCATGGCCTATGACCTCTTTCCGCTTGAAGTACTGGAGAACCGCAAACGCTATTACGCCAAGGCCATTCCCGAGCAATGGCTAACTATCTTTACTCACGATCCTGAAGTCCCATGGGCCTATATTGAGCGGACGGACAACAAGCTCTCTTATAAAACGCCTTAGAGCCTGCGAATGGCAAAGTTCGTCATAGTGGAGTCCTCTCTGCCTTGTGTAAGATAGCCAGACCATGCGCGGGACGGCTCAGTTGATCGCGGTCTTTAGCTTATTCTTCTGCGGGACCTGCCTTGCGCAGAAGGTCCAATTTAATCCTGCCGAAAAAGCGCAGGTTCTGGAACGCATGAAGAGCATTCCGGGAACGAATACTGACCGCGTCTCCAGACTGAAAGAGCTTTTTGCTGAAGCCGGATGCCGTGGAAATTCTTTGTTCGAACAGAAAATAGAAGGCGCTGAAACGCCCAACATCGTTTGCGTGCTGGGAACAGGCACAGGCGATACCGTGATTGTGGGCGCTCATTATGAGCGTGCGTCGTCCGCACAAAGCACTTTGGATAACTGGAGCGGTGCATCACTTTTGCCAGTCATCTACCAAAGCCTGCGGGGCAAGAAGCGAAAACACAGCTTTATTTTTGTGGCCTTCGCAGACGACGGTAAAGATCCGGCGGGCGCTGAGTTTTTTGCGCGCCACCTAACACATTCGCAGTTGGACCGCGCTGAAGCCATGGTCAACGTGGATGCGCTCGGCTTTTCTCCCACCAAGATCTGGACCGCTCATTCTGACAAAGACCTG
>DASXZE010000244.1:0-21110 GCA_036502105.1 Candidatus Angelobacter sp. | reverse complement strand
ACTACGTCCACCAGGTCGCCGCCCACTTTTTCGCTGGGCAGGGAGAGGCCATTCAGGTCATAGCCGCTGAATGAAACAGCAATGGGCGGCACGAACGTGCGCTGAATGCCGTGGGCAGACTCAAGTTCGCTGGAAAGGCGCGTTTCCTCCTGCCGGGCGAGCGAGAAGCGCCGAATCAGAAATAGAAGAAGGGCAAAGATGAAGATTGTACCGGCGGCCGGACCGGGCATCAGCACGAACGGTTTGGTGAGCAATGGGAAAACCCAGTGTGCCGCCCAACGCTGCCAGCCCAGTTGCCACGTGATGATGAGGATGCTGTCGATAAAGGGAAATCCCTGCCAGAGAAGGGTGGGAACAAGCAGGATGAGCGCATCGCGATCGCGTTGGAGTGCACGCTTAAGCAGGGTGACGAGAATCCAGACGGTGGCAGGCAGCACAGCCAGCGCGGCAAGCAGGCTGGCGATTCCCACGGAGCTGATATTGAAGACGTAAAGAAAAACCGTTGGGGGATTGATGAGCAATAGGCCGGCGACGAGCCACCAGATTCTGGAACGCGGGGCGCGCAGCACGACTGAGAAAAAAGCCAGAGCGGTAAAGAGAGCAGCCGATTGCATTGAGCCATCGATAAAATCAAAGACCGGAAAAGAGATCAGAGCAAGTTGCCGGCTGATGCCTAATCCAATGTCTATCGCGTTCGCCAGTAGAAGCAGTGCGAACCATAGATATTCACGTTCTTCGCGGCGGATGAAAAACAAGACGAGCACGACCAGACCGACGAGCGTGCCGAGCACGGCATATGTGTATTCATCGACGAGCCCGTTCCACTGAAGCGATCTGTCCGTCGCCGCACGTTGCGCGATGAAGCTGGAATCCCCGAAATAGCTGCTACCGTAGAACCCTCCCGGCGCATAATCCGCCCAGACGGGAGCGTGCCACGCGCGGATGGCAATATGAAACGTATGCGGCCCGGAGCCGGCGCGGGATATGGCGAAGGCGCGGCTTGAAGCGGTGTAGTTCAGAGAATTGAGGATTGGGCCGAATGAACCTGAGAGACGTCCGTCGACGAAGAGCTGATAGCCCGTTTCCATGGGGCCTAAGTAGATGGACCAGTCCTTACTACCCTCAGGCGCCGCGACGGTGAAGCGATACCATGCGAATCCGCCATAGTTCTCATAGCCCTGTTGGCCCCAGTCCTCATTGGAGCGGAGCAGGGGCCATTGCGAATCGTCGAAATTCGGGTCGGCCCATGCGGGATTGTCTCCGGTATGAAAGCGCCAGAGGCCATCGAGGGAGGTGACGAGCTCGCTTCCGGTTTGCAGGTTGAAGGTCTGGCCGTGGAGGCCAGGAGCAGCGCAGAATAAGAGCGACAGCGAGGCGAGCGACACCAGCACCACAGAAAACAGCGAGCGTCTCATTTATACCTCTCCGGGAGTAGACAGAATCTTGGGCGGCTTCGCTCTCGCTCTCCGGACTCCGTACTGGCTCACGCTGCCGTGTCTTGGAAAGACCCGATCCGCAACGGCCCGGCCGGTGTGTAGGTGCTAATCACACCAGAGCAGGCAGGCCGGAGTGTTTTCGACATATCACGCGCTATTCCATGCTCGCATGTGTTGGATTTTTGCCAACGCTAAAACATTATACCGATACGGCGGTGCTGGTGGACGAGTGTGGAAAGCACAAAAACAGCCGGCCGAAGCCAGCTGTTTTCAAACACAATCAAATGTTAAAACCGTTTGGGCTGTTAGCCCACGAACACATTAATCGCCAGGCGCACGCCGGGATACCGCACGTCCTCCAGATAATATCCGTCGTCATCGTAGGTCACGTAGCAGTCGTCGGTGTCATACCAGTCGTCGGCCCAGGTTTCAGGCCACGGATCCACCAGCGCAAACCAAAAACCATTGATCTGGAAGCGCGGAAATCCTTCCACCACGGTCACCGGAAAACTGGAGAGACGAAAATGGTGCGATTCACCGAAAGAAGCCCGGAAGCGATCTTGCGGGATGCGATATCCGTGATACCCGCCGCGCTGCTGCCATGTGCGGTGCTGAGACTGCCAGTTGCTTGCGCGATGCTGCTGCCATGCGCCACGCTGCTCGCTGGCGTTGGCCCGTTGCGCCGGCTGTGAAGACCTGTCAGGGTGTTGTGCCCGCTGCTGATCGTTCTGCCGCTGGTCATTTCCCCGCTGATCATTTCCGCCTTGAGCGGGCTGTCTCTGGTCGTTTGCAGGCGAAGCATTGCGCCGCTGGTCTTCGTCTTTTTGTTGATCGCGTTGATTTTTCTGCTGGTCCTGGGCGGCCTTCTGTTGTTCCTTGGCCTGGTTTTTCTGTTGCTCCTGCTCTTGTTTCTGGTTCTGCTGCTGTGCTTTCTCTTGCTGCTTCTGTTGATCTTTGGCGGCCTTGCCCTGGTCTTTCTGTTGCTCGCGTTGCTGATTCTGCTGTTCTTTGTTCTGCTGTTCTTTGTTGTTTTCTTTGGCCTTGTCCTGCTCTTGGTGCTGTTCCTGAACGTTGTCTTTCTGGTGTTCTGGTTTAGCTTCAGGCTTGGCAGATTTCTCTTCTTGTTTAGGCGCCTTCTCCGGCTTTGCTTCTTCATGTTTTTCCGGGGCAGCGTCTTTATCTTTTTCCTGGGCATGCCCTGGGGCAGCCAATCCAAAAATAGCGAACAGGGCCAGTAGGCCCAGCATTCCAATACGTTTCATGTTGTCTCCTTGTACGGCCGTAGCCGGGCACTGGTACTCAAAGTTTTTAGGCGCTGATACGCTGAAGATTTTTTTTTGATGCCTCTCTCTTTTGCCGGCCCGTGGAACGGGCGCTAGCTTGAAACCCGCTGGAGAGAGTAAGTGCAGTTGCCTTTCCACAGATGAAAGACAGGACACAATACTGCACAATCAAAGAATCTTTACGCGTACCCTTTGCCCGGCCAGGCAACGTAGAACTTACTAATGTCTGAAGCCATCCAGGGCCGCGCGGTTGTACTCTGTTTTGCCGATTGCGCAACTGTGTTGTAGCGCAGGGTTGCTTGCACCCGCAAAAATAAAGGGTAAATCAAGCAAGGATGATTGAATGCCGATAAGCTCAAAAGCTAGCTGCTATTCCGCAGGTCCTTCAAATCGATTCCCAACTGCTGGCACTTTTTATAAAGATGGCTACGCTCCAGGCCCAGCGCTTTCGCCGTGTTGGTCACGTTCTGATTGTTGCGTTTGATCTCTTCCAGAATAATCTGCCGCTCCACCTGGTCCACACGTTCAGCCAGCGTGCCGGTTCCAGAAAGTGTCACGCCCGCATCGCCGCCCAATTGCATAGGCAGTGCAGCCTGCACAGTTGCCGGAGTTACGGTGTCGCTCTCAGCAAAGAGCAACAGCCGCTCCACCACGTTGCGCAATTCGCGGATATTTCCCGGCCACGCGTGTGCCTGCAGCGCCAGCAACGCCTCCGCGCTGAACGTTATGTCTTTCCAGCCATTCTGCTTCACAATCTGCGCGGCAAAATGCGCGGCCAGCGCCGGGATATCTTCAGGGCGCTCCCGCAACGGCGGCAGCACAACAGGAAAAACAAAGATGCGATGAAACAGGTCCTGGCGAAAATGCCCCTGCTTCACCTGCTCTTCCAGTTTGCGATGCGTTGCCACCACCACTCTCACACTCACCTTGATCGGCTTATCCCCGCCAATGCGCTCCACCTCGCCCTGCTCTAGGACGCGCAGCAGCTTGGCCTGCATGGTCAGCGGCATGTCGCCGATTTCATCGAGAAACAGCGTGCCCTCATGCGCCTGCTCAAATTTTCCAACATGGCGTGATGCCGCGCCGGTGAACGAGCCTTTTTCATGTCCAAACAATTCAGACTCAATCAACTCCGCCGGCACCGCCGCGCAATTCAGCGTGATGTAAGGCCCGGCATGGCGCTGGCTTTTCTCGTGGATCGTCCGCGCGATCAGCTCTTTGCCCGTGCCGGTTTCACCCAGGATGCAAACGCGCGTCTCGCTGGCAGCCACACGATCCACCTGCGCAAGAAGCTTGCGCATCTTCTCGCCGGTAAAAACAATGCCAGATCCACCCAATTGCTGCCGCAGTTGCTTGTTTTCTTGTTTCAGTCTCTCCAACTGCAGCGCGTTCTGCACCGTAAGCAAAAGCTTGTCAGTGGAGATAGGTTTTTCCAGAAAGTCGAGCGCGCCCAGCCGCGTGGCTTTTACCGCCATCTCAATATGCGCCTGGCCAGACATCATTACAACAGGCGTCGTAACGCCCGCAGCTTTGATCTGCTCCAGCAATGAAAGCCCGTCCATGACCGGCATGACTACGTCAGAAAAAATCACATCAAACTTTTCCGCCTTGATCATCTCCAGCGCTTTGACCGGATTGTCACACACCGTGGCCTCATGGCCCGACAAGCGGAAGGCACGAGAAAGCGACGCCAGCGTGTTGGCGTCATCATCGACGATAAGGAGTTGGGCTTTCATAACTTTTTTAGCTGGGTGTGTCTTCTGCGAATTCGCTAGGATCTTGGTGCTTCTTTTTTCTGAAATCCCGAGCATAGCGAGGGATCCCTATACTTTGAAACAGTTCCGCGGTTAAGTCTTTCCACTCAGCTTTACCCTGTGCGAATAAAACAATCTTCTTTTCACGGCGAAACTTTTTGAGTTGCTGCTCACGATTGGCAGCCGCTTTTGAATCGCTGTAAGTTTCAAAATACATGAGCCTGTCGATTTTATATTTTTTGGTAAAGCCATCAAACATGCCGGACTTATGTTGAATCATTCGCTTCCGCATATCGTCAGTAAGGCCACCGTACAGCGTGCCGCGTGTGCTGGCAAGAATATAAATAAAATAGCAGCGCTGAAATCTTCTGGCAGGCTTCGGCTGTATTCGAGTCATATCCTTACAGAGTCTCCTGTGCGATAGGGATCCCTCGCAGGGCTCGGGATTTCAGAAAAAAGCTCGCCGCAGTAAACACTTATACACTCTCCATAAATGCCGGTAGCTCCACATGAAACGTCGTTCCCTGGCCTTTCTTACTGCTTACAGTGATCGTTCCCTGATGATCGCTCACCACCGATTGCACAATGGCCAGCCCCAGCCCCGTGCCGTGCTGCTTGGTGGTGTAATAAGGAGTGAACAGCCGGTCGCACTCTTCCGGAGTCAGGCCGGCGCCGGTGTCAGAGAGTTCAAAAACAACAAACCGGTCTGCGGCGCTGGTGCGGAAAGTAAGCGTGCCGCCTTTGGGCATGGCGTCAATCGCGTTGAGCACCAGATTTTCAATCACGCGGCGCAGCAGCACCGGGTCAGCGCTTATCTGCGGCACGTCATTCAGAAGCAGCTCAGGCTGTATGCGTCCGGTCTCGCGATTGAGTTGCCCTTGAAAAAGTTTGGCCACACTGCGGACCATCTCGTTCAAGTCCACTGCCTGCAGCTGTGGCGCGGGCATCCTGGAAAAATCACTGAAGCGCCCGATGATCGTTTTCAGGTTGGCGATCTCCGCCAGCAAAGTGCTTGTGCTCTCCTCAAACACTTCGTCGAAATCCTGTGGCGAGTTCTGCCGTGCGCGCAGCAGGTTCTCCACCGTGATCTGCAAGGGGAAGAGCGGATTCTTGAGCTCATGGGCCAGCCGCCGCGCCAATTCACGCCACGCCGCTACGCGTTCGCTTTGTACCAGGCGCTCGCGTTGCCCCATTAGTTCTGAAGTCATCTGATTGAAGGCCAGCGCAAGCTTGCCGATTTCATCCTTGCCAGAGGTTTCTACTCGCACGTCCCAATTGCCGTGGCCGATTTCTGTCGCAGCCAGCGCCAGCGTCTTGATCGGCCGCGTAAATCGCGCAGCAACAATGCCGCTTACGACTACGCCAAGAAACACACCCACTCCGGCAATCATCAGGCTGATGTTGCGGATGCGCTTTTCCAGCAGCAACTCCTGCTCCAGCGAGTTGGCGACGAGCAGCACAGCCGGAACGCGGTCAGTGTATCCGGGCAGAGGAATGGCGTGCACAATTTCTTCCTGGCCTTGCGCGGGATCTAAATCAACGGTGGTTGCAGCCTCAATGTGTTGTTGCAGAACTTTCTGGATGAGATCATTTGCTTTCGATGCCGTGAAACTTTCTTTCGCTGAGCCAAGCAATTCACCAGAGCCTTGTTCCGGTGCGCTGAAAATGGAGACGCGCAACCCTTCCGGCGCAGAGAGCGACTTCAACACCGCGTCAAGCTTGCGTCCACCAATCAGGTAAAAACTCAGCCCATGCACGCGCACCGGACGAAAACAAATCATCGCCAGCACACTGCCCTGTGGCGTTTCTATATGCTTTAAAAAAGCCTGTTGCGGCAGCGGCGTGGGCTGGTCAAGAAACCAGCGCTCTTTGTATCCAAAACGCGCGGGCCAGTGCGCGGAAGAAATAATGGCGCCATCCGGCGCAATTAGGTCCAGAAAATCAAGCTGCTGCTGCGCCGCATTAGACGCGGCTGAATTCACATAGTTGGCGTATTCCGCGCCGTTGGCCAGTTCGGTGACGGTGCGCAGAATTTCATCCGACGCGGCAATCGCTTCCACCGCACGCGTGATCTCTTCACCTTCATGCTCAAACTCGCGATGGAACTGGTTCACCAGCGCCGTGGTTCGCTCCTGCTCAACCTGGCGGAAGGCCTCATGTGCGCGCTCTTCAATCAGCCACGCCACCGCACCCACGCAGGCGGCAATGCTCAGCGTGACCAGGATCAGCAGCTTGGTTTTTAAAGACACGCTAGCGCGCTCCTTCTATCCAGAGCTGATCGAGCTGCCATGTCCCGTTGGCCATCTGCTGCCAGTTGTGCGCACTGTTGTTGAGCCAAAGCGCCTGCGGAATATGCGCGATGGGCAGCACACGAAAGCCGCCAAGCATCTTGCGCTCAATTTGCGCCAGGTCTTCAGCGCGCGTCGCGCCCAGAATGGCCGCGGTGTTTTCCGGGAAGAGCCCAAGGTCATCCATGCGCGCAGAAAGTGCGGCAGAGGGATCGAGCGACTCAAGCGATGTGCGCAGCAGTACCGCATCTGCGTTGATGGAAGACCGCGCCGCTTTGTTGTTGATATGTGATTCAGCATACGGCTGCACGATGATGCCGGCTTCGCGGGCGTCCACGGCAATGCGCTCGGCCACCAGCTTGGCCAGCGGATCAGCGAAATCATATGCCAGCGAAATGGGGCTGATGACCACGAACGCCGCCGCATCAGCGCGCAGTTCGCGAGCGTGCTCAAGGCTCGTCGCCTCGCCAAACATAAATTCATAGCCAGTCAGCCACTGTGGCAGCAAGCCAGAAGCAGGAATGCCTCTGCGCTGAAACAATACATTGCTGATGGCCGCGCGGTTGATGGCAAGATTCAGCGCCTCACGCACACGTGTATCCACGGGTTTCTTGCCGGGCCTGCCGCCTGAATCATTTTGCAGAAAAACAATTGCCAGCAGATCCGAAGGCCGGGACAGCGTCACCGTCTGGTTATTTTGCTCCACCGTATGAAGCTGGTCGATGCTCAATTCCGTCGCGGCGTATGTGCCCAACTGGCGGTCCATGAGCTGGTCGCGCAGAGATGAGCCCATCTGGAACTCAATGCTATCTGCAAAAGGGCGGCCGCCCCAGTAGTCTTCATTGGCAGAAAATTGTGCGTGCTCGCCCGCCTGCCACTGCGTGAGCTTGTAACTGCCGGTGCCAATCAGTACCGCCGCTCCCGCGCTATCAGTCTGCCGCTTCACAATCGCATAGCGCGGCAGCGCCAAGATCTCCGCCATCTGTTGGACGGGATACGGCGTTTCAATCGACACTGTCTGTCTGTCCGGCGCGGAAAACTTCCATGCCGGATTACTCTTTGCTAAGCTCGCTGCCGCATCAGCGGCGGTGAGCACTGTGCCATCGTGAAAGTTTGCCAGTCTGAGCCGGAATTGCCAGATGCGTTTTGAGTTTTCCGCGTGCCATGAGGAAGCTAGCCCGGGCTGCAAGCGGCCTTGTGCGTCCAGCTCTGTGAGCGTCTCAAACGTTAACGCGGCCATGCGATCCCGCGTCGCCGGACGGTCTTCATCACTCAGCGGATCAATCGACATAACCCGGTCGCGCAGCAGCACGCGCACATTTCCGCCATAGCGCGGACGCGAACTGGCATGCGCGCTTGCGGCCAACAGCACGAGACTACTGATTACAAATAACCGTAAGAGTAAACGCTTCATACTTTCCTGATGGTGAATGCAATACTCCGTTCACTACTTGATCGTAGTTTCCAGCGGTCCACAATGCATCCACCGTGCCCGCCAAATCCAAGGGCGAGCTTACGGAAACGGCGTCATGTCCGCTGATCTCAATGGCCTGTATGCTATCTGGCCGGGTTGTGTCCGCGGGCGAGCTGGTTAAAAGCTGCCAGCCTGAGCCGCATGTGGAATGCACCGCGGCCAGCGTGCTTCCCCAGCCATTGAACATTGCCACGGGCGATGCAAGTTCGTTTTGAAAAAGCCGCGTGCGGCCGTCAGTGCCGGTAAAGATCCACAAGCGCAGGTCGCCGCTCTGCCATGTTGCTCCGGAGAAAAATGGAACCACTGACGCTCCAGCGCTTTGCCCGGCTAGCAGGCCACTAAAGAAATTGCGCCGCGAACTATAAAACGCTACCAGTCCCGCGTCGAGCGGCCACGGATCATCACTGGCGCGGCAGTCGAGCGATGGCGGAGAAATTCTCCCACTGCAGCGCACGCCGGGAAGAAACACGTTGATTTCGCGATCGTGAACTTCCAATCGCCCGCGCATATCACGCGGCCACGGGTACTGGTGCGGAATGCCCAGAGTCTGCCGCAGCCGCCACTGGCCTACGTCACTCGTGTAGAGCGAAAGCTGGCCGGGATCAAGAATCAGGAGATTTTGATTGTCCTGAAAAAAATCCAGGATCGGCGTTTCCTGCTGCCACACGGATATTTTGCGGATGGTGAGCGTAGGCGCACGCGACGATGCTGCCTGCTGCTTGCGCGCCAGTTTTTTAATTACCAGTTGGCTGTTGGGTCCCTGCTGAATGTTGGCCACCCAGACATAACCCTGCCAGTCTTCAGAAAAGGTGATCTGCACTTCCACCACAGACTGCTCCGGTTTCACCAGCCTGACATTCGCGCTGCGAAAGGCATTGAACATGGCGTTTTGCAGCGTCTCCTGCGTTTCCGTAGGAAGCCCGGCAAGGTTCTGGAAAGTTACTGCCACCGCCGGCGGCGATCCGCTACGCGAGAGAATGAGCTGGACAAACTCCGTGGCTGCCGCGGGAATAGAAGCTGTCTCCTGCTGGGCTGCTGCAGCCACCGGCAGAGAGAGAATCAGAAGCGCACAAAACCACCGTTTAAATGCGGTCTTCAACATAATGGGCAAGAGAACTGTGCTTTCAATTTGACTGTAAAAAAGGGCAAATGGCAATCGGGGAAAAACCCCTTTGAACCACTGATTACACTGATCAGCACTGATTCAACGATTGCTGTAAGATTTTTACGGCCCTTCCAAATATCAGTGCTCATCTTTGTAAATCAGTGGTAGAACTTTCCGCCGGACCGGGCCAGCTATCTCCGCGGAAACAAGACAGCCCCGGCCAGCCTTTCCGGCAGAGACTTTTATTTGTTCACAAAAGTACCGGGCGCGTCCTGCAATCTGGCTTGCTCTGTGCCGCTTCTTCCGCTGGACACCACCACTGTGCCGGTAGCAGAAATCAGCAGCAGCCAGACCGCAGGAAACGCCCATGGGGCAATCGTCGAATTCAGTTGCGATTTCCCGCGAGTACGCCATGAGTCAGATGGCATCTCGCAGAGACCTTCCAGTCCCGATGAAAAGCCGGAATAGGAGCCCGGAGCTATTTAGGCCGCAACTGGCGGTGATACTGGACTTCATGATTACAGTGAATTGCAATCAGGAGGCCGAATAGAAAGCTATTGAAACCGGAGACATTTGTGATTGCCGACCTGAGTGAAGTGTGTTCCCGTATCCACGGCCTGTATCAGTTTTGACACGAGGCCAGCCCCTCGAACCTCAGTTTCTCTTGGTGCCCCTGGATATTTTCAATCTAAGTTTCGGGAAAGAGTCTGCATTGCTTGTATTTGGTCATAGGAGAGAGGTTGGCGATTCACGATTGCCTGGTCGGCCCCAATCTCAATCTCATTCGGTTTTCTGTCGGTTCCGCTAAATGGCCGGATCGCACGTATCTCTACTCCGGCGCGCATCAGGGTATAAGCAACAATTTTCGCCTGTTCTATGGGAACGTCTTTCCCTACCCAAATGGCATTGGTGGAGAGATCAGGATCTTTCCGTCCCTGCGTCGTTTGAACCGGTTTAAAACCGGCCTGCAGCAGAGAGTTGATGAGCGGCGGGCCATTCACGCTGCGGGGATCCACATCCTTGGCGTAATAGACGACTGTGGTTTGCTGTTTCTGGTTCTCGGCCTGAACCGGAGCCAAAAGAGTTTTAATTAAATCATCGCCCGTAATCCCCGCTTGAACCAATTTGACGTCAGCGGAAGATGAAAGTCCGTTCTTTTGGATACTTTCAACACGCGATTGGGCCACGCCGAATCCGGAAAGAACGCGGGCCAGCAAGCCTTTTATGTCCTGTGTATTTCCCAGTACCTGGGTGAGGCTTTGTTTTAAATAGGAAATGTTTTCATCATCGCTTTTTTTCTGCGTTGCATCAGCCTGATGGCCGCCTATTGCAATCGCGATAGAAGCCAAAGCAGAAAATAGCAAGATAGCTACAATCCATCTGTTTTTAGCGCTTTCTTTCGGGTCTGAATTTAGACCAAGGATGCCGCCGACAAGGCTAAGTAGAGGCAGTATAACGAGCGAGCATATCGTCCACATAAATCTAATCGTCCAAACAAATGGAATGGAATTATGGTATCTGCCAACTATAACGAGATTTAAGCCGAATTTTCGCTCGATTGAGCCCTTAAATTTGGGGTTTTTTGCCAAAAAAAAGGGGCCTCAGGAGCCACGCCTGAAACCCCAAAGGAGCGCAGCCATGAGTCAGAAATCAAAGAAGTCAGGAACCAATGGAAGGTTCCCGCCACTTACTGAACCATTGCTGCTTAAGTCTGTTAGACACGAGGAAGGGAGGGCGCGGAACAGAAAAATTTTCTAAGAAAATGCTTCTGGCAGGTTGGAAAAATCTAAGAGTTTAGGTGCCTAAGGGTGACATGCGATGTGCGGCAGGAGATTGTGCTGAGAGGAGGCCCGCACAAAATAGTAAAGGCTGTGACATTGGTTATGCTCTAGCTGCCAACTCCTGCGAGGGAGCCAACAACGTGGATGCATGTACCGTCACAGCCCTTGATGCGACCACTGCTTTCGCAGTCCCTGACCCCGACCTTCTCCTCGCAGAGCTTGTCGGTTTTTTCGGGTCCGGGTATTCAGCGAATCACTTCACCGAATCTAGTCACTCAGTCTACTTCGGATCGGCTAACTGTTTAGGTTTTGCTGACCCTTTCGACCGTCGACATGAGTGATCCTAGCTGAAGATGGCGTGAAGTCAACGCCCGTGATTTGTGCAAATGCAGATTTTTTTTCCACACATTTTCATGTTTTAAAATCCAGTGAAAATGCTGCTAAAAAATAAGCTGTTCTTAAGCGGCCGCCTTTTCCACAGCACTTTCCACAAATCTGCGGCACGTCCGGCGCACCTGAATTTGCCGGCAAAATGAAAACCATCTCTTGACTCACAACCCGGCGTGCCTCATTGTGTTTCTTAGAGCTAGATTTCTGGATTTAATGGGAGAACCGGTGCCAGATCTGATCGCATACGTTGACGGAGGTTCCCACGGCAGCCCGGGCCCCTCCGGTATTGGCGTGCTGATTGAGAAACCAGACGGAGAGATGATCCGGATTGCCAAGTGGATTGGCCACCATGACAACAATGTGGCGGAATACGCCGCTCTGATGGAAGCCCTGCAGCGCGCCCTGGACCTTAAAGCCACGTCGCTGAGCGTTTTTACAGATTCTGAGCTGGTCGTGAAGCAGATGACCGGCGAATACTCCTGCCGGAGCCCACGGCTTTATTCCCTTAACTGGATGTGCCGTAAGCTGGCCCGAAGCCTGAAATTCTGTATTGCCCACATTCCGCGCGAGCAAAACCAGGAAGCCAATCGCCTGGCCAACCAGGCAGTACGGTTCCGCCAGCGGCCGGTCGTTTAAGCCACAAAAAAAATCTTACGCTAGATGGGACGCAATCCGTTACCGCCCACGGCTTGCATGGCCGGAGCGGCTTCACCTTCTGCCGGCTCATCAGACATTCCCAGAATCAGGTCGACCCACTGTACAGCTTGTATGTAATCGTCGGCCAGAACTTCATGCTCAATGTTGAGCTTCTCACACAGGGCGTGGGTCTTGTTCCATTTACCGCGATCATAAGCAGAAATCAGGTCCAGAATGTCCCGCAGCTGGTTGTGCTCGCCCAGCAGTGCGCGCTGGGTTTCCAGCGGAACCTTGATTTTGGTGAGCAGTTGCTCCAGTGGAATACCCAATATCGTATCCATCATGGAAAAAAGGCCGAGGAGAAAAAGCTCATACCCCTTGCAACCGACGCGCGGCGCCAGGAGCTCTCCGAGCCGGGCGCGCATCAATGCCGAAGAAAGTTGCGCCGGCGAACTATTATCCGCAGCGGCAGAAACGCAGGCGACGGCGATCCAGCGGCGCACCTGGTGTTCACCCAGCAGCGTAAGCGCATGGCGTATGGAGTTAATTGGTGTCCGCAGGCAGAATGCATAAGAATTCAGGTAGCGCAGCATGCGGAAACAGAGCGCTGGATCCACCTTGATGATGTTTTCTACCTGAAGAAAATCGATTTCCGGATGCGCCGTCTGCTCCATGAGGCGCAGATAATTCATTTTCATCGGCGAGAGCTGCCGGTTCACCAGCAGCACAGGCTCGCAGAAAAAATATCCCTGGAAAAGCTTGAAGCCCATCTGCAGCGCGGACTTGTATTCCGCGCGCGTCTCCACTTTTTCCGCCAGCGCAATGGTTTTTCCGCAATAGGCGCGTACAATGTCCGCCCGCTCCAACTCCGTGGTGCTGCGGAAATCAACCTTGATAATGTCAGCAAAAGGCAGCAGAGGAAGAGTTTTCTCGCTGGGAGTAAAGTCATCCAGCGCAATGGTGAAACCGGAGCGCTTCAACTGCCCACACGCGGCAATCACAGCCGGCGTGGGCTCAACTGACTCCAGAATTTCAACGACAACGTCTGACGGGGGAAATACGCTGATGTATTCCCGGGCCAGCACTTCTCCGCTGCAATTAATAAAAAGGCGGTTGCCGCCGGAAAGTTCGCGGCAGCCCAGCACCAGAATCTGCTCCAGCACACTGCGCGAGGCAATCTCAATGTCACTAATGCGCGCAAATGGTTCAGCTGCTGCGCGGTAGAGTAGTTCGTAGCCGGCGGTTTGCTCTTCGGTGTCCAGAATCGGCTGTCGGGCGAGATATTTCATGATCAAATGAGAACTAACTTCCTGAAACTTGTCGTACTAATTGCTCATCGGCATAAATAAGGGCATGCTTTAGGGTTGCTGAAATTGGGCGGAAATAGTCCTGAGCGCTCAAGAGGAGCGCATGAGACTTTCCTGAGATTTAGAGATTACGCTTTGGCGTGCTCGTAATACTTGCCGATGATCACGCCGATGGCCACCGCTGATTCAGCATCCAGGTCGGCAAATTCGAATCCGGCATATTGCTGGTCAGCGAAGCGCAGCTTGGCATTCACGCGCACGCGTATATCTTCCGTGGGCTCGTGGATGGTGAAGCTATAGAGTGTGCCGTCGTCGTTATATTTTTTTTCCGGCTCCATCATAAAGCCGCCGCGCGCCAGCTGGCGCAGCACTCCGGCGTGGCCGCCTTTGTTGTCCAGCACCAGCACCTGCGCCTGGTGCGTTATGTCCACTCGCTCGAACCTGCGGCGCTCATCCGTATTGTGTACTTCTGATCTCATGGAATCTGCTCTGTAAATGCGCTGACTGGATCAATATCTACGGGCACATCTTTTACGTTCGCTAACGCCGATTTTAACTCAGCCGGCATAGAATCATACTTTTTAAACCATTGCTCAGCTCGGTTCCTGTCGCCGGTGGCTTCAATTTCCAACAGCTCTTTGGCCAGTGAAGCAATGGCTGGCGGCATCTTTGTGAAATCAATTGCATACTTTCCGGACTGCTCGCGGGTGATTGCGCCCTGCTCCGCCAGATAATTGAATTCCATCATCTCTGCACGGCCATGCGCTTCTGCCACGCCAAAACGCACGGTACGGAAAATGCCTGCCACATGAGATGCATAAAAATCATTGGCGCGTTCCTTGGGGACCACGCCTTTGTCCATGAGCCAGTTCAGGGCAAAGAGGCCGACGATGTCCGCCTTGGCCTCTTCCAGTCCGGCATAAGTGGGGCCAATGGATTCACGAATGTCTGCCTTGCCCGCCGCGGTGCGCGCATACGCCGGGCCCAGACCGTGACAGATTTCATGCATCAGCACCACGGCAAGATAGCCATCCATGCTGGCCATGGCGGCCTGATCTTCTTTCATCAGCAGTTTGCTGATGGGCAGCACAACAAAGTTCACGCGCGCATCCATAAAGTTTTTGAAGAAAATTTTCTTCGTGCCTTTTTCCTGGTGAATACGAGGATCGTTCGGCAGGTTGTCTGCCACTGCCTGATAGCCGTGGCGCAGATCACCGCCGCGCGCGGGTGCGTCCATTACCTCCATCGGCGTGCTCTTGCCTTGCAATGACGGACGGTCTTCCGCTTCCAGCGGCAGCGCGTCTTGAATTTCCGGAACATATTTCTTGAAGTTGTCCAGCGCCGCGCTTTCGCCTTGATTGCGGATCATCACAGCCGAGCCGTAAGAGGTTTTTACGCCCAGCAGATCGTCAAGATAGGTTTCATACGGCGCAAAGATAATGTCATACTTTGGATTGTCCAGTTCCAGCCACGCGATGTCGCTTTTGTAATAGTCGTCCGTCATCAGGGCTTCTGCACGCAAGCGGAGAAAGCTGGCAAAGGCTTTATCCGGACTGAGATTAGCGGCTTCACGCAAAGCATTCGCAGCGCCGGTGAGCCATGGCTTGTATTCAATGTGATAAGGAACGCCAATTAACTCCGCGCCTTGCCGCTTGACGACCATGTAAGGGCTGTAAATCTGGGCTTTCTTCTCTGGATGCTTCGCTACATAAGCTTCGATTTCTTCACGGGTAATTCCGGCGGGATAGAGAGCGTGTCCAGGAAGAAACGGGTCGCTGCCCACGAAGGGCTTGTTGTTTTCCAGCAGATCATAGCGGCTGCCGTTGATCATCAGGAAGCGGCGGATCTTCTGGTTCATTACCTGATTGCATCCGAGCAGGCGCTTATACAACTCCAGCCCTTTGGGATCGCTCTGGCGCCAGTAGATGCCGTCCAAAAACTGCGATGCATCTACCAATTTTGTAACCATTTTGCGCTCTGCATCGTTGAGCCCGGTTACGCTGAACGGCATGGGCACAAGCTTGAACTTGGCTACCTGCGCGGCAATATTTTCATTGACGTTTTCCTTGAGCAGACACTTGTCCGCCGTCTTGAGCGGCGCAGTGGCGCGACGGCCAGCCTGTGCCAAAGTTGTGCCAGAAATCGTTATGACAAATATTGCGGATAAAAGGATCGGGAGCCAGCGTTCCATTTTCATGGTTCGATTCTAGCAGTGTGGCTGCAATAAAAGCAGGCTCACCGCGGAGGCGCGGAGACGCGGAGAAAATGGGACGGAAAATCGCCGTCATCGCACGCCATCGCCGGAATCGCACGTCATCGGAAAACGTGGCCGCAGCATGACAGACGTAAGCCATTAGCATGGCGCATTCTAAAAGAGAACATAATCATCCGTCCGTATTTCTTCTGGGCTTTCTGGTTCGTGCGAATCTTTATTAGAACGATTGCTGGCGGCGATTTCGGCGATGTCGCGCGATGACGGCGATTCTCGTTGTAAGGTTTTGCCTTTATCATTACCCACGATGCCACCGCAGACTCTTTTGATTGACGCTGACGATACGCTCTGGGAAAACAATGTCTATTTTGACCAGGCCATTGCGGACTTTATTGAACGGCTGAACCATAAGCACATGTCTCCCGATGAAGTGCGTACCTTTCTATATGAGGTCGAACGCGAGACCGTAGTGGAGCACGGTTATGGCTCACACAGTTTTTCCCGCTCGCTGGTGAAGTGCTTTGAGAGGCTCTCAGAACAGCCCGCGACGCCGGAGCTGCATGATTTTATCTGGGGCTTTGCGCACAAGGTGTCGAGTTATCCCATTGAGCTGATCGCGGGCGTGCGGGAAACGCTGGATTATCTGGCGGGTCGTGGCCATCACATGATGCTGGTAACCAAGGGCGATTTCGGTGAGCAGTCCGGCAAGGTAGAGCGCTCTGGGCTGAAGAATTATTTTGCCGCGGTAGAGATTGTGGCAGAGAAAAAGCCGGCTATCTATAAAGAGGTGGTTGCCCGATACAAGTTTGAGCCGGCAAATACGTGGATGATCGGCAATAGTCCCAAGTCAGATATTAATCCGGCGTTGAGCGCTGGAATCAATGCAGTCTTTATTCCGCATGATCTCACCTGGGCGCTGGAGCATGAGACTGTGGATCTTGCGCCCGCAGGCCAGCGACTGCTCCGGGTGGAGAAGTTCGCTGACCTGCAGAAACACTTCTGAGAAGGGATGGTCTGACGTGCTCATTATCTTGAGTGGCCTGTCCGGTGTTGGCAAGACGACGATTGCGCGAGAACTGGCCCGCCAACTTGGTGCTGTGCACGTACGCATCGACTCGATCGAGCAGGCCATTCGTGATGCAAAGGGCGATAACGGATCTCTCGACGAAACCGGATATCGAATTGGCTATGCCGTTGCTCTGGATAATCTCCGCGTTGGCAGGACGGTGATTGCAGATTCAGTGAATCCAATTGGCATCTCCCGTAACGCGTGGCTTGAAGTGGCGATCCGTGCGCAGGTACATGCTATTGAAGTCGAGGTGAAGTGCTCAGATGCCGAAGAGCATCGAAGCCGGCTGGAAAATAGAGTAGAGGATATTGCCGGACCGCCTCCGCTGACATGGCAAGCGGTGATTGCCAGAGAATACCATGCGTGGAACCGCGAACATCTTGTGATTGACACCGCAGTTTCTAGCGTTGAACAGGCGGTCAGGATTATTCAAGAGAACGCTGGCTGAATAAAACATTCCGCATGATCTGACCTGGGCGCTGGAGCATGAGACTGTGGATCCTGCGCCGGCAGGCCAGCAACTGCTCCAGGTGGAGAAGTTCGCTGACCTGCAAAAGCATTTCTGATTGTCCGACCGTTTCTGCGGCACTCACGCTTCGGGCGCTGGAGGAAAATTTTCGTTCATCCATGCGTTCCACACAGACTCGTTCTCTTTGGCCGCGCTTGAGGCCGAGTTTCCGTACAGGTAAAACCAGGCCATCAGGAGAACCTGTTTACCCATGACACAGCTACTCAGAAAAGCCGCGCCGGGCGCAGGCTGATCAAGGATGAGCAGCTGAATTGGCTTCTTGCCTTCACGCATTTTCTCAATCGTTCCAGAAAGCAGTGGCGCGCCTGCTGGCGTTTTTCTCTGGTCGCCAACCTTCGAATTTTCCAGCCCAAGTTTTTCCATCAACGTGTTCCATGCCTGGGATTCCGGCAAGGGCGCAAAGCCCGAGGCGCGGAATGCGGAAGCAGGCTGGCCACGGAATTTGCTGAGATACAGCCGCAGAATGATGAAAAAACTCGGCCATCCGGATTCAACGCCCTCAAGCTGGTTGTCCCACTCGTCTGTGCTGGCAAAAAGCGAATGCACCACACGCACAATGCATGTGCCGCCGGAGCGGGCTTCCACGGTCCACTCAGTGGCGGGGTTTGGGCCCAGACCACCGTCATCAGCCATGCGATGCGGCGGTTCCCAGGCGGTAATGGTAGAGGAACTGTCCATGCCCGGCCCAAAGTTTGTGGTGATTGTGCCGCCCAGCCGGCCATCGATCTCAGTGGGCGTGAACCAGGCAGAAATGCCCGGGCCGGTGGCTATGGCTTCCCAGACCTGCTCCGGCGTGCCGGGGACTTCCACTTCAACTTGCACGGTCCTTTTTCCAGATGGATCTTTTTTCACGCTCATGATGGCTCCTTGGTTTGTGAGGTTGATGAGATTGAAGATGGTTGAGGTAGTGGGTGGGCGACGATCACCAACCGATGCCTGCGTCCACCGGGGGCTGATTCATCGTGATAGCGCGCGACCAGGCTTGCAACCGCGCCGGCCAGCGCGTGGCTGAACTCCGCGCGCTCTTCCGGGGAACGGAATCGAATTTCAGTATCAATGGACAGCGTAGGCAATCGCTTGCCGTGTTTTTTTGCTTTGCCCCACAGATCGCTGACTTCATGCACCACGCGCGCTGCCAGCGAGATGAGATAGCTGGCGGAAAGCCGGTCAGCCGAGCGTCCGGGGTCAGTAGTAACCGGTCCCATGGCGCCGGGCGAGACAACGTAAGAGGCAGCAGTGGCAATCATTAGACGCTCCGTCAAGCCGCCCCATTTGCGCTTTTCCGCCACCTGCACCAGCCGGTGCGACTCAAGCGTTCGTAAGTGGTAGTTAATCTTCTGGCGGGGAATTCCCATGCGGCCCGCCAATGTAGCGGCAGATGCCGGCTGCGCCAGTTCCGATAACAGACGGCTACGCACCGGATCAAGTGCCACGGTTGCCGCTGCCGGATCACTGATTACTTCCACGTCAAGCATGGAAGCATTGAACCATTGACAAATTAATTTGTCAATGAATAAGAATCATCCCTTGTTATCCTTTATTGAGAGGACAAAATGCCTTCTATAGATGCTGTTGTGGGGAGAATTCAGCGGCTTGAAAATCGTCGGAAACTAGCAGACGCGACTGCTGGATATTTTAAAAACTTAACACCAGCTGAAGCAGCAGAGGAATGCGCGCTGGCGAAGGACCTTTCAACTGCGGCTGGAGCGATAGACTTTGATCTCAATCGTGTGATTGATCCTGACGCGCCGTATAACGGCTAATCCTTTTCTTTGCAAAAAGCTATTGGCCAAGAGCCCGCAATATTTCTTCCGGCTCCGGCCGGCGTCGCCAGTCGGCATCTACGCGGGCGTAAGAGATTTTTCCATCAGGTTGGACCAGATAAGTTGCGGCCAGCGGCAGTTCCCAGCTTTGGTCGCCGTTGTAGCCGGGCAGCTTGGTCATAATAGTTTCATAAATCGCCTGCAACGCCGCGGGCAGTCGATAGACAAGCCCAAATTTTCGCGCAACTTCATTCCCTGCATCACTCAGGACAGGGAAGCGTAGCTGGTGCATGTCGCGCGTCATATAGGAGTGCTTCTGCGTCTGCGGTGAGATGGCGACGAGCGACGCGCCGGCCAGCGCAATCTCCTGATGGACCTGCTGCATGGCCGCGAGTTGCGCGTTGCAGTAGGCGCACCAGCGTCCGCGATAAAAGATGATGGCCAGTGGGCCGTTACGCTGAAGGTCTTCTGATCGCCACAGCATGCCGTCACCATCAAGCAGTTCGAATGTTGGCGCTTGATCGCCGACTTTTAACGCATGCTCAGCCAAATGCGTGCGGACGAGATCTTCTGCCGTGCGATCGACTATGGCAAGCCGCTCCGCAGGAACCATGGCATGCAGCTTGGCGGTTAGTTCGTCGAGTTGTTGCTGGAGGGACATTAATAAATCTTCACCACGGAGACACGGAGGCACGGAAAAAGAAATAAGCCGCGAATCAACGCGAAAGAACGCGAATCGAAAACACCTCAAGAAAGATTCGTGTTTATTCGCGTAAATTCGCGGCCAATCCTGCTATAGGGTTCCCTCGCTTCGCTTCGGGATTAAAACACAAAGCAGAAAAAGGCCTACCGCATCATTCCCGGAAACTTTCCGGCTAGTTTGCGGCTGAAGCTGGATTTGCCCATGTCCTTGAACATCTTGCGCATTTGCGCGTACTGCCGCAGAAGCTGGTTTACTTCCTGCACGCTGGTGCCGGAGCCTCGGGCGATGCGTTTGCGGCGGCTGCCGTTGATGATCTCGTGATGCAGGCGCTCTTTTGACGTCATGGAATTAATGATGGCCTCAACGCGCGTGATCTGGCTTTCATCCACGGAGTCCGCGGCTTTCTGCATGTTGGCAAAGGGGCCGATGCTGGGCAGCATCTTGATGACGCTTTGCAGCGAGCCCAGCTTCTTTACCTGGCGCAGCTGATCGCGGAAGTCTTCCAGCGAGAAGCCTTCGCCGCCCATGGCTTTGGTGGCGAACTCCTGGGCTTTTTTCTGGTCAACATTTTCCTGGGCCTTTTCAATGAGCGTCATCATGTCGCCCATGCCCAGAATGCGCCCAACGATGCGGTCAGGATGGAATGGCTCGAGTGCGTCGTACTTTTCACCCACGCCGATAAACTTAATCGGCTGGCCGGTGACCGCGCGTATGGAAAGCGCCGCGCCGCCGCGGGCGTCGCCATCCATTTTGGTGAGGACCACGCCGGTGATGGAAAGTTTTTTGTGGAACTCGTCGGCGGAGCGCACGGCGTCCTGGCCGGTCATGGCGTCGGCCACGAACAGGATTTCCTGCGGATTGAGAATCTTTTTGAGCGACTGCATTTCTGACATCAGTTCGTCATCAATGTGCAGACGGCCGGCGGTGTCAACGATCAGGAAATTGCAGCCGCTGTTGGTGGCTTCTTTGCGCGCTTCTTTTACCAGCCGTTCGACGGTTGGCGTATCAGCGTGCTCGACCTTGCCTTCATAAAGATTGGCCTTGATGGCCTCCGCTACAACTTTTAACTGCTGGCGCGCCGCGGGACGATACACGTCAACGGAAACCAGCATGGGGCGGTGTCCGCCTTTTTTGAGCCATGCCGCCAGCTTGCCGGAGGTGGTGGTTTTACCAGAGCCCTGCAGACCAGCCATAAGAATGACCGAGGGTGGCTGCGATGCGAACTTGAGCTTGGCTGTATCTTTGCCCAGGGTTTCCACCAGTTCGTCATGCACAATCTTGATAACCTGCTGCGCCGGAGAGAGCGCGGTAAGCACTTCCTGGCCCACGGCTTTTACCGAGACGCGGTCAATAAATTCTTTGACCACTTTAAAGTTGACG
>DASXZE010000243.1:0-5613 GCA_036502105.1 Candidatus Angelobacter sp. | reverse complement strand
GCTGCAAAACGGAATCTCGATGCAGGGCATGGTCTATCTGCAAAAGCCGTATTCGCTCAAGCAGCTGGCCAGCAAAGTGCAGATGCTGATTTCCAGCCCTATCCGCACGTAGAACTTAGTTTCTTCGGTAAACCTGCCAGGTTGGATCTCCGTCAAGCTTGGTCTTGCTCAGAAAATCCCAGACTTTGGGATTCAGGTCTTTCGATACGCCGTAATAGTCGTGGTCATGGCCTTTCATCTCTTCCACCTGCGCATCAAAGCCGTGCTTGTTCAGCTCCGTCTGTGTTGCCTTGACTGAAGCCATGGAGAAGAACTGGTCTTTATCCCCTATCCAGATGGAGACGGGAATTTTGCGTTTTGCCAGGTCGAGATAAGGATAGAAGTCTTCCCGCAATGCCCCTGCATGCACTCCGACAGCGGCAAAATATTTTGATTCCATCACGCCCATATACAAGGCAAAAACCGCCCCGGCAGAATGGCCGAAAAGATAAATGCGCCGGCCATCGACGGAATTTTTAGAGCGCATGGCCTCTACAACATCATGCAGAAACTCCGGCCCGTCAGTGTTCATGCTCCACTCTCGCGAGTTGGCGGAATCAGGCGCAGCAAGAATGATGCCTTGTTTTTCCGCCAGGCCTTTCCATTCATTGATCTGCGACATGCCGTCACGTCCGGAACCGTGCAGCAGCAGAAGCAGCGGTACTGGGCCGGTGAGTTTTTCCGGGGTGAAGGTGTAATAGGTGCGCTCTTTGCCTTGCGAGGTGAGAGTTTGTTTCTCAGGTTTTACGGCGGCTGAGGCGAAAGAAGCAAAGAGCGCAAGCACACAGAACAACGCGAACTTTTTCATGAGCACGTTCCTATCAGAAAAAATTATTCAGGTTGCAAACTGCTTTTGCCGAATTGCTTACCGGCTCTCAACCAGCTCAGGCGTTTCCGTTTCGACAGTCTCTGATTTCAGCTTCATCGGCAGCCATCCGCGGACCAGGATGTACAGCACCGGAATAATAAAGAGATTCAGGAACGTGGAGACGATCATGCCGCCGAAAACGGTGGTGCCCACGGAGTGGCGTCCGGCAGCGCCTGCGCCGGAGGCAAATACCAGAGGCAGCACGCCGAGAATAAATGCGATGGAGGTCATAAGAATGGGCCGCAGGCGCAGACGCGCGGCTTCAATGGCCGACTCCACCAGACTCAGCCCGCGATGCTGCAATTGCTCGGCAAATTCCACGATCAGGATGGCGTTCTTGCTGGCCAGTCCGATGAGCATGACCAGACCGATCTGGCAGTAAACGTCATTCTGGAGTCCGCGCGCCGATTGCAGCAGGAGCGCGCCGAGCACGGCCATGGGAACGGCGAGCAAGATGATGAAGGGCAAAACAAAGCTTTCATACTGCGCGGAGAGTGTGAGGTACACCACCAGCAAGCCCAGGCCAAAGAGCAGCAGAGTTTGCGCGCCGGATTGAATTTCTTCCAGCGAGATTCCCGTCCACTCAAATGCGTAGCCCTGCGGCAGCACTTGTTTGGAAAGCTCTTCCATGGCGCTGATGGCCTGGCCGGAGCTGTAACCCGGGGCCGCGCTGCCATTGATCTCAATGTTGCGGAAAATATTGTAATGGGTGATCACGCTGGCGTTGGTGCCTTCTTTTACCGTGACCAGATTGTCCAGGGAGATCATGTGATTGTCGTCTGACCGCACGTAAAACTGCCGCAGGTCGCGCGGCTGCGAGCGGAATTGCTGGTCCGCCTGCACGATTACGCGATAAGAGCGATTGTTGAAATCAAAATCGTTCACGTATTGCGATCCCATATAAATCTGGAGCGCGGATGTGATCTGCGAAAAAGGAACGTTCAGGCTCTTGGCTTTTTCACGGTCAATGGTCACGACAAATTGCGGATCGCGCGCAGTGAAGGTGCTGAACAACGGATGCACCAGCTCAGGCCGCGTGTTGGCCTTGGCAATCAACTGGCGCTCCACGCCTTCAAGTTCGTCCAGCGTGCCGCTGCCCGTCTGCTGCAATTCATAGGTAAAGCCGCCGAACTGGCCCAGACCCTGAATGGCTGGTGGATCAAACGCGACAACAAAAGCTTCATTGATGCTCATGAGCTGTCCGCGCAGAAGATTGATCACGTTGGCTGCGCTGTGCGCATTGCCTTTGCGCTCGCTGATGTCTTTGAGGCTGGCAAAAATAATTCCCTGGTTGGCGGCGCTGCCGCTGAAGCTGAAGCCGGGAACGGAGAAGCAGCCTTGCACGTCTGGGTTGGCGCTCACCATGGCTGCGGCGCGGTCCATAACTTTGCTGGTGTAATTCAGAGAAGCGCCGGGTGGCGCCTGCACTACGACGAAGAAATATCCCTGATCTTCCTGTGGGACAAAGCTGGTAGGCACGCGCTGATAAACAAAATATGTAGCGGCCAGTCCGATGAGAAAAACTGCGACTACAGCCGCGCGCTGGTTGGTGAGATGGTGCAGCGCCGCCTGATAGCCTGAGGTGACTTTATGAATGACGGAGTTGATGCCGGCAAAGAAGCGATTCTGCGGGCGGTCGCGATGGCGCAACAGCAGCGCGGCAAGAGCGGGCGAGAGCGTTAACGCATTGAATGTTGAAATCGCGATAGAGAAGGCAATCGTCAGCGCGAACTGCTGATAGAGCCGGCCAGTGCTGCCGGGAAACAATGAAACCGGCACAAATACGGCGATCAAAACCAGCGATGTGGCCACTACCGCGCCCGTCACTTCCCGCATGCCTACTTTTGTGGCTTCACGCGGATCATGCATGCCTTCTTCAATATGGCGTTCCACATTTTCAATCACCACGATGGCATCATCGACTACCAGCCCAGTGGCAAGGGTTATACCGAAGAGCGTCAAAGTATTAATAGAGAAGCCAAAAAACTTGGCAAAGATAAAAGTTCCGACCAGCGAAACCGGAATGGTGATGGCCGGAATAATGGTGCTGCGCCAGCCTTGCAGAAAAAGAAAAATAACGATGATGACGATCAGTATCGCCTCGACCAGCGTTTTTAAAACTTCCTTAATGGATTCACCCACGGCGCGCGTGGTGTCAAAGGCGACTTGATATTTCAGTCCGGGCGGGAAGCGTTTGGCCAGTTGATCGATTTCCGTCTGCACATCACGACGCACCTGCAGAGCGTTGGCGTTGGAGAGTTGCATGACGCCCAGGCCCATGGCGTCCACGCCGTTGTAACGCAGCTGGCCGCCGTAACTTTCCGCGCCCAGTTCAGCGCGGCCCACGTCACGCAGTTCAACCAGTGATCCGGTGGTGGAGCGCTTGATCACAATATGCTCGAACTCTTTAGGATCAGTGAGGCGGCCCACGGCGCGCACGCTGATCTGGTACGCCTGATTTTTTGGCGCTGGCTGTTGCCCAACCTGTCCGGCAGCCACCTGTACGTTTTGCTCGCGCAGCGCTGCGGTTACGTCACTGGCGGTGAGGTTGCGCGCCGCAAGCTTTAGCGGATCAAGCCACAAGCGCATGGAATATTTGCGCTCGCCAAAAATCACCACGCTGCCGACGCCCTTCACGCGCTTGATCGCGTCGCTTACATAAAGATCGAGATAGTTGGAGATAAAAAGATTATCGAACTCTTTATTGTCAGAATAAAAACCGTACGCCACCACAAACGAGCCGCTGTTCTTGCTTATATTGACGCCGGTTTGCTGAACCTCGGCGGGCAGTCGGCCCAGAGCGGTGGAGGCGCGATTCTGTACGTCAACCGCCGCAACGTCAAGATTGCGGTCAAGATCAAACGTGGCGCTGATGGAGCTGGTGCCGTCATTGCCGCTGGTGGAGCTCATGTATCTCATACCTTCTGAGCCGTTAATGGCCTGTTCCAGAAGGGTAGTTACGCTTGTTTCCACGGCCTGTGAGTTCGCGCCGGTGTAGCTAGAGCTCACGCTCACCGTGGGTGGAGTCAGGTTAGGATATTGCGCGATCGGCAATGTTGGAATGGCCACCGCGCCGGCCAGAACAATCAGCAGCGAGCAAACTGTGGCGAAAACGGGCCTGCGAATAAAGAAATCAACCATGGATGTTGTCGCTTTCGCTCCGGACCACCGGGAGCATCTTCTACTTAAATTGTTTTCTGCACCTGTCACAGGTGGCTCGATTGTGTACGGGCCGCGCTGGTCTTCACTTTTGTAGCAGCCGCAATTTTTTTGCGGCCGCTATGACTTGCAACAACAGCGCTGCCAGATTTTTCCCAGATCAGCGTTCATCCGCGTTGGTCCGCGGTAAATTTTTTTCTACACTATGTCTGCGGAACCACGGGCATTCCATCTACCAGCATTTGCACGCTGGTGGTAATAATTTTGTCGCCGGGTTTTATGCCGTCGAGCACCACGTAATCATTGCCAATCAGGTCACCCACCTGGATCACGCGCTGCTTGGCCACGGATTGCTGTCCCTGGCCTTCCGCCACAAAAGCAAAAATCTTTCCACTCAGCCGTGAGACGGCCGTTACTGGAATGACCGGAGCATTCTTCTCTGACCACACCACGCGCGCTTGTACTTGCTGGGCGTTGCGGAATTTCTTGTCGGCGTTGGGCAACAGGGTTTTCACCAGCAGCGTTTGTGAGTCAGTGTCAACGTGGGGTGAGATAAAAGAAATCCGTGTGCGAACGGTTTTGCCGTCGTCGCCCACAATATCCACGGGCTGGCCCATGCGCAGCGCGCCAGCTTTTTCTGCCGGGACATTTATATAGGCTTCCAGCGATCCGCCAGTATCAACCGTAGTGAGAAGCGTGGTGGCGGAAACGTGGTCTCCCACGTGCACTGGTATATCGCCAATCACTCCTTCAGAGGGAGCACGCACCGTGTAATAGTGCAGCTGCACCTGTTGCTCGCGGATGCCCGCCCCTGAAGCATCGGCGTCCGCCTTGGCAGCGTCATAAGTATTCTGTGCCTGGTCAAGGTCGGCTTTGGCTACCACCCCGGCGGCAAATAGCTGCTTCTTGCGATTCAAGTCAGTGCTGGCCTGCAGCATAATGGCCTGTTTTGATTTCAGCCCAGCCTCTTGATTGTTAAGCGTAGCCTGCTGCTTGGTGGGATCAATTTCCAGCAGCGGCGTTCCCGCGGCAACCCGCTGGCCCGACGAGACAAAGATTTTTGTGATGTCGCCTTCCACCAGCGGCTGCAGCGTAGCTGCATTGCGTGACTTGAGCGTGGCCAGATAATCCGTGGAGAAGGGCACCAGCTGAGACTGTGCGGTTATCACCTTCACGGGAAAAGCCTGCATACCGGGGGCTGCGGGCTTGGCGCCGCCGCATCCGGCCAGCCACAAAGTTCCGGTAACTGCTATGGATAGAGCTATTTTCTTGGGACTCATGTATGTATCCATGTTAACCAATTTTTGGCTGATGCGGGACGGCTCTTGCCCTGCAAGCCGGCTCATTTTTAGGCGGATGTACTTTAGCCGCACATCCTCATTAGACGAACAACCCGCCCAATCGTTCCTGGTAGCCACGCTTTAGATTGTAAAAATCTTATGAACGGTGCTTTTTAACTGAAACGAATCCGCCCGCCATGACACGTATATTCATAGACGAATACTCCGTTTATCTGGTTCCATTGGCCGTTTCCCCCTTATTTCCGC
>DASXZE010000242.1:0-2848 GCA_036502105.1 Candidatus Angelobacter sp. | reverse complement strand
AAATTCTGAAAGGTCACTTAACCCTCTTAACTGGTTTTATAAGGCATATGCTGGATTGTCTTTTCAAACCATGGCTCTATGCTGAACAGCAGCATGTCTTCCCGGATGAAATCTTTTGCATTAGCAGCTCTTTTAGTCGGTTCCATTCTGGCTCCCCGATCTTTCGCTTGGGGTGGTAATGACAGCAGCACAGACCGCGGTGACATCCGTCCACCCGCTCCGGTTCGGCAGCCCATATCTCCATACAAAATTCAAGCTGGCATCGATGGGGAGATTTATCCCGTGCTGGCCAATTACGCTTCACTGCAGCGTCAGGGTGACCGCACTTTCGGCGTGGTTTCCGTCACTCTTTCCAACACCACTGACGCCCCTTCAACCCAGCGCGTCAGCGTACAGATTCCCGGCTGGAGTGACATGGAGATTCAAACCGTTGAGCTTGCTCCGGGAACCTCCCGCACCGTGGCCTTTGCGCCGGCCTTTCTGCCGCGCCTGTATCAGAACCACGAAATCACCGCTGCCACGGCCCACATAACCATCAATGACACTGCCTCTGGCAGCAAATATGAAACAACCGTTCCCGTACGGCTTCGCTCGGCGGAAGATATGTTCTGGGGCAATGGATTTAAATACGCTTCTTTCATCGCCTCCTGGGTAACGCCGCATGACCATCAGGTGGAAACGGTTCTGGCCCACGCAAAAAAGCTCACGGCCGATCATCGCCTGCCCGGATATGAAACCTGGAAAGCCACCGCCCAGCAGGAGCCTGAGACCTATCGTGAAGCGCAGGCCATTTTCAATGCCCTGCAGCGCATGGGACTTTCTTACGTAAAAAGCTCAGCCACCCTCGGCGACCATCAGGGCGTGAGCGAGCGCATCCGCATGCCGCATGTAAGCATCACGGAAAACAGCGCCAACTGCATTGACGCCGCCGTAATGTACGCCTCCCTTTTTGAAAATCTGGGCATGGACGCCAATATCGTCATCGTCCCTGGACACGCCTATGCGGGCGTTCGCGTTGCGGAAGGCTCTCCGAAATTTCTCTTTATTGATGTTGCACTTACCGGCCGCAGCACCTTTGAAGCCGCCGTGGCTTCGGCTCAAAAAGGCCTGGCCAGCCATCCGCCCTCCACGGTTACTCAGGTAATCGTGGGCAAAGCGCGTTCCGCCGGCATTTACCCTATGCCCTGATTTTTCAGCAACCTTGCTCGCTTTTTCCTCATCCATTGTTTGCTATATGGCACTCCAGCATCGATCCACACCTCTTGACAACCAGCGAGACAGGCTTAAAATAAGCTCGATTCGTGAACAGGCACCAGCTGAATCACGCCTTGATCCGAATATGAATTCGACCCATTTACCTATCTCGAAGCAACCTTCCGAACCTATACCCATGGCGAAACCCTGCAAGCATCCCCGCGTGCGCGTTGTTGCACGTGAAGAAGACGCTGAGTTCGTTGAATGCCAGGAATGTGGCGATGTATTTGACTCCAGTGAGTTCAAAGACATGGCCATTGAAGAGAGCGCGGAAAATATTGAGCCTGAAGAGGCTTGAGTTTACTCCGATCTGGCGAATCAATGAGGTTCTGGTGGGGGTGGGCGATCTTCTGCCTGTTTTCCGGGGTGAAAACCCTGAGCATTTTGCCCCTGAGTATTTTCTAAAGATCGCCGATAGAGACTTGAGAGATTGATTTACCCTAATTTATTGATTTACCCTAATTTATTGACAGTTTTTTAAACGGCCCCATATGACCCTACTTGCCCTTGTTGTTGACGATTCCATGCTCATCCGCCATACCGTGTGCCGCCTGCTGGAAAAACGCGGCTTCCAGGTTGAAATCGCAAATGATGGTGTTGGCGCGCTGGAAGCGCTGAAGACCATCCGGCCCAGCGTCATTTTTACTGATCTGCAAATGCCCCGGCTCAGTGGCCCCGAATTGATTGGTGCCGTTCAGGCGAACCCGGAAACCGCCCACATTCCTTTGGTTGTGCTGGCGGCCAAGCCCTTGTCCGGAGATGTTCAAGAGCCGCGGGCCTACTCCGTAATCTATAAAGACGTGAATATTGAAAAGCAGATGAAGCAGGTGCTCGATAGTCTTTTCCCTGCCGGCGTAACCGCCTAGCCTGCTAACGCAGCGCCAGTGATGCCTCAGCCGAAAAATCTGCCGCGGCAAAATCTTTTGCCCAGAACTTGGGAAACGCTGCCGTCGCGATCATCGCCGCATTGTCAGTAGAAAGTTTGCGCGAAGGAAAATACACCGGCAGTCCAGCCTTGGCCGCTTCCTGCGTGAATCTTTCGCGAAGCTCGCTGTTGGCCGCTACGCCTCCGGTTACAAACAGCGTTCGGACATTGCGCTCCTCCGCGGCCTGCAATGTCTTCTTTACCAGGTCTCCCACAACGGACCGTTGAAACGACGCCACCAGATCCAGCGTCTTCTGGTCGCAATACTGCTTTACGATCTCGCCTGTAGGCTTGCCCACTCCGGCCAGCGCCTGCTGGCGCGCAATCACCGCATCGCGCATTCCTTCAAGCTCCACATAGCGCAACACCGCCGTCTTGATTCCGCTGAAGGAAAAATCATAAGGCGTCTGCTTGTCTTTCGGCGTGCCGCGATTGTCATGCTTGATCTGTGACGGCCCGAACTTTACCGCCCGCGGATTACCATACTTGGCCAGCGCATCAATAATCGGCCCACCCGGATATCCCAGACCCAGCAGTTTAGCCACTTTGTCATAAGCCTCGCCCGCAGCGTCGTCACGCGTGCGCCCGATGTTAGCGTACGTCCAGCTCTGCTCTCTTTTCTCGGCTAGAAGATCTTTTTGGCTGGCTAGAGCCTGCTCTTCATGCTCG
>DASXZE010000241.1:0-4911 GCA_036502105.1 Candidatus Angelobacter sp. | reverse complement strand
GCCAGCCGGTGTGCCGCGCGCGGTCCACGGCGTAGCGAAACTCGCTTAAAACACGGCGATCCACCATGCCTGCGCTGAGCAACTGCTCCAGACGATTGAGTTCACTGGTGATGCGGGCAACCTGGTTCGTTACCTGCTTGCTGAAGGCCTGATTGGCCTCCTGGATTGCTGCTTCCTTAATTACTGCGTCGATCATTTCGTGCTCCGGAAGTTCATGTACCTTATTTGCTTAGAGTAGTACAACTTCCGCGTCAGACGTTAGTTACACAAGTAACAAATTGAGCGAATATTCAGTGGTGGCGATTAAAAGAAATTAATCAAAAGAGTTTCAGCGCGGATGAACAGGACCGCAGGCAAGCCAAAATGAGAACAGGCCATGCGCACCGCAAAAAATTGGCACACGGCCTGTCTCATTTGGTCACTTGCTCGAAATATCTTCGCAAATCGGAACCGACTATGAAAGCGCTCAATTATATATCCATCGAAAATCCAAGAGCCGGGCTGGGCACATATCCCAGCCCCTGGATTTGAGGCCGCCACCGTGGCGGGCGCGTCGGGAACAGCACAGGCCTACGAGTCAGCATGTGCGGGAGCAGGATTACAAGCGCGGTTGTAAACCACACCGATCCCGACGCTATACAAAAATGATGTTGGATATTAGACGCGCTAACAGCGCAAAGGAACGAATACGTCCAAAGAAGCAATCTCAAAACGATTGGTGATCGTAGGGGAGGTGCGCATCGGCGTGCTCTGAGGCCGCTCAACTATCAGGGAAGTCGAGGCAAAATTGGGAGCATCATTGTTGAGCATACCGACTGACGATGCATGACTAACGAATTTGTGCTCAATCGTGACCGGAGGCTTATTGCCATCATAGCCGCCAGTAACCACAGAACAAGACAGAGAATCAGCTGTTACTGCGAAAAACAGGACGCAGCAGCACAGGAGACACGGTATCCATTTCTGTGACGAGAAATTCATATTCGCTAAGCTTAAAACAATTTGCAACCTACATCGTTATCTCCCAGCGTTAAAGTCAGATTAAGATCGCATTAGAATTTTTAATTATCTCTTCCTCTCGTCTTCAAAACCATGGATGGTGCCGACAAAGTGTGCTAATTGTTTTGCACGGCCGGAAGCGTCGCCGGCTGATCCAGCGTGAAGTCTAAGATTGTCTCGCTGGGTACATGTATCTGATCGCCTTTGGCCGCAATCTGCGCGACCGTTCCTGCACCTGCGCCTACACCTGCTCCAATTGCCGCACCTTTACCGCCGCCGACTGCGGCCCCAATCAACGCTCCAACAACTGCGCCGCCGCCCACCTTGGCCGCAGTGCCGGTTGAGCGAGATTTGCCGGAAAGCTGATAGTCGCCACTCACGAGCGGATAAGTCTGGCCTCTTAATGATATGCCCGTCAGTGCCAACCTGAGTTGCGCCCTTCCGCTAAGCTGGCCAGATTCTTTGATTTCTTCAAGGCGACCATAGACGTAAGCTCCTCTGGGGGCGACTAGCGCGCCATTCACGTAAAGGGCCTGGTCCAGCGTCGCGGTAAATTGATCGCCTACATGATTTCTGTTGGAGTCAATCGCATCCACCGTGCGGATCGTCACACGCGTTCCGCTTGGTAACGTAATTCCGTTGCCTGGATCTACTGCCGCGGAATTGTCTGGCGGAGGCGCAGAAGAATAATTTGGCGGCGGAGCTGAATCATTTTCCTGCTGCTGGGGCGGAGGTGGGTAGTTCGACGAAGACTGCTGTTGTGATGGCGGCGGATAATTTGACGAAGGCTGCGCTGGCGGATAATCCTGCTGCGGTGGCGGATAGTTGGATTGTGGCTGCTGATTGTAATTGCCATTACTGCCAGAGCTGGTGGAATCCGAGTCAAACCTTATCGAAATAACATCGCCTACGGGAAAGCGTTGCAAGCTCGATCCCACGCGGAAGCTGATCTGTGCTTCTGATCCGCCAATAAATGTTCCCTTAATCACACTGCCGTTTTTCAGCTCCAGCGTATCAGCAAAGGCGGCGAGCGACGTCATGCAAAAGCCGATTGCCATGATCGCAAAAAATAATTTCTTCACAACTTACCTCCAGGCCAGATATGACCCTTTACTCTGTCTTATTTCTGGTTGATAAGAATTAAGATGCCAAAAACCATGAGTGAGTTGCTGAAATGTGCGGCTGGCCAATCTTCGGTCGCCACGGAATTAGGTTAAGCACATGGACCAATGAGCGCCATGGCGCAGGTATTTCTATTCAAATCCCTCTCAACTTTGAGTAGACTCATTCGTTCCAAAAACCTGAGACAAGGGCGGTATTCATGCAGAAGCTGGTGCGTCACGTTACGGTTCTGTTGCTGATTGTGTTTGCTCTGCAGTCTGGGCAGGTTCTTTATGCTCAGCAAGCGCAGCAGGAAGAAAAGCAGCCGGTGCTTCACGGATATCAAAAAGCTCCGCAGCCCATCTCTGATATTTTGAGTGCGCGGCCCACGCCGCTGGTCCAGGTAAGTCCAAATGGCAAATGGCTGCTCGCCGCGGACCGTCTGGCCAATCCTCCAATCTCAGATCTGGCTCAACCCATGTTGCGGATCGCTGGACTGCGCATTAATCCTGCTACGAATGGCCGGCACCATCCTCCACGCTTTGTGAGCTTGCACCTTTTCTACACGCTGGGCAATGAGCACGCGGACGTTACTGTGCCGCGCGATGCGTACTTAGGCGTACCGGAGTGGTCTCAGGATAGCCAGCATTTTGCTTTTACCAACACCACTGCCAATGGCATTGAGTTATGGGTAGGACAGCTTGGCACTTACACCGCCAGCGTGATCCCCAAAGTCAGAGTCAATGCGGTTTTGGGTGAGGCCGTGCAATGGATGCCAGACGGCAAAACGCTTTTGGTACAAACCGTGCCGGCTGCGCGCAAAAATCCGCCGGCTGCTCCCAAGTCACCGGATGGCCCAATCATTCAAGAGAGTGACGGCAAGCGCGGCGCCGTCCGCACCTACGAAGACCTGCTGCAAAACGCACACGACGAAGCGCTCTTCGATTACTACGCCACCTCGCAGTTGGTATTGATCAAAAAAGGCGTAGTAACTCCAGTGGGCAAGCCAGGAATTTTTTCCCGCGTTGAAGCGTCTCCCGACGGCAAGCATTTGCTCGTAAGCCGCATTCAGCACCCATATTCTTACATCCTGCCGGAAAGCGAATTTCCGCGCGAAGTGGAAGTCTGGAATCTGGCCGGCAAAGTTGAATACAAAGTCGCCAGTCTGCCTTTGCAGGAGCATGTGCCGATTGAGGGCGTTCCGCTTGGTCCACGCGACTATCAATGGGTGCCTACGCAGCCGGCGACGCTGGTCTGGGCAAATGCGCTTGACGGAGGCGATCCCAAGACTAAAGCTCCCTTCCGCGACCAGTTGATGATGCTTAGCGCGCCGTTTACTGACGATCCGGTTGAACTCGCGAAGTTGGAGCAGCGTTTTGTTCCGGCTGGCGGGGGCGGCGGGGGCTTCCGCTCAGGTTCACCGATTGAATGGAGTGCCAAAGGAATTGGGCTGGTGCATGATTACAATCGCGACCGCCGCTGGCTGCGCACTTTTGCAATCAATGTGGCCCAGCCCGGAGATCAACCGCAGTTGATTTGGGAGCGTTCCATACGAGATCGCTACCGCGATCCTGGCTCTCCGTTGATGAGCATCTTGCCTAATGGTAAGCAGGTGATGCGCCAGGAAGGAAGCTCGATTTTTCTAGTAGGCAGCGGCGCTTCGCAGGAAGGCGAGTTCCCTTTTCTAGACCGCTTTGACATGGACACGCACAAAGGCGAGCGCATGTTTCAATGCGAAACCGGCCAATATGAATCCGTGGTGGCACTCATGGGAGATGACAACTCGCATTTCATTACCCGCCATGAAAGCCCTTCAGAACCGCCAAATTATTTTGTCCGCACGGTAAATGGCGCAGACAAAAAAGCAGTCACCAACTTTCCCGATCCCGCGCCGCAGCTCCATGGCATTACTAAACAACTTGTAACTTACAAGCGAGAGGACGGCGTTCAGCTTTCTTTTACGCTTTACCTACCCGCCGATTACAAGCAAGGCACGAAGCTGCCGACGATTGTGTGGGCCTATCCGCTCGAATTTAACGACGCGGACACTGCCGGACAGGTTTCCGGATCACAATATCGCTTTACCACCATCAGTGGTATTTCTCATCTGTTTCTGGTCACGCAGGGTTACGCCGTATTGGATAACGCCACCATCCCGGTCGTGGGCGATCCTGAAACCATGAACAACACTTATGTGGAGCAGGTTGTCTCCAGCGCCAAAGCCGCGATTGATAAAGCAGTAGAAATGGGCGTGACTGACCCCGACCGCGTGGGCGTGGGCGGACACAGCTATGGTGCGTTTATGACGGCCAATCTGCTGGCGCACTCTGACCTGTTCCGCGCTGGAGTGGCGCGCAGTGGCGCTTACAACCGCACGCTGACTCCGTTCGGCTTCCAGAGCGAACGCCGCACGATTTGGGAAGCCCCGGAAATGTACATGAAGGTCTCACCCTTTATGTATGCCGATAAAATCAAGCATCCGATCCTGCTGATCCACGGCATGGCCGACGATAACTCGGGAACCTTCCCTATCCAAAGCGAGCGGATGTATCAGGCGATCAAAGGCAATGGCGGCATCGTCCGCTATGTGCAGTTGCCGTTTGAAGCCCATGGCTATCTGGCCCGGGAATCCACCGAGCACACGCTGTGGGAGATGGTGACCTGGTTTGATAAATGGGTGAAAAACGCTCAGCCCTCAGCGCAATCAAGCACAACTGGAACCGGGGCCAGCAAATAATTGCCCAGAGGCGAGCTATGAAAAATGAATTGTTAATTCCACCTGTCGCCGAATCAGATCCAAATGCGATTGAA
>DASXZE010000240.1:0-33142 GCA_036502105.1 Candidatus Angelobacter sp. | reverse complement strand
GGCCTGGCGTGGAAATAAGAACCGCTGCCGCAAACGCAGAGCAGCAGAGGATGGAATTAAGTCTTTTCAGCATAGATTTGCTCCTTTCAGGTGACGATATGCAATAGGAAGGGATAAGACTTGCGTGTTGCTATTTATCAGGAGATAAAAATTCAGGAGATAAATTTAAAGCTGGCGGCACTCCAGGTCGTAAAGAATGGAATACTAGCCGGTTGCGCAAGTCGCTAACCCGCATGCCTATTGCTAAAATTTATTATATATCGTAAGACGATATATATAGCGATTATCGATAAAAATACTGGGAATATTTCCTCGCGGTCAGGAAAAGCGGCTGAATTTGCCAGCCATCGCAACGATTGTGGACCGGCCCGAGCTGAAATTGCGGCCGGGCTTCTCGGGAATTTTAGGGTTCGAATAGGCTAAGCTTGGATTGCTTAACATCAAAGGCAGTAATCTGTCGCTGGTCGTTGATGGAAAAATCTCCGGCCAGCTACTATCGTCTGTGGGCATTCTAGGATTTCTGCTGCCTCAAGTAACTACATTTCTTGCGAAGGCGTCACATTTCGCAATCAAAAAGCGGGTAACGAACCCTAGACAGATTTCTGACGGTCCGGCTTCCGCCGCATTTTCTTCGGCCATCTACCGGTTAGCCGCTTTCACGCTTTTCCAGATCTCAAACCGAACGCCAACAACAAGCTGTTGCCATCGCCGCAGGGCAGGGCTCAAAAAGCTGGCGTGAACTCCGTCGAGATACCCCCTAGTCTCTCCTTCATGGTTTCCCAGTCAGCCTTGGAACTCCCTTGCCCCAGGTCTCGGCGGGCGCTAGTTCCTTTCTGATCGGCGGAGTTGTCATATCACGATCATTCGACTGGAATACCCGGGCACCCTGTGAGATCAGGTAATCGGCGGTTCGAGCGGCCAAAGCCTGGATGGTTAATCCGGGATTTGCCGAACCCTGGGTTGGCATGATGCTGCCGTCACATACGAAGAGATTGGCGATGTCATGGGAGCGACCGAATTTGTCGACGACCGAAGTTGCGGGATTCGATCCCATGCGGGCCGCACCCACCAGATGGGCGTAACGAGCCTCCTGCTCCACCTCGGTCGCGCCTGCGGCAGCCATCACTTCCATTGTCTTTTCTTTGGCGAACTTGATCAGTTTCTTGTCGTTGTCGTGCAAATTAAAACTGACATGGGCCACGGGCAGGCCGAAGCGGTCCTTTTCGTCGGCAAGGGTCACGCGATTGTCATCCCAAGGTAAGATTTCGCCTAGAAGGCCGAATGCCGCCCAGTGGTTGTAATCCATCATCTCGCGCCGCAGGCCCCATCCCCATGCTTTCTTGGATGCCAACATTTGTTTACCAAAAGCAATGGGCAGAGGACCGACGGTCTGGATGGCAAATCCGCGAGCGAAGTCATTTTTCGGATCAGTCTCGTAAAACTCTTCGGTTAGCGCATGTGCCGGAGGGGCTTTGTACATGCGAACCGGCTGCTCGAAGCGGCCCAGCACAACATTGCCTGCCTGCGCCATCAGGTAACGGCCGACTGTGCCGCTGGAATTGGCGAGACCATTTTCGAATCCGGGACAAGCGGAGTTCAAGAGCAGCCTCGGTGTTTCAATTGCATAGCCGGAGATAATCACTGCCTTCGCCTTTTGAAAGTTCACGTTCCCGGCGCGATCGAAGTAGTAGACGCCGGTGACGCGGCCTTCCTTGGCCAACTCGACGCGAGAAACCATACAGTGATCGCGTATCTCGGCGCCTTGCTTGAGCGCGTCGGGAACGTGCGTGATCAAAGTGCTGGCTTTGGCTCCGACCTTACACCCTTGAATGCAGAATCCCCGGTAAATGCAGTGCGGTCGATCTCCGTGAGATCCGGAAAGAATCGCGACTGGTCCGCCAATCGAGACGGGAATATTGAGGGCTGAGCATCCACGGATAAGCGTGTTGCCAACGCCGCCCATGGGATGAGGTCCATAGGCGTATCCGTGGGGATGGCCCCAGGGATAATAGGCCGGGCCCGCGACCGGCATCTCAAGTTCCAGTTGCTCGTAATACGGTCGAATGTCCTCATAATTGATGGGCCAGTCCACGCCTACGCCGTCGCGCGTATAGACCTCAAAATCGGAGGGATGCAGCCGGGGGGTAAACGCAGCCCAATGGACGGTGCCTCCTCCCACTCCCTTACCGCAGTTGTTTGCGCCCAGCGCGAGCGGATCGCTCCCTCCGGTGACTCGCGGATCTTCCCAATACAGTTCATGCGAGCCCGCCTCATCACTCACCCAGTCGCGCTCCGTATCCCAAAATGGCCCCGCTTCCAGGCCAACTACATTGAAGCCCGCGCGCGCAAGACGTTGCAGTAGAACCCCGCCTGCGGCGCCAATCCCGACAATTAAGTAGTCCACCTCATCCTGCTGTGTGAACTTCCGCATTGGCACATGGAGGAACTGCAATGCTCCCAGCATGTGCTGGTCGTTGCCCGGAGGTTGAAACGCGCCTAGGATCGGTTCTTTCACTGCCTTACGATTCCTTTGCCGAGACTTCCTTTGTTGCGCCATGCTGGTCGGCTTCGGTATGGTGGTGCGCCGCTGATTCCAATTCATGGGAAACTGCGGCTTCTGGCGCCAGCCACTCATGGCGTTTTTCTTTTACTTCCCATGGCTCTGGCTCTCCGTTTTCCAGACGGGTGTAAGCGCGGGGATAGGCCGGCCCCCCGAAGCCAATCTCGTCCCAAGCCCACGGGTGGGCATAGTAAGCGTCGATGACGTCGCCCATCATCAATTGCCAGAAACGATGCACTGACATGGAACCCCATATCTCCTGTGCGGCGTACGGCTTTCCGTCATGAATCGCTTTGAGTACCAAGTCCTGCTGACGATAAGGCAGTGCAAGAAAGTCGCGTCCGTATTGTTGCAGCGCCTCTTTATTTATAGCTTCGCGTCCGAGCCGGTAGGCATCGCGGTCCTGCGGCATGGTGTCGTAGCGATATCCCACAGTCTGATTGACGTAAAGCCGGTGATCGAGAGGGGCGACGAGCGGAATCTGGCGATCGGGAGTCCGGTCTGTCTGGGGAACGAGATGTCCAAAGACCCCAGTCCAGAATTCAAATTCTTCGGCTGAGAAGAACTTTACCGCAGGGGACAAATCCACGCGACGGGTGACGACTTGCCGGGTCGCGTCATCCCAGAAGGGACTTTGCGACAGCGTGCTGAAGCCCGGATAATAACCAGGCGTGCGCCGTGGCTCAAGCGGTTTGCCCGTGGCGGCCTCGCGTGGCAGCTTAGTGAAGTCGAGATCAGCACTTTTATTCATTTGCGTTTTCGCCGAAGCAGGCTGGCCAGGATGCCGAGCATTCCGGCCGCGCCAAACAGCAAGGGCGCGAAGATCGGCGGCCCGTACATTACGTTATAAAGGAGATGCTTGGTTCCACCGGGGCGGCGACGCACGCCGCGCCCATGGTAATAGAAGCCAACGGCTGCGTCGGCCAAAGCCAATAGGGACAAAACTGGCAACGCCGTCGTCGCCACTCTGCGACTCTTCACCGAAACAAAGCAAGCGGTCGCCAAGGCTGGCGCCAGGATGATCGGCGTCCATTGCGCTGCATAACGGAAATTGTTCTTGTAGTGCGAATAAAAAGCCTCGAAGCCGCTGAGCAGAGCGCTAATGCCTGTCACAATGGCCACCTGCCGCTGAAATCGTCCTTCGCGGATGTCCTGCTCGGCCGAGAGAAATTGGTGTCTTTCGCGCGAAGGTAGAAATCCCGCAAGAAAAGTATCCTTGCCGGAGACCGAAATATTCGAGTCGTCTTCGCGTTGAAGATAAGAGGCGATGAGTCCGAGATAAGCGCTGGTGCCGAAAAGCAGTGGAGCAAAAATTGGTGGCCCCATAATCATGTTGGTCAGGGGCAGCCGCCATCCGCCAGGCTTGCGCTCAATCCCGCGCACATGGAAATAAAATCCCACAGCGGCGTCGATGAGGGTTACGGTTGACACCAAACGCAACACCGTTCTTGCCATCCGGCGGCTGAAAAAACCAGCAATGCCCGCGGCCGCCAACAGAACGCTCATAATTACCGGCGTATACATCACACGCCGGCTATAGCTGCCGCGATAGTGTTCGTAGGCGACTTCAAGTCCGCTGATCACGCTGGTGCCTGCCGTGAGCAGGGCAAGACTTCGCTGGAACTTCCCCTCCCGGATTTGGTTGGCCGCGATTTCCAAGTCGCGGCGAGGCCGCCAGATGGAAAACGCAGATTGCTGCTTCGGCATTGCTAAACAACCTCGCGAACTTTGTCGAGAATAATCGTCTTGATGATCTTGGCCGCATCCTTTTGTCCGCGCATCAGAGATTTTGCAAAATGGAGCGCCTGTTTGGTTGTAGCCTTTCCCGGCATAGGTGGCTCATTAGGATCGACTACAGCTTGTACGACGGTCGGCCCTTTGTGACTTAAGGCTTCGCGAAGAATGTGCTCAACATCCTCCGGCCGCTCGATGGTGAAGCCCCGTGCGCCGCACGCCTTGGCTACTTGGGCAAAATCGATCGGCTGCAACTCTACCCCGAACTCGGGATTTCCTTCCAAGATCATTTGCTCCCATTTAATCTGGCCAAGTACGTTGTTCTTGATAACGATCACCGTCACTTGCAGGTTATACTTCACCAGCGTGGCGATTTCACCCATCAGCATCGTCAACCCGCCGTCACCGACGACGCAGACCACCTGTCGTCCGGGATATGCCACAGCAGCGCCGATACTGTAAGGCAGTCCATTCGCCATGGTGGCCAGCGAACCGGAAAGCGAGAACTGCATGGTGCCGCGAATTTCCACGTAACGCGCGGTCCAGGTGGCGATGGTCCCACTATCTGAGGAGACAATGGCGTCGTCATTCAGTAATTTGTTCAGCGTGTGAGTCACGACCTGGGGCTTCATGGGCATGTCTTTCCGAGTTCCGCGCTCTTCCATGAGCTCGTTCCAATCTTTCATGTGTCCCTGGGCCTTCTCCAGAAAGTCCTGCTTCTTTCGCTCCAGCAGCGGCAGCAGCGCCGTGAGAATGGTTTTGGCATCGCCCACTAAACCCACGTCCACGGGGTGCCGCAACCCGACCCGCGTTGGATCAATTTCGATCTGCACGCATTTCGCCTGTCCAGGTTTGGGCAAGAACTCCATGTAGGGGTAGCTGGTGCCGATCATGATTAGCGTGTCGCAATCGTTCATAGCGTCGACGGAGGGCGAGGTGCCGAGCAACCCGAGGCCACCGGTGGTGTAGGGGCTGCGGTCTGGGAGCACCGCTTTGCCGAGAAGCGCCTTTACCACCGGGCCTCCGACAATTCCCGCAAGTTGGGTCACTTCTTCCCGGCAACCGAGCGCGCCGCGTCCCACGAAAACGGTAACTTTTTGTCCGGCGTTGATGACGTCCGCCGCCTGCCGAAGAAGCGAGTCCACTGGCCTGGCGGTCGAGGGCAGGCTCCAATCCCCACTGTGATGCGCCACATTGGCGGCATTGCGATGCTTATCAGAAACTTCCCACTCCTGAATGTCTTTCGGAATACAGATGTGAGATACGCCGTGGCGGGCATAGGCTGTGCGTATCGCCATATCCACCACATTCACTGCGTGGGCCGGCCCCATAACGCGCTCGTTGAAAACCGAGACATCCATGAAAAGCTTATCGAGATCGACATCCTGCTGATAGTCCATGCCGATTAAGTCGTGAAAAGTGTGACCCGTGATCGCGAGCACCGGCTGCGAATCGCACTTGGCGTCGTAAAGACCGTTGAGCAGATGAACTCCGCCGGGGCCCGAGGTAGCACAACAAACTCCGATGCGGCCGGTGAACTTGGCGTATCCCACTGCCGCGAACGCCGCAGCTTCTTCGTGGCGCACCTGAATGAATTTCAATTGATCTTTATGAGTGCGGAGCGCCTCGAAGAAACCGTCCACGCCGTCACCGGGGAAGCCAAAAATCGTATCCACCCCCCATTCGATTAAACGTTCAACAATAAGATCAGAAACCTGCTTCGCCATAAGAGTTCATCCCTTTCGTTATGCGCGCCATGTGCGGTATCTCAAAAACTTTCCGCCGAACTTCAGAGCCGGTAAACTGCAGCGTCTTTTTCTTTCAGAGCAAGTCCGTTTCCCGGCCGGGTCAGGTCCGGCGACATGATTCCATTTTTCGGTTCGCAAAAACCCTCAAAGAACATTCGTTCGATGCGGGCGTGGTCGTGAAAGAACTCCATATGAATGGCCCGCGGCACGGAACAGCAGACATGTAAATGCATGCTGGGCCCGCAATGCGACGACAAAGGCAGATTTGCCGCCCAGCACAATGCGGCCACCTCCATAAACCCGCTGATGCCTCCGCAGCGGGTTGCATCCGCTTGCAGAATAGTGACTGCGCCGGCATCGATCATGCGTCGGAAATACCAGGCTGTGTAGCCATACTCCCCGGCCGCAATATCCATGCCTATTGGCGCCCGAACACGAATTTCATTCAGGCCGGCGAGATGATCCGAACTCACCGGCTCTTCGAACCAGCGCACTCTTCGTTCGCCAAATTCGTAGGCCAGGCGAAGCGCCTGCGTAACCGTGTAGGCGCCGTTAGCATCAACGAAGAGCTCGCAGATATCACCGATTGCGCGGCGCGCAACCGCAACCCGGCGCGGGTCATCTTCAGGATGGCTTCCTACTTTCATCTTGACCATCGAGAAACCCTGCTGCGCCCACCCGCTCAGTTGACGCTGTAACTGCTCATCGCTGTACGTGGTAAAGCCGCCGCTGCCGTAGAGTGGAATACCGTCGCGAACCCGGCCCAGAAGATTAACCAGGGGTACATCAAGCAGGCGTGCCTTCAGGTCCCACAAGGCATTGTCGATAGCGGCGGCTGCCATTCTGCTGATCCCAGTCTCCCCCAGGTTGCGAACGTGCCGGTAAATGTCCTGGAGAATCGCTGCGTGCGCGAAAACATCGCGGCCGGCAACAATTTCGCACAAGAGGCTATGCACTAACCTGGCGGTGGCTTCCTCCGCGTAAGTGTAGCCAAGTCCTGACTTTCCGCCTGCCTCAATCGTGACCAAGATCATGGTGGTGCTGTCCCACGAACACGTGCCGTCAGCCTCGGGGGCATCCGTGGGAACGGTGAATGCCTCAACTTTGGTTCCCGTTATCTTCGCGTTTGACTGCTCGCTCAAATCCTGACCTCAGAATCCGGTTAACACGCTTGCGCCATCGCGAGTTACAGCCACCACGTCGCAATGCCGCATGCCGCCGTAGCCGTCGAAATATGCAGCGGGCTCAATATTGAACGTCATTCCGACATCCAAAACATCTGGAGAGTGGGGGTGAATCCTCGGAAGGGCGTTGGCGTCTACTGCTGCAAAGCCGACACCGTGTCCAGTGGAATGCTTGAACGCGTCGCCAAATCCATGCGCGACCATTACCCTGCGGGCCGCTCCATCGACCTCGCGCGCCGAAACTCCCGGTCGCACCGCCGCCAAAGCCGCCTTGCTCGCTTTGGTGATGGCGGAGCGCATGGCTTCCTTCCGCTGATCAGGCGCGCCAGCAGTGTAAGTACGCGTAATGTCGGTCCAATAACCGTCAGCGCAGGTGTTGGCATGGATCATCACCAGATCACCCTGCTCGATTTTCCGCTGTCGCGTACGCGCATAGGCCGCAGAAGCGCACGCGGAGTTGGGACCCGACATGCAGAAAATGAAGCCATAGCTGCGTTGTGCCTCCGCGGCTTTCGGGCAAGTTTGAAAAGCTGCCTGTATATCGGCGGCGACTTCGGCCTCGCGTCGTCCCACTCGGACCGAATTGGCAGCAATCCCGAATCCAGTGGCGGCGATTTCCGCTGCCTTGCCTAACTGTTCCAGTTCTGTGGGAGTTTTTTGCGCCTTCAATTGTTCTAACACTTGGTCGCAGGCGATATATGTGGCATCTGGCATCACGCTTTGCATTAACTTAAAGAGAGCGGGCCGAAAATCGGTACACGAGGCATAGCTTGCGGGCTGCATTCCGGGTTCAACCTGAATCCCGATGGTCGCCCGGCGAAGTCCAAGCCGCAAAATAATCGAACGCAGTGGATCAGTAATCGCCTCAACGGGTGTAATCAGCCTAGCTAGGTCAGCCGGCTTGTAGGGAGTAAGGGTCGCCTGGGAAGATTTCCCGGCAAGCTCGATCTCGTCCTCTGGTAATACCACTAGAAGTTCACCTTGCGCGGTGAAGATGGCGATGCTTGCCCCCATCACCGGCCAATAACCGCTTAACAAAAGGACTTCAGTGGCAGAACCACAGATGACGGCGTCGAGGTGGCGCTCTCTCAGAGTTGTTATTACCCGTTTTTGTCGCTCGGTATCAATCAAAGAGTCAATTCTGTTCTATGGACTCGAACCACGTCACCGGCCGATTCGCAGCCGAGCGGCCAGCGCCCAGTTAAATTGGCTGGAGAAAATGTCCTGCAATCTCTTGTCGTTGACGGCGTAGCAAGACCACATCCCCAAGTTTGTTATATTTTTTTGATCATCTTAACCGTACGATTCCAGTTGTCGCTCATAGGTTGTTAAGCCAGGCGAGTTTCTCTGATCTGTGAATACGAAATCGAAATTCTCCTCTAGATTTCGGCGTGAACTGCGGTCTGTGCAGTTCGTTCGACTCATTTGCCGGCGCGAAGACTTCGCGAGCAGATTCTTCATCTCAATGCGCGGATTGGGCGCATCATAGAAATGAATTTTGTCTGAACCGAAAGATTCCCCCTTACCCGGAGCTCATGAAATCGGATATCAGTAAATTGGCCCTCATCGGAAACCTTCAGACCGCTGCTCTTGTAAGTAGGAGCGGCACCATTTCCTGGCAATGCTGGCCTGATTTTGATTCAGAGGCTTGTTTTGCGGGTTTATTAGGCACAGATGCGAATGGCGAATGGTCTCTTTCTGTCAAGAAAGCCAAGCGTATCAAGCAAACCTATCAACCTGGAACTTTGATTGTGGAAAGCCTCCAAACACAGATTGCCGGAGGCGCCGTGTTGCTGACTGATTTCATGACGGTGCGCCGTCGCCATCATTCGAGCTTGGTGCGAATTGTTCGCGGAGTTGCGGGGAAAGCCCAGGTTCAGACCACTCTCTCTCCTCGTTTTGACTACGGTGCCGGACAGCCACGAATCGCAAGAAAAGGGAAAAACAAGTGGGAAGTGGTGAGCGGACCACATCGCCTAACTCTGCGAAGCAATGTCGAGTTGACCCCCGGCAAAGGCAACTTGCATGCCGATTGGTCAGTCAACAAAGATGAGACTTACTATTTCACTCTGCAATACAGCAACTCGTTTGCTGATGAAGAGCCGCCAGCCCTGTCCGCGAGGACGGCACAGCAGCAGACGGCCCGGTTTTGGCGAAAGTGGATCGCGCGGAGTGAATATCACGGGCCTTATCGTGAACAGGTTGAAAGATCGCTGATTACGCTAAAGGCACTGACCTATGCCCCATCAGGAGGCTTCGTCGCCGCTCCTACCACTTCGATCCCGGAGAAAATAGGAGGAGTCCGGAACTGGGACTATCGTTTCTGCTGGTTGCGCGACACCACGTTCAGCCTGCAAGGCTTAGTGGAATGCGGCTTCCAGGAGGAGGCTCGAGCCTGGTTGGGATGGTTGAGCCGTGCGATCGAGGGAAACCCTGGTCAATTGAAAATCATGTACGGGATTACTGGCAAGCGTGAGCACAGCGAGTGGGTCGCGGACTGGCTGTGTGGTTACGCCGGCTCCAAACCGGTCCGTATAGGCAACAAGGCATCGTCGCAAGTCCAACTGGATACCTACGGGGAAGTCATGGACTCCTTGTATCTGGCGCGCCGCAATGATTTGTATCCGCATGAAGACAAGAGCGGGGCAGCCATGGAAATACCGCTGCTCAAGCACCTGGAAGAAATCTGGAACGAGCCCGACGAAGGGCTGTGGGAATTCCGTAGTGGCCCCCGGCAATTCACTCAATCAAAAGTGATGGCATGGGTGGCGTTCGACCGGGGGGTTCGCATGGCGGATGAATTCGGCGTAAAAGGACCGGTTGAGCGCTGGCGCAAACTGCGAAAGTGCATTCACGCCGAGATCTGCACAAAGGGCTTTCATAAAAAGATGAACAGTTTTACTCAGACCTACGGGCAGCCGCACATGGACGCCAGTTTATTGCTCTTGCCGATCGTAGGCTTTCTTCCTATTGATGACGCACGTATAAAGGGAACCGTCAGTGCGGTCGAGAAGCATCTGATGCGAGATGGTTTGCTACTGAGATACGACACGAAAAAAGTTAAGGATGGATTGCCGCCGGGAGAGGGAGCATTCCTGGCCTGTAACTTCTGGTTGATTGATGTTTATATCCTGCAGGGCCGGCTGAAAGAAGCCCGCGAACACTTCGCGAGGCTGCTGTCGATACGAAACGAGGTGGGACTTCTTTCGGAAGAATATGATGCCAGGCATGGATTGGTAGGGAACTTTCCTCAGGCTTTCTCTCACATCGGCCTGATCAACGCCGCGCTTAGTCTTAGGGATGGTACCTCGGTGCGTTTGAAACGCCTCAACAATCTGCAGAGGTAGCAAACCGCCGCAGCCCATCACGCCATCGAATCGCTCGAAGAGGTGTCATGGCGGATGGAATGTTGGCTGAATCCGTCATTCTGCTGAACTCGGCTTTGCATTCCCCACCGTATCAATAATCTTAGACCCCGAAGTTTGCGTGAAGGGCCAGTAGAAGCCAGAGCCACTGGCGTCGAGCAAACCCAACGGGCGCCAACAGGTTCTAATAAAGTGAGGCTGACTATGGCCAGAGTTGTGGATGACCGGTAAAAACAGCGCCCGCAGATTGAAGAGTCAGGGCAGGAAATCTGCTGCCCCGCGAGCGAATTCCTCCTTTAAACCGAAAGGTGCGCGTGGCGGCCCGACCAATATCGCGAACGCGGTCATAATCAAAGACGAAGACCTGTTTGTGCTTTGCCAAAATGACGGGAGCATCCCTCTAGAAAATACCCAGGGATTCGGACTGTATTACCACGATTGCCGTTTTCTGAACGGTTATGAGCTGACAATCGAAGACTCGAGACTCAATGCTTTGGCCAGCAATTCCGAACACGGGTACATGGCGACGTTTGAGTTGACCAATCGCGATGTGAAACTCTCCAACGGTTCACAGCTCGAAAAGCAAAGCCTGGGAGTCAGCTGCCAGAGGATCATACAATTTTCCAACCTCTCCATGCAGGATGTGATTACCTGCACCAACTACACGATTGAGAAGTTGCAGTTCGTTTTATCGTTCTCCTTTCAAGCTGACTTCGAGGATGTTTTTCAGATTCGCGGCTTTCATCCCACCCAGATTGGAAAGCCGAAAGCGCCAGCTTGGCACCGCGGGGCACTGCTGTTTAGATACGACGGTGCGGACCAATTGCAGCGGAGCGTCACGATCAATATTTCCTCTCGTCTCAAGGCGCGACATCGCACTGGGGCGGAAATCTCAGTTTCGCTTGCGCCGGGCGAGTCAAAGAAACTCCACTTGAGCGTTCAGTTGAGGGAGTCTTCCAGAAAAAAAACAGCCAGAATAAGTTCGGCCTCAACCCGGGACACAGCAGCCCTGATCGATCGTCTGCACCAGAGCTCCGATGACTGGCTCAAAGACCACTGCCACCTGGAGAGCAACAGCTATCGACTCAATCATGTATTCGAGCGCTCCATCCGCGATCTGGGAGCATTGCGCACTTTTCTGGACGGCGCAGAGTATTTTTCCGCTGGTCTCCCCTGGTACGGCACCTTGTTCGGCCGCGACAGCATTCTTGCGTCAATGCAAACTCTAGCGTTTCGGCCAAAGGTAGCGGAGCAGACGTTGCGCCTGCTGGCAAGGTACCAGGGAAAAGAAATAAATGACTGGCGTGATGAACAGCCGGGCAAAATCATGCATGAACTGCGGGTCGGGGAGTTGGCCCACCTTAACGAAATTCCGCAGACACCTTATTACGGCGCAGTGGATTCGACACCTCTATTTTTGATCCTGCTGGCGCGGCATGCTCGGTGGACGGGTGATCTGTCGCTCTTTAATGAATTGCGACCTGCGATTGACAAAGCATTTGATTGGATCACCCGCTACGGAGACCAAACCGGCGACGGTTATCTTCAATACAGCTCAAAGTCCAAAAACGGCTTAGGTAATCAGGGGTGGAAGGATTCCGGCGATTCGATCATGAACGCCGATGGTACACTCGCCGCGCCGCCGATTGCGTTGGTGGAGGTACAAGGCTACGTCTATCTTGCAAAAGTGTCATGTGCGGAGCTGTTTGAGCGCGTGGGAGATCAAGCCGCCGCCCAACGACTACGAGCTGAAGCATACGAGTTGCAGACACGCTTTGAGCGGGACTTCTGGCTTGAGGATAAGGGCATTTACGCGCTAGCCTTACAAGCTGGGAAAAGACCGGCGGCCGTAGTTTCATCCAATGCCGGGCAAGCGTTATGGTCGGGCATTGCGCGGCCTGTCCGGGCCCTAAAGACCATAAAGCAGCTGATGTCAAAAGCCATGTTCAGCGGCTGGGGAATCCGGACATTGTCGAATCAGGAACGGCGATTTAATCCCCTTGGCTATCACTTAGGAACGGTCTGGCCGCACGACAACTCGATCATCGCCGCCGGCTTTCTAAAATATGGTGCGGATCGTGAGGCGTGTGCGGTCATGGGCGGAATCGTTCGCGCGGCCCAGCATTTCGAGCATTACAGGCTTCCCGAAGTGTTTGCCGGTTTTTCGCGCAGCGAATTTCACATCCCGGTCCGTTATCCGGTGGCCTGCCATCCGCAGGCATGGGCTGCCGGCGCAGTGCCTTTCATGGTCGAATCATTGCTGGGCTTAGTGCCGAAAGGTTTTGCGAACCGTCTGGAGATTGTTAGGCCGACTCTACCCAGCTTTATACAAAAGTTGGAACTCAAACGACTGCGGGTCGGAAAAGCGTCGGTAGATTTGCGATTTGAACGCAGGCTGGACGGATCGGTTGATACTCAAATCATCCAAGTTCACGGAAAACTGAATGTCGAGGTTTGCGGCGGAGAAGTTTCTCCGGCCGCTTAATGAACTATGAAAGGAGTCGTCGTGAAAAATGAAATTGTGGTAGTCACTGGCGCATCAGCAGGGTTAGGGCGCGCAATCGCCCGTCATTTCGGAAGCCGCGGAGCAAGCGTGGGTTTGCTGGCGCGCGGAGTCGAAGGTCTTGAGGGTGCGAAACGAGAGATTGAGGCGGCCGGTGGAAGAGCGCTGGTATTGCCCACCGACGTTGCGGATGCGGATGCTATGGAGAAAGCTGCCGCTGCAGTTGAGCAAGAATTCGGCCCCATCGATATATGGGTCAACAATGCGATGGCTTCAGTCTTCTCGCCGGTCATGAAAATGGAGCCCAAAGAATACAAGCGGGTCACAGAGGTGACGTATCTGGGGATCGTTTATGGCACGCTCTGCGCGCTAAAAAGAATGCTTCCGCGAGACAAAGGAACGATCGTGCAAATCGGGTCCGCCCTTGCATATCGCAGCATTCCATTGCAATCGGCTTATTGCGCGGCCAAACACGCGATCGCTGGATTTACTGACTCACTGCGTTGCGAACTCATTCACGAAAAGAGCAACGTCAGGGTTACAATGGTGCAAATGCCGGCGCTCAACACCACCCAATTCAGTTGGGTGAAGAGCCGCCTAAAGCACAAAGCCCAACCCGTGCCGCCAATCTTCCAGCCGGAAGTGGGTGCTGAAGCGGTCTATTGGGCTGCTCATCATGATCGCAGAGAGATTTACGTTGGGATGCCAACCGTGGAAGCGATTGTCGGCAACAAGATCGCTCCCGGCTTGCTGGATGATTACTTAGGGCGTACTGCTTTTGCTTCGCAGCAAACCAATGAACTGGAAAATCCCAATCGCCCGAACAATCTGTGGTCACCCGTACCAGGAGACCATGGTGCGCACGGAACTTTTGGTGGCAGGGCACATCCAAGAAGCTATGAGCTTTGGGTTTCTCTACACCGCAAGGGCATTACCGCGGCAAGCGGAGGGATAGCTTTAGGCGCAACGTGCTACATGCTATTTCGTTTCTGGAAACGGAATCAATCGTCAAAAACAAAACTGCAAAGAGAATTACGCAGGATTGCTTGACCCGTACCAGTCTCGGACTTGAGGCGATTAGCGCGGATTTGGCGGGCACAGCCAAAACCAGACTCTAATGAAACACGGGCGCTAATGAAGAAAATTTTATTTCCATGATTTTAGAAAATTCGCGCTTTTATTTGTAACGCTGGCGCTCGCTGCGACATATACATACAAAGGAAGCAGGATCGATAACTGGCGGCTTGCGCAGTCCGCGCCTGCGGCGCTAACCGTTGGTTCTGTCTTCTACCCCCTTGTTCGGCCCCAGTCCTTACGGCTCTCGGAAAATCTAGAAGAAAGTCCTTGGAGACGAACAATGAAATCTCGCTTTGCATTTTCAATTCTTGCGCTATGTGTCTTAACTGTGGCAGCAATCAATCCAGCTGTTGCAAAACCAATCAGCCATACCAGGACAGTCAGCAATATTGACTGGACATCCGCCGGCATTGCAGGCGTGGGCGGCGGCAGTGGCACCATTACCTTAACTACCGTGAAAGGCATTGGTGTTATCAAGCAGGCCTTTTTGTATTGGCACGGCATCAATATCGCCAGTGCGGATGGGGTGTATGACAATCCCAATATTATTTTTGCCGGCCATCCGGTAACTGGCGTTGCCCTTGGCGATGCCGGAACAAACTGCTGGGGCCCTGGTTCAAGCCGGGCTTTTGAAGCCGACGTAACAGCTTTTGTTACGGGAAACGGCTCTTACGCCATCAGCGGGATGGCTTCACAGCCGGGCTACAGCCCCAACGGCGCTTCACTGGTCGTGATCTACGATGACGGAGATCCAACCAATAACCGTGATCTGGTATTTTTTGTCGGCAATGATTCGAATATTCCAGAAGGCTTTCCGGGTGAAGATCCTGGCTGGAATGCCACGCTGACGCCCATCCTGTATCGCGGTGGAGCGGTGCGCGCGGAATTTCACGTGGCCGACGGCCAGGATTTTCCTGATGACAGCGTTGTCTTCAGCACTGCGAACGGAACGCAAACTATCGTTGATACACCAACGCTGTGGGACGGAAACTCTCTTCCTTCGGCCGGCACCAGCCGCGCGCCGAACGGCGGCCTTTGGGACATTCACGATATCGACATGACCCCGGCTTTTGGCGGCGTGCCGGGATCCGTTACACTTACGCTCTCCGGACAGGTGAATGCAAATGACTGCCTCAGCCTGGTAGTCATGCTGCTGGACCTTGAACCGGGCAGCGCTCCAAGAATCATTACCAACTTTGCCAATCTGCAAGCCAGCGTACAACTAAAAAACTTCAAGTCAAAGTTTGAAGCGCAAGGCAGCTTCACGCTTGGCCCGGGCAGTGACGGCATTAACCTCTCAACGGATGACGTGGTTTTCAGCGTAGGAGTGCTGACACTTACAATTCCGAAGAACTCTTTCAAACTGAATGCAGCCAAAACCGCGTTTACCTTTGAAGGCCGTATTGCGGGTGAAAGTATAGAAGCCACCATTACGCCGCAGGCAACGCCGGGAACATTCAGCTTCCATTTTGAAGGCAATGGCGACCCAACCAATGGTGCAAATCCGGTGCCGCTCAGCCTGACTATTGGTAACGATACCGGCTCAACGCTGGCAAAAATCGACCTGGACAGCGGCGGCGGCCAAAGCAGCGGCGGCAGTGGCAAGAGCGGTAAAAACTAATACGGATGATTCATTGAAGCAGGCGGCCGCAGGATTACTATGGCCGCCTTTTATTTTTGCGATGAATAGCGAGGGAATTGAGACGCAGCGATGCTAAGTCTCTTGGTGATGATTTTTGAAATGCAAGGATTCCTGGTATAGATGTTTTTTTCGAAATGGCTTTTCTTTTGCGCGAATCCGTATTATCCGCGCGACCTGCAATCCGCAATCCGCGATGATCCGCGCAAATCCGCGGTAAGTATTTGTTGTTTTTTCTGATCGGTGTTTATCAGTGCAAATCAGTGGTAAGTCTCGCAGTTATTCCGACTGGTTCTTGAATCCAGCCATCAACTGCTTCAACTCAGCCACTTCCTGCCGTAAGGTAGCAACCTGTTCTTCTAATTGAGAGATGCGTTCGGAGTCGGCTGAACTGTCACCGTGGCCAACGTTGGCGTAGGCGTCCGGCGGCTCCCAGGCTTCCACGTCGCCAGAGAGCAGATGCGCGTAGCGGATTTCTTTTGTTCCCGGGCGGCGTCCCAGGGCCTTGGCCAGTGGAGGCTCGCGGCGCATGAGCTGTTGCAGGCCGCTTAAGACTTCGTCCAGGTCTTCAAAGGGATGCATGCGCTCACCGCGTCCGCGCAACTCGCCGGGCGTTTGCGGCCCGCGCAGCAGCAGCACGCAGATGATGGCCGTCTCACGCCGGGTAAAGTTGAACACCTCCTGCATGTGATGTTCATATTTGGCCACGCGGCCATCGGCGCCGCGCGCTAATCCAGCCAGATTTTTCTCGCTCAGGTTGCGCAACGCCAGCCGGACGGTCTCTTCGTCAAAGTTCGTCACCGGTTCGCGATTGTTCTTCTGGTTGCAGGCGTTGACCAGCGCGTTCAGTGACATCGGATAGTAATCCGGCGTGGTGATGTCTTTTTCCACCAGCGCGCCCAGCACACGGGCTTCAGCGGGATTGAGAATAATATTCACGGTAACAATCTATCAGGAAGAAACCGAGACTGGTAATTACCACTGTGTACTAGAACTACAGGTTTATAGTGTTTGCATGGATTCCATTGAAGTGCGTCCGGCAAAAGCCGTTCCGCGCGGCATGACGGCCATGGGCAGCTTTCTTTTCTTTGGGGCGGCCATGGCGTTTTTTGCTGGCGCCACGTTGGTATGGCCCGGTACTCCACTGGATCGCATATGGGAACTCAATCCGCGTGCTTACCGGGAGCTTAGCCCGCTGGGGAGGATGGTGGGCATTCCATTTTTATTTCTGGGCTGCGCAACTCTCGCCGGCATTGGCTGGTTTAAGCGCAAACCGTGGGGATGGCAGCTGGCTGTGGCGATCATAGCCGTGCAGGTGGCTGGCGATCTGGTTAACGCGATTCGCGGCCATATTTTTGAAGGACTGTTTGGGGCGACCATTACAGGCGCGCTGCTTTTCTATCTTTTGCGGCCATCTATGCGGGCCGCGTTTAAACACGATGGCGCCAGGAATAGCTTTGTCCAATGAAAAAGCCTGGAAAAAGTGAGCTATGGCAAGCCTCATCGCTGCTTCTCTGCTTAATCGTGGGAGTGCCGCACATGGATTGGCTTGGGGCTTCAGAGTTTAGCGGAGGCCGGATTACGGGGCCACTGCTCTCAATATTTCAGAGCGGGCCGGTTTTATTTTTTCTGGCGCTGGTCATGACATTTTTTTATCGGAAGATTGGCGCAGTTCTTGGTCTTGTGGCTGCTTTGCTCTGCTTCCCACTCTATTTTTACTTTACTGTTCCTGGCCTTTTCCGTTCTGTTTTCAGAGGCCAATGGTCGGTTCCATTGCAGGCCTATTTTGTCTGGGATGTGTGGACCATGGCCGGAATCTTGACACTCGGGATCGCGGCAATTATCTGTATCCGCTGCCTTTACCCTCTGCGCGGGAAAACAATTTCTGCAAAGAATGCCTGACGCCGCCCACTGTTTTATAATTAAAAGTTACCTCATTTTTATAAAAAGCTGACGGTAGAAGATAAATCCGCAGGGACAATTCATGGCCACAATAGTAGAACTTGGAGTACAGGAACAAGCGCTCCGCACGCCACCGCCGGGTCGCAAGATCAACGATTTCAGCATACAGATTGCCACGGTAAACGGCTCAGGCTCGCAGTCTGCCAATACCGTTTTGCTGCGCAGCATTTTTCAGATGGGCGTACCCGTCTCCGGCAAGAACCTTTTCCCATCCAACATTGCGGGACTGCCGACGTGGTACACCATCCGCGCCAGCCACCAGGGATACATTGCGCGCAAGAAGGAACTTGATTTTCTGATTGCCATGAACGCCGAGACGGCGCAGGAAGATGTGATGTCACTGCCACCGGGCGCAGCCTGCGTCTATGATGCGCCGCTGAATCTCTCCGGCCTGCGCACGGACATTACTTTTTATCCGGTGCCGTTTGACAAGCTGGTCGCGCCGGTCTGCCCGGAAGCCAAGCTGCGCCGCCTGGTAAAGAACATGCTTTACGTGGGCGTGGTAGACGCGCTGCTGGGCATTGAAAGGGAAGAATCAGAAAAAGCGCTGGTCAAACATTTTGCCAAAAAGAAAAAAGCCGCTGAGCTGAATACCGCAGCCATCCGCGCGGGCTATGACTACGCGCTGGCCACCTTCACCAAGAAAGATCCTTTCTGGGTGGAGCGCATGAACCAGAACACCGGCAAAATTATTGTGGACGGTAACGAGGCTGCCGCGCTGGGCTGTTTGTTTGCCGGCGTAACGGTGGTGACGTGGTATCCAATTACGCCGTCCAGCTCGCTGGTGGAGACGCTGATTGATTATCTAAAGGAATACCGCATTGGTCCGGACGGCAAAGCGACGTTCGCCGTGGTGCAAGCCGAAGACGAACTTGCCGCCGTGGGCATGGTGCTGGGCGCAGGCTGGGCCGGCGCGCGGTCGATGACCTCAACTTCCGGCCCGGGCATTTCACTCATGGCAGAGTTCGTGGGGCTGGGTTATTACACTGAGATTCCCGGCGTCATCTTTGATATTCAGCGTGTGGGCCCTTCCACCGGTCTGCCAACGCGCACGATGCAAGGCGACTTGCTGGCTTGCGCGTTTCTCTCCCACGGCGACACCAAGCACATTCTGCTGCTGCCTTGTTCAGTGGAAGAATGTTTCAGCATGGCCATGGATGCATTTGATCTGACTGAACAATTTCAGACGCCGGTGTTTGTTCTCTCTGATCTTGATCTGGGCATGAACAACTGGATGGCGCATCCATTTAAGTATCCTGAGAAGCCGATTGCGCGCGGCAAGGTGCTGAATCAAGAAGACCTGCAGCGCCTGGGTGGATTTGCCCGCTATAAAGATGTTGACGGCGACGGCATTCCTTACCGCACACTGCCCGGCACCAATCATCCGGCTGCGGCTTACTTCACACGCGGCAGCGGACACAACGAGAAGGCGCAATACAGCGAGCGTCCTGACGATTACGTGCGCAACATGGACCGGCTTGCTCGCAAGTTTGAAACCGCACGCAAGTTTGTTCCCGCGCCGGTGAAAGAAATTGATGGCACGTCGAAGACCGGCATCATCGCTTTTGGCACCACGCACTGGGCCATGACCGAGGCTTGCGACCAGCTTCAGAACGAACACCAGATTGCCGTCGATTATCTTCGTCTGCGCGCTTATCCGTTTACGCAGGACGTGCATGAATTTATCAAGAACCACGATCGCGTTTACATCGTGGAGCAGAATCGTGACGCGCAAATGTTCCAGCTCATCAAGCTTGATATCGCAGCCGACCAGGTGACCAAGCTGCGCAGCGTGCTCCACTACAACGGGCTGCCGATTGACGCGCGCTCTATCACCGAGGCAATAGTTTCCCAGGAGAGCGTTTCCCAGAAGAGCGTCTCCCAGAAGACCAGTTCCCAGGAGGTCAAGTAATGTCAGCAGGTTCCACTCCTACTCCCGTTCCAGCGGGGCCAAAGACAAACCATGTTGGTTTGACGGTGCTCGATTATCGCGGCGGCAAGACCACGCTGTGCGCGGGCTGCGGCCACAACGCCATCACGGAGCGCATTATTGACGCGATGTATGAGATGGGCGTGAAGCCGGAGAATCTGGCCAAGCTATCGGGTATCGGCTGCTCGTCAAAGAGTCCGGCGTATTTTGCCAACCGCGCGCACGGCTTCAACACCGTGCACGGACGCATGCCGTCCATTGCTACCGGCGTGGCGCTGGCGAACCAGAAGCTTTTGATGATTGGCGTCTCGGGCGATGGCGATACGGCGTCGATTGGCATTGGGCAGTTCGTCCACCTGATGCGCCGCAATCTGCCGATCATCTACATCATTGAAGATAACGGCGTGTACGGTCTGACCAAAGGCCAGTTTTCCGCCACGGCAGACCGGGGATCGACGCTAAAGACCGGCGTGATCAATGACCTGCCGCCCATCGATACCTGCGCGCTGGCAATCCAGCTGGGTGCAACGTTTGTGGCGCGCTCATTTTCCGGCGACAAGAAGCAGTTGCTGAATTTGCTGAAGGCGGCGATTGCGCATCGCGGCACCGTGATGATTGACGTGATCTCACCCTGCGTGACCTTCAACGATCATGAGGGCTCGACCAAGTCTTATAAATATTCCAAAGACCACGAAGAGCCGATCCAGGAAGTGGGCTTTGTGCCGAGCTTTGAAAATATTGACGTGGACTACGATCCAGGCACGACGGCGACAGTCCGCATGCATGACGGTTCACAGCTTCGTCTGCGCAAGCTTGAACGTGATTACGACGCCACCAGCAAGGTGGGCGCGTTGCGCCTGCTTTCAGAGTCGCACGAAAAAGGCGAGATACTGACTGGCGTGTTTTATGTGAACACCACTGCGCCGAACTTCATCGAACAGCTCAACCTGACAGAGCAGTCTTTGGCCAGGATGACAGAAGATCAAGTGCGCCCTTCACGCCAGGCGCTGGACGAGATGATGGAAGAGCTGCGGTAGGCCAATTGGGTAAGTTGGTAAATTGGTAATTTGAAACCCATTTGCATGCTGCTTAACAGCTTCCTACTCAACCTCCATCTCTGGCTCAATCGGTTCTGGATCAATGCCGTGCGAAGGGTTTTCATCTTTAGGCAGCTTCTTGTCTTCCTTGCGATCTTCCTGGTCCGTTGGTTGCTTCATCGTATTTTAGATGGTAGTTGAGGCCGTTGCGTGGCCTACCCCAAAGCTACTCGGTTAGAACGTTATGGCGTTTGGCCCACATGGCTATTACCCTAAAGGTACTTACCCATCCAGCTACTCTCTTTCAGAGTAGCTATGCCCTGTGCTATGCTCCGGCGTTCAGTACGGTTAAGGAGAAATCATGAAGCTAATTCATTCCAAATATGTCTTATGTGCGATGTTGCTGTTCGCTATGTGTGCACTGGCTATTTCCGGATGTTCCATGGAACCCACAGTGAATGCTGCCCTGTCACAATCAATTCCATGCTCTTCGGGACGAGCTCTGCAGGGTTAACCTCCAGCCCAAACTGGAACAACAATGTTCCTGCAGACCAGGATTGGCGATCCCATAAATACAAATGTTTACAGCATCCCAATGCCAGGCCATGCGGTATTAACGCATCTGCACTTTGCTTCGCCCAGCAACACTTTGACTGCCGCAGCGGCGACAGTGAGTGTTTATGTGAATGGCACGCCAAGCATGATTTCCTGCACCGTGGCCTCAGCGGAGACGGTGTGCTCAGATACGGCGAATTCCATTGTGGTGAATGAAGGAGATCTGGTCACTATCGGTATGACGGTGGCAACCAGTTCCAGTACGAATTCGGGCTCTATCGGTCCAACCTGGCGCGCCTCAATAGGCGTTGCATTCCAATAAATCTCCGGCGGATTCAGCTACCCTGCAAGTCGCTACATTGGGCGCAACTTTTCCTGCTGTCCTGGGTTCTATATCTATATAAAACGCTCTGATTCTTTTATCTGAGCACGGTGGGGAAGAGGGCCCTGTGGGGATTTTGGGGCCTCTTCACTGCGAAGACGATGCAAAAAGCGGCTGCGGTCTCTCCTGTGGCCGCTTTTTCTATTCACATCTCCTTTTCCTTTAAAATCCAGTCCTTTAAAATCTAGCTATGTCCATGTCCAATCCGGGGCCGTTGTTTCGCCCATATGACAAGCTGGTGAAGATCACCATTGGTGAGAAGCAGTTTGAAGTGCCCGATGGCAACATGCTTTTGCGCGGCATGCAATATCTCTCTCCTGAAGATATTTCCTATGGAAAGTTTTGCTGGAATGAAGAGTGCCAATACTGCCGGGTGAATTTTGATCTGGGCGATGGCACGCCGGTGCGCACGGCTATCTCATGCAAGCTGATGGTGCAGGATGGAATGCGCGTGCTGGAAGTAGCGCAGGAGATCAAGTATTGTTTGCGGAAGCTGGAGTTGCCGCTGAAGGTGAGAGAAACGAAGCCCTGACCGTGACTACCTCTAATTGCATGGCGATCTAGCGATGGCTGGGCGAGGGGCGGGCAGGCTTGGAAGCCGCGCCGGCGGCTCCCAGCTTGGTTAAACGATCGCGGGCCTGCAAGGCCTCAGGACTTTTGGGATAGCGGCTGATAAGGCTGCGCAGCTCTTGCACGCCGGCGTCACGCTGGCCGAGTTCCAGCAGAGCGTAAGCTTTTTTCAACTGCGCGGCAGCGGTCTTGTTGCCGCCGGGGTATTGGTCCAGAACTTTGTTGTAAGCGGTGACTGCGCCGCTGAAGTTTGCCTGGCGGTACGCAATCTCTCCAAGATAGAACTGGGCGTTGCCGGCGAGATCAGTGTTTCCATACGCCTGCAAATACTGGGCGAATTCCTGCGAGGCCAGATCATTTTTGTTGGCGTTGTAGTCACGCAGTCCGTCATTGTATAGCTGGTCAGCGGGCGGAGCTTGCGGAAGATTGGCCGCGGCGCCCGGTGATCCAGCACCGGCTGGGCCTGGGGGCGCAGAAATATTTTGCTGCTGCGTCTGCATGTCATCCAACTGCTTGCTTACTTTTGCCAGACGCGCTTTGAGCTCGTCCACGGAGTCATGCAGGGCCTGCACCTGGCCGGAGATCTGGTCGACCTTGCTGCCAGCATCAGAGGTTTGCTGCCCTAGCGACTTTTGCAGGTTCTGAACGCTGATACCCATTTTGTTCACGTTATCCGTTTGCTGGGTGAGCAGGTCTTTCATCACGCCCATGCGCTCGTCAAACGATTGCTGCATGCGGGCCATATTGTCCTGCATGAGCTGAAGCTGGGTCTGGATCTGTATGAGCTGCGACTTGGTGTCAGCGGCGGCAGCGGTGTGGCTGGCGCACAGGGCAAACACGAGCAGAGCAAACACGGCGACAAAACTTTGTTTCTTCATAGGCATGTAACCCGTTAGATGCAGAATAGCTGTTTCATTCCGCAGGAATTTTCTTCTTTTGACGGAGGAGGCGCTTCCCTAAGTGTGCACCGGAAACGGTGCTTGCGCAAAGCAACTTTGGGAGCGAACCAAAGTTGATAAGCCGGACAGGCGCTGGGCCCATCCGGCATTGGGTTTAGTGTAAGAGCGTGAAGTGGTCGCGGCGGTTTTTCTGCCAGCACTCTTCATTTGACTCGCTGCACTGCGGCTTCTCTTTACCATAGCTGATGGTTTTGACAGAGTCCGCGCTCACACCGTTCTGGATCAGCGCCTGCCGGGCGGAGTCTGCACGGTGTTCACCCAGAGACAGGTTGAACTCAGTGGAGCCACGCTCGTCGCAGTTGCCTTCAATCTGCACCTTCCAACCTTTTTGCTTGATCAACTGTGCAGCCTGGGCCAGAGACTGTTGCGCGTCCGCGCGAAGCTCAGCTTTGTCGTAGTCAAAATAAACGTCCTTCACCATCTGGGCGAAGAGCTGTTCGTCAGTGACGTTGGGCGTTGGCGCCGGAGTTGCCGCGGGCGGGGGTGGTGCTGCTACCGAAACCTGTGCGGTGGCTTCCTGTGTTCCACCGGATCCCTTGGCGGTCAAGTGATAGGTGGTGGTTTGGGTTGGCGAAACGGTTTGCGAGCCACTGGCATCAACCTTGTTGCCGTCCATGGCAACGTCAGTTGCGTTCTCTGTGCTCCATGTCAGCGTTGCCGACTGGCCGCGCTGAATGGAAGCTGGGTTAGCGGAAAGAGTTGCGGTTGGCGCTTTCGGTGGTGGTGGCGGCGGTGGCGGCGTTGTTTTTGTTTTGCAACCGCTCGCAACCATGACCAGAGCCAGCACCCCCAGGACGAAGATCCGAATACTCTTGCTGTTGTTCACCTATGTCCCTCCAAAAAAGTAATGCAATTATCTATAAAGCCTATTTAAAACTCCAATTGGGCTGGCTATTGCGGCCCTGGCGGGTGAGTTGCTGTAAATGCGTGCCATCTGCCAGGACACTCCAGATTTGTTCCGTGCCACTTCTATTTGACTGAAACGCAATATGACGCCCATCAGGAGACCAGGTGGGGAAGTCATTTCTTCCGCCATCATGGGTCAATTGTATAATCTGTCGTGATGCGATATCCATAAGGTAAATATCTTGGCCGCCTAACACTCCGGGACCATAGTTCCGCACCCAGGCAAAGGCCAGCAGCAAGCCATTGGGCGACCACGCGGGCGAAACAGCATAGCCCTGATCGGTCATCTTTTGCACGTTACTGCCGTCCGCATCCATCACGAAAATCTGCGGCAGTCCGGTGCGTCCACTTACCCAGGCAATCTGGCCATTGGTCTTAGGATTAAACACCGGGGACACATCGCCCTTGCCGGTACTCAGCCTGCGCGCGCCTCCGCCAGAAGCGTCCGCGACAAATATCTCAGACAGCCCGCTATGCATCGACGACGAAAACGCAATCTTCGCCCCATCGGACGACCATGCCGGTGAAAAATTATCGCCTCCGGAGCGGGGAAAAGCCACGGCCCGGCCCAGCTCCAGCGAGTACATTCTGATCTGCCATGAATCTTTTGTCAGCGCGCTGAAAGCCAGCCGCGTACCGTCCGGCGAGATCCTCGGTGACAGCGCAATCGATCCCAGCTTAGTCAGCTGTTTCTGGTTCGCGCCGTCATAATCCATGGACCATATTTCTTTATTGCCGCTCCGGTTGCTCACAAAATAAAGCTGGCTCTCGGCGATGCCGGCAATGCCGCTGCCCAGGCGCGCAATAATCTCATCAGCAAAACGGTGTGCAATCGTCCGCGCCATGTCTGGCGTGGCATCTTCTTTATATTGCTTGCCCAGAATCTGCGGCGCGCCCGGATTCTTCACGTCATACAGCCAGCCCTGGACATCCACTTTGCCACTGTTCACGCCTACATTGCCAAACGTCAGCACACCGGCGTTCGGAGGAGGATCGCCCCATGGCTTCGCCTGCAACTCGCCCGGCTGGCCCGGCACCTGTGACGGATAAAAACTCTTCGCCACCATGTCAAAGATTCCGGCATTTTCCAAGTCGCTCCATAGCGTCTGGTTAAATACCGTGGCCAGCGGCCCGGTCTGCGCGTCGCCATTTGCGGCCTTGAAATCCGGCACCGCAATCCGCGGCCTCTCCTGGCCCATGTTCAATTCAATCTTGATTCGGTCCTGCGCCGCGGCGGTATTGCTGCCCAGCACCATCGCCAGCAAACAGCTCAGTAAAAATATGCCAGCCGTAATTCGTGCGCCAATTCTTTTTGCTTTAAGCATTCACTCGCCTATTTCGGGGGATAGTCAAACCAAAAGTCTACTGTAACTTTATTGCCTTCCGGAAGCTTGCCAAAAGTATCAATACGCTGGATCGCCCGCATCGCAGACTGGTCCAGTGACGGCACTCCGCTCGTCTGCGAGATGTGCACGTTTGAGGGGCTGCCATCCCCGTTAATATCAAATTCTATATACGCGCGATGCGGCGCCACAATCCTCGGATCAATTTCATACGTCAGCCAGTTTTGCTGTACCCGTCGCTTTACGCCGTCAACATACCAGCCATATTTTCCGCCAAAGTCGGCGTTTCTGAAACTAAAGCCACCTTTATAGTTCGGCGTCGCCACCGCTCCATAAGGACCGCTCACCGGACCACCTTCTCCATACGGCACCGCAGTCTCCGGCGTCGGCATCGGGCGCGGCAGCGCTTTAGTCGGTGGCGATGGCCTGTCAATCGTCTTCTTTGGCGGCGTTACTTTGCCTTTCACCGGCAGCGCATCGTCGTCTTTTTCTACCGGCTTGGGCTGAGGCTCTGTCTGCGTTATGCCCTTGTTTTCATTCGCAACAATATTGTCAGACTGCTCAGTCTTCGGGATCGGAATGCTGGCGCTCACCAGCTGCGCCGTTACCGCGTCCCCTTCATTGATGCCCCAATCGTTCTTGGTGCTGTGCCAATTCATGACATAACCCAGGCCAAAGCCGCCCGCCACCAGCGCCAGGTGGAATGCGGCTGACAGTAGCAATGGTTTTTTCCATTGCTCCCGCTCGTAAAACAGGTTAGCCCTTGCGTATGCCATAGCAGATCAGTAATTAGCCATTAGTAGTTAGCCGTTAGCTTGCAACAGCAATCATAGGGGCGCAATACTTACCGCCGCCCAAACCCTTGCCGTCTTAAAACGAACATCTGAACGAGCAAGTGCTGTTTCAAACTTATAAAAAATCTCGTCATCCCGAACCTCGTAAAACGAGCCCGTGCTTTCGGGGCCCCATTTGCGCGCCGCCTTTGCGCGTAAATGGGCGGAGCGGGCGAAGTAGAGGTGAGGGACGTCGCGCTACAAAGAACTTCGCATTACTAATTCCCACTGCGCGCATGGAACCCCTGCGCTTACTCCACATATTTCGCTGTCTTCATGTTCCGTATCAGGGCATGACTTCAGTCGTGCCGTAAGTGCATAAAAAACTCTGGGCTTTAGTCCCTGCAGAACAAACAGCTTTTATAAGAGAGAAAATCAAAACTCTCCCGCCAAAAAACTTCGTCATCCCGAACCTCGTCAACGCAGCCCGCGCTGTCTTCAGCGGGCGAAGTAGAGGTGAGGGACCTTGCGCTTACTGCTTTATCATCTACCAGAATCTTGGACCGCAGGCGCCCTCGCCTGCGCTGAAAACTTTTCCGGCCAACATCACACCCAAATTAAATCTGCGGCGATTATTTTTTCGGAGGCTGAATCGGCTCCGTAACAATGCTCACATTCGTGATCCCCGCCGACTTCACCGCGCTCATCACCGTGGCAAATGCGCCAAAAGCCACGTTCTCATCCGCGCGCACATACACTGACTGTCCTCGCGGATCGCGGAATTTCTTCTTCAGCTTGTCACCAATTTCGTCCAGCCGCACATGCTCGCTGTCCAGATAAACTTCCTGCCCCTTGGTAATGGAAATCACCAGGCGCTCTTCAGAAACCTCTTTCACCACTTTCGTCTTGGGGACAGAAACCTCAATGCCAGACTGCAACACCGGAGCAGTGACCATAAAAATAATCAGCAGCACCAGCACCACGTCAACAAAAGGAGTGACGTTGATTTCCGAGAGTGACGTCTCCGTGCGCCCGCTCTTTGTAGTAAATGCCATTAGCGCCCCCCGGTGAAAGAGCAGTAGGTGGAAGAGCAGCAGGTGGAAGAGCGGCCCTTTAGGGCCGCGTAAAGGCTCTCTCGAATTGGGGCTTTAGCCCCGGCAAGCGTTGCCATCAGCGGATCCCCGACATCATAGATTTTCCGGGCTTGAAGCTGTGGTATTCCAACCATCGCGCCAGTCAGAACTGCCGTACCCAAGGGGGTGGAGCAGGCATTTATGCCTGCGGTTTCAGGCCCACCAAATTCCGGCTTTAGCCGCTGCGGCAAGATTTCCGGCCTCGCCATTACGCTACTCATCTTAGCGGCCCCCCGTAATCACTCCGGCCGTGCGCTCAATAAAGTTCAGCAGCTCCATGGCAAAGTCGTCCATGCGCGCGCCAAACTCGCGCATGCTGTGCGTGAACTGGTTGTAGGCGATCACCGCCGGAATCGCGGCAAACAAGCCGGCCGCAGTGGTGATCAAAGCTTCAGAAATTCCCGGCGCCACAGCCCGCAGCGTGGCTGCGCCGGCATCGCCCAGGCCATTGAACGCGTCAATAATGCCCCAGACCGTTCCAAACAAACCCACAAATGGCGCGACAGCGCCCGTAGTCGCCAGCCATGGCAGCTTGCGCTCCAACCGCGATAACTCTTCAGACGCGCCAATCTGCGCCGCCCGCTGCACGGCAGGAATATTCGAATCACCCTGCCGCCGATATTCGTCATAGGCGTTGTCAAACACCGCCACCAGCGGGCTCGGCTTGAACTGGTCAGAGATCGCGGCAATGTCCTGCAGCCGCTGCGCCTTGCGGAACGCGCGCAAAAATCTTCCACTCTGCGCCCGGGCCCGTCGAATGGCCGCCCATTTGGTAAGAATAATGGACCACGACATGATGCTGAATATAAGAAGGATAACGAGCACCACCTGCGCCACAGCGCCGGTCTGCCGTATCAGGTTGAAGACCTGTGTGTCGAGGATAGTACCGCTGAGGGGGATTTGTGAAATTATCATTGCAAAGTCAACCGCCTCTATCAGTTAACCCTTGACCGTAACACCCCGCAAGGCCCACGTCAAACGCGATGAATCCAGTGGTTCAACAGGATGAGAGCTTAGTTGAGAGAGTGTGAAGATTTAGAGAAAATTTTTCATCATCTCAGCGCGAAGCCGCCATACGCCAGCGCGGAAGCACAAGCGCCCGTTTCTCCTTGACGGTCTAGGAAAGATAGGTGTAGTCTCCTAGATGTTCTAGGAGTAACCATCGTGGGAAAGCAACTTGAGCTTCTGCAAGGCACTCTGGACATGCTCATCCTGAAAGCTGTCTCGCTTGGGCCGTTGCACGGCTATGGCGTACTACTGCGCATTCAGCAGATTTCAGGAGATCAACTGGAAATCCAGCAGGGCTCGCTGTATCCGGCGCTCTATCGTCTGGAGCACCAGGGATTGATTACGAGCGAATGGGGTGAGTCGGAAAACAATCGCAAAGCCAAGTTCTACAAACTGACTGCTGCCGGGCGCAAAAAACTCCAGTCTGAAACCGCCAACTGGAACCGCATGGCAGAGGTCATGGCCAGCATCCTGAGTCGCACGCAGGAGGAGCTATGAGCGCCATGACCAGAGTTCGTTCATGGTGGAAGGCGCTGGCGCATCGCTCCACGCTGGATCAAGAGATGGAAACCGAACTGCGCTTCCACATTGAGAGCTATGCAGAGGACCTGATGCGCGGCGGTCTTGATCGAGAAGAGGCCATGCGTCGTGCCCGCATGGAACTCGGCCCTATCGCCGTACAAAAAGAAAACTCCCGCACTTCCTTCGGACTGCGTCCTCTGGATGACCTGCTGGCTGACGTGCGTTACGCTTTCCGCCAGCTGCGCCGCACCCCAGCTTTTACCGTAACGGTCTTGCTTGTCCTGGCGCTGGGCACTGGCGCCAACGCCGCCATGTTTTCAATTGTTGACGCTACGCTGTTGCGCTGGCTGCCCTACCATCGGCCCAGCGAACTGGTGAGTCTTTATCTGGAGGACGACAAGGGCAATCCCTCGTGGGTCTACTACCAGGACGTCGTGGAGTGGCAGCATCAATCGCGTCAGCTTCAGTCCATGGCGTACTTCAACGGAATCGAAGGCTTCCTCCAGACAAAATCCGGCCAGGAGCAGGTTGCAGCGCACAACGTAAGCGCAAATCTGTTCAGCGTGCTAGATGTACACCCCATGCAAGGGCGGGCCTTTCTTGACTCTGAGCAAACGCCCGGGAAGGGCAATGTCATTATCTTGAGCTATGCAGTGTGGCGCACCATGCTGCAGGCTGATCCCGGTGCGGTTGGCAAAGAAGTTAGTTTCAACGATCATCCGTACACGGTTGTGGGAATTATGCCGCCGCAATTCGTTTTTCCCGCGGATGAGAATGATCCTGAAGTTTGGGTGCCTGCCGAAATCACCGCAGCTCATTTGAAAATGGATTTTTCGCAGCCAACCTACCAGGTAATGGGACGCTTGCAGACAGGCTCCAGCACGCTTTCCGCGAGCACGGAGTTGAGCGGAATAGAAGGCCGGCTGGTTGCGCTTTATCCCCAGGAGCTGCGAGATGAACTTCCGCCGGCCCGCGTAAACGCCACGCATTATCGAGAAACGCTGGTTTCTCAATCGCGTCCGGCACTGCTCGCTCTTGTTGCGACGGTGGCCGTCCTGTGGCTGATTGCCTGTGCCAACGTTGCCAGTCTCATGCTGGCGCGCAGCGTGGCCCGCCAAAAAGAAATTGCGGTCCGGAGCGCGCTGGGTGCAAGCCGCTGGCGTATTGTGCGGCAGCTGTTTACTGAAAGCCTGGTGCTCAGCGTTCTCGGGTCTGCTGCTGGCCTCGTACTCGCGCAGTTTGCGCTTCTGGTCTTCAATCATACGCTCAGCGTCCGGCTGAATTTACCTGGCCATCTTGCTCCGAATCCCATTGTGCTGGGAGCGCTGCTGATTTTGAGCGTGCTGAGCGCAGTTCTCTTTGGCTTTTTTCCTGCATGGCTGGCAGCGCGTACGGCGCTGGAGAATTCATTGCGGCAAAGCGCCATGCAGGCGGGCACTTCACGCCGTCGCCATCGCTTGCAGCAAATCATGGTGGTGGCTGAGATTGGGCTCTCCCTGGTCCTGCTCATCGCCGGAGGCTTGTTGTTGCGAACAGTATTTGCTCTGCGCCAGGTGCCTCTCGGCTTTCGGACCGACCATGTTCTTACGGTGGAGCCTGCGCTTCCGCGCTACAAATATCGTGAAGTAGATGCCAATCAAAAGGTTTATCAGCCATTGCTGCGGCGTATCCAGCAACTGCCCGGTGTAAGCTCGGCCAGCATCACTACTCTTGTTCCATTGCACAAAGGTTTCTCCGCCATAATCACCCTGTATGGAACTCCGGACAAAAATTCCAAGACGCCGACGACGCATATTGATGCCCAGCTCAAAGCCGCCGGACCTGACTTACAGAAAGTTCTGGGGTTCCGCATGGCCAAAGGCCGATTCTTTAACGAGCAGGACACTCCTGACGCACCGCCAGTAGCGGTTGTAAACAAGGCCTTTGCACAGCTCTATTTGCCCCAGGGCGATGTAATGGACAAGTTCACGATCAACTGGGCCAAGGACCGGCAGGCCAAAATTATTGGCGTGGTGGATGATTTGCACCAGGCGTCCATTGACCAGCCATCGTTCCCGGAAATCGATCTCTGCGCTCCTCAGCTTCGCCCCACTGACGGCTTCTACCAGCCCACGTTGCTGGCCCATGCAGAAATTGCAGTTCGTACGCAGACTGACCCTGCGCAAATGATTCCAACCCTGCGCCGTGCCATGCTTGAAATCAGCCCTGACTTACAGACCAGCACGATTCAAACCATGGACCAGATCGTGGACGAATCCATGGGCAGCCAGATGTTGGCGGCCCATCTGCTTGAACTCTTTGGTACTTTGGCTTTGCTGGTTGCACTCTCAGGGATTTATGGCCTGCTCAGTTATCTTGTGGCCCAGCGCAACCGTGAGCTTGGGGTCCGCCTGGCTTTGGGCGCTCAACGCAAAGACATTATGGAAATGCTTCTGGGGCAGGCCGGACGAATGCTCATTGCCGGCACTGCGATAGGCATTGTGCTGGCCTATTTTACAAGTCGGCTGCTCGCGCGCTTTCTCTATGGCGTGCGCCCGCATGATCCCGCCACCATGTTCGCAGTAACAATTCTATTGCTGGCTTGCGGCTTCATGGCTGCTTATCTACCGGCACGCACCGCATCGCGCGTGGATCCCATGGAGGCACTCCGCGGAGAATAACGACGTTCTATTTTCGCTGATACCCAAATTCCATCCCTCAATGTCTAAGCAGAGTGCGTTCACCGTTGATGAAAATTCCGTCCCTGTTCCTGCTGGCGATCCTTACCTACGCCGCCATCGCGCAGGCCCAGCCAGCACCTGCTGCAATGACAGCACCTGCGGCAATGCCCATGGGAAAAGTGCAGCCGGACGTCAAAGTCCTTGCCGACGCTTCCTATTCGTACGCGCTCTACCTGCCTGCAAAATACTCTCCGCAAAAGCGCTGGCCCATTTTGCTGGCGTTTGATCCCAGCGGCGAAGGCGGTTATCCCGTAAGTCTCTTCCAGCCTGCCGCGGAGAAATACGGATTCATCGTGGTTGGCAGCAACAACTCGCGCAACTTTGTGGATCCTTCGGCCGCTATTCGGCTGATGTGGCATGACGTGACCACTCGCTATGCCGTCGATCCTCGTCGGGTGTACTCCACTGGCTTTTCCGGAGGCTCGCGGGTAGCGTCCGGCCTGGCCGTTGGCTGCAAGAATTGTCTTGCCGGTGTGATTGCCTGCGGCGCCGGTCTGCCGCCGGGAGTAAATCTTCCGCCGCCGGAAACAGCCGACTGGTTTCTTACCGCCGGCACCATCGACTTTAATTATGCTGAAATGATCCACCTCTCTGACGCCCTGGACGTACGCCACGCCGCCACGCATCTGGCATTTTTCGCAGGGCCGCATCACTGGATGTCACCCGCCGTCGCCGATGAAGCGCTTGCCTGGATGCAATTGCGCGCCATGGTCAAAGGCACCGCGCCAGTGGACAAAGATTTTGTTGAAGGTGAATTCAGCCGGCAATCCGCAGCCGCGCAGGCTCTGCAGCAATCCGGCAATGTGCTGGCTGCGTTCCGCCAGTATCGCCAGATCATCCATGACTTCGGCACGCTGCGCGATATCAAAGAGATTCAGATGAAGCAGTCTGCGCTGGCCACCTCTGACGATCTCAAGCGCGCGCGCAAAAACGAGCAGGCATTGTTTGATCTGCAGGAGAAAACTTCTGTGAGCATCAACGCCTTCACCAACGCCATCATTAACAAGGAGAAATCTCCAGTCATTGTGTATCAGGGGCTGGAGTCGCTCATGAAAGAGATTGAGCATGACCGGCAAACCACGCAAGACCCGGCCCGCCAGGACGCTCTTAAGCGCGGCATGGCGGGCTCATTTGCTTACGCCCGCGAAACCGGTTCAGACGATCTGCTGAAGAAGGACTACCTGCCTGCGCGAGATCTATTCAAGGCCACGGCCATCATGCGTCCGGAATCTTTTTATCCGCATTATCTGATTGCCCTCGCCGCCGCGTGTCTGGGCGAAAACAAACTTGCGCTGGAAGAACTGGGCAAGTCCCTGGACCACGGATTGAATGATCCGCAACTGCTTGAAACCCCAGAGCTTGAGTCGCTCCGCAATGACAAAATCTTTAAAGAGATCAGCGCCCGCGCCGCCCAGAACGCCGCAAAGCCCACCAACTAAGCCTAAAAGTCACGAGCGCTTTCCCGCCCTGTAGCCGCCTCATAGCTCTAATTTAAGTGGCAAAATTTCTAATAGTCTGCGCATAATGCTTCC
>DASXZE010000239.1:0-8767 GCA_036502105.1 Candidatus Angelobacter sp. | reverse complement strand
CCAGGACAGCCTTCGGCAACATTGAGCCGGGGGCGGACTTTGTCATCAAAGCGCAAGCGCCAGATTTCAAACATGCCCCACGTATAAATGGCCACCAGCAGCAAGAACACAGGCGTGAGAGGCGACACTCCGGTGGCCAGGTTCGCCGCACGATAACCAAAGAAGAAGCCGTAGTGCGTGGGATCGTCGGTGTGCAGGCGGAACCAGACCATGCCGGCCAACAGTGCGCCCACCCATGCCGTAGCGGAACATATCTTGCTTTTTCCAGAGATGGTTTTTAACCGCGCCAGGTAAGCACAAGCACACACCAGGGCAAGAATAGCCAGCGCTCCAACCGCTACCGCCCACCAGACATACGAACCGGCATTGCAGCCGAACTTCATGGCGGGCGTAATCAAGGTGGCCAGGGCCAGCGCCAGCGCAATGGAAAGAACATTGAGAAAGAAGAAGCGCTGGTCTGGAGCGGCATTTTGCATTGAAAATTCACGCAACAACATGGCAGTGGGCTTGATCGTGAAAAACATCCATGCCTGAAAAATCCCCATAGCGGCCAGAAGCAGCGTTAGAGTCCACCACGCCGGAGAAAAATCCTCGCTATCCATGCGTGCGATAAAAGGTATTTCAGCTTTCGTTTTGTCAACCCGCTGGGCGGCAATCATCTGCACAGGCCAGTAGCCGCCGGTGCCGGCAATGGTGATCCATACGGGTAGTATGCTGGTTGCAGGATCAAACTTGTCTGCACCCACTTCCATGAGCGGCGGATTTTCCTGTGCAGCAAGCGCCTTCTTCATGGCCAGCACAGCAGCGTTGTAAAGGCCTTGCTCAAACTGATCGGCAAACGGCAGGCGCGGCGGCGCTTGTTGCGTTCTGATCCAACTCAGGTCGCGCCCAATCAGCGGATAGGTGCTGATAGACAACATGCCGATATATGGCGCGTTGTCTGTGTCACGCTCAAAGAGTAAGTCGGCGTCAAAAATAAAAAGCCTCACGTCAGGGCAGGCGCTGCGCAGAAACTTGGCGAGAAACAGCACATCTACAACATTGGTGCCAATGAGCCCAACATATTTGTAATGGCCGCGACGCAGTTCAGCGGCAAACTTCATCAGCACAGCTTCCTTGGAAAGCGGACCCTGGGTCCAGGAGAAATCCGGCGGCTCGTCACCGGAATTAGGCTGCTGATCTGCAAGTGTAAAAGGCAGATATGCAGGATCATCGGAGGAGTTGCTTTGTTTTGTGACCGCGGGCGGCTCGCTTGAAGCCGCGGCGTTGCGCAAGCTTGAAATCTCGCGCGGGTAACGAAAATGAGTGTAGAAACATTCGTCGTGGGCCGGGCCACGAGTGTTTTCATCTGTTTTAGTTGCTTCCGCAATGCCGGCAGCGCCGCCGTAAGTAGTGTCTGCCTCTGAGAGAATGGCCACCTGGGCCGCATTGCCCTTGCCGCATTGAATGGCGTCACGATCTTTCAGCGTGGCCAGGAATTTTTGAACGGCTGTTTCTTCGTCGCCCACCATGGAGCGGAAGTCCAGATTGGGCGCAGGAGGAATATTTTGCTTTAAGCAGTCAGGAGAAAAATCTTCAATCAATGCAGATTGCTTGAACAGTCCCTGATCATGGATGGCACAGATGCTGGAAGCCGTTCCGCTGTAGGCGGTGAACTGCAGGCTGTTCTGCGATTGAGTGAGCGCGCGCAAAGACGCCAACGATCCTGAGAATGTCGGCCCCAAAATACTGATGTTATTCCCGTTCGTGCATCCGGCATAATCGGCAGATTTTTTGCATACCTGCTGAACATACTGCACGGCATTGCTGAACTGCGTGCCATTAATGCCCGCAGTTGAAGTCTCTGCCACCAGGAATACATAGAGTACAGCCGGCTTGGTGGATTTCCCATTCGACGGCTGGGCAGCAGGCCCATTCATGCGAAAGAGCAACAGTCCCGGCTGCTTTGATTTGTCACCGCCCTGCGGCTCCTGAGGCGCGCCGGGAGTTTGCGGCTGCCAGGGCAGCCAGTATCGGTCTTGCAGATAATGCATGGCCTCGGCCGAGAGTTGCAGCGCTTCCACGCTGCGGTCAAAAGCCAGCAACAGATGACTGTGGACAGGATCAGGCACAATCGCAATCATGGCCCGCACCGAAGCTTTTTCCGGAATACACCAGAGTTTGCTGCGCTCCTCGTTGATGAATTGGCTATCGCCGAATTTCTGCGGCGTCTGCTCCAAGCCGGTATCGCCGCTTAAAGCAGGACACTGCTCCTCTGGCTGAAGGCCGGCAAAGTACTGGCGCGAGGCTTTCCATGGCCCTTCTTCCGGCCATTTTTTACTCCTTGTTTTCGCGGTTTTCGCGCTTCCAGAGACTCCGGATATTTCACTTGCGCCGTGCGACTGCCCGCTTTTAGTTTCCGCGCGATACGTTGGGCCAGTCCCGCCGCCGCGAACAAGAAACAACAGCAGCAACAAACCGCCTGTTGCAGATCCAGTTATGCCAGCATTTTTTAGTAGTGCCATGGACGTCCTCTAGCAAGCATTGCCGATAAAATAAAATGGCGAATCGTTTGATTATCACCATAACAATCAGAAATGAAGGCCAATCACAGCATGGCCGGCTAAGAAGGGCTCTCGTCGTAAAGAACGCGGCCCTTGGATGGATTCCTTCGTTTCCGGTCTTAAAAATAAGGCTGGAAAGATATCTTGTAATTAGTGTCTGAAAGCCGGTATTCGTTTCATGAGAAAAATGGCAGGTAATTCAGGGATACTACTCAACTCTTAACGCTTCCACCGGATTGAGCTGCGCGGCGGTGTTCGCCGGACGGTATCCAAAGAGCACGCCGACGCTGGTGGAAAGCAGCAAGGCGAGAAAGACGGCAATCCACGAAACCGGAAACGAGACTTCACCTTCAACCAGCCTGGCGGCAAACCAGATTAATCCCAGCGCGATAATAACCCCAATCACAGCGCCACCCAGGCTAATGAATGCTGCCTCCAGCACAAACTGCAAGCGTATCTCAGCCGTGCGCGCGCCCAGCGCCTTGCGGATGCCAATTTCGTGCGTCCGCTGGGCCACGTTCACAAACATAATGTTCATAATTCCCGTGCCCGCAGTAATTAAAGTCAAAATGGCCACAGCCACCAATACCAGGCTCATACCCAGAGAAACGCTACGCACCGTCTCCAGCACTGACGAAAGATTCTGCACGCTATAGCGCGCCACACTGCGATGGCGGCTGTGCAGCAGTCGCTCCATTTCCGTGGTCACCAAGGGCACTTCGTCTGACGAAGATGCCTGCGCGTAAAGCACCTGAAAAAAATCTTCGCCGGTAATCGTCTTGATCAGAGGAAACGGAACCAGTACGGTTTCATCCTGGATCTCTGACTGCCCAAAAGTGGGCACGCCTTCCTTAAATACTCCGATTACCGTACAGCGTACATGCTCCAACTGGAGCGGATGTCCGGTGGCTGGCTCGGTGCCAAAAACGTCCTGCGCAATATGCTCCGTCACCAGGCAGACTTTGGCGCGGGACACAAAATCTTCCGCATCAAAATAACGCCCTGAGACCATCACCAGATTGCGAATCTGCTGGAACTCTTCCGTTACGCCCACCAGGCGCGCGCGTGTGACCTTGCCACGCAGTTTGAAATCAAAAGGAATGTCATATGTGCCGGCAGCAAAACTTACTCTGGGAATGGATTGCCTGACGGCGACCAGATCACTGGAAGAAAGCTCGTCGCCGGGAACAGTGGGAACGCCATTGCGATCCAGCGCCGCGTATGTAAGATTCGCGCCGATACCTTCAATCTGTCCCACCACGTAAGCTTTTCCCGTGGAGGCAATGGTGATTACCAGCACAATCGAGGCGCTTCCAATCATCACGCCCAGCATGGTCAGGAAGGCTTTCATCTTGTCCACGCCAAGTGCGTCCAGCGCGAGCCGCATGCTTTCTTCCCAATGCATCATTCAGTTGTCATCCGGTTTTCATGCCTCAGGGAATCACGCGGTTGGTGAACAGGAAGTTGCCGGCATTTTCGGCGACCACATGAAGGTTGTCGCGGCCTACCAATTGTTCGAGCCGCTCTTTCTCACTGCCATACACAACTAGATAGCAGCGAGCAGAAGCGTGCCAGATTGTTTTGAGTTTAGGATCGTCAATGAAAATCTGCGGCGCACCCGGAGCATACGATCCATATTCAAGATTGTTGCTGCGGCCGTTCCACAGCAACGCGGTGCGGTTGGTATAAAAGAAGACTGACGAGAATGCGTAGTAAGCATTCCCTTCTATCAGCTGTCCCGGTGGTGACTTCATCAGGCTCTCCGCCAGCGGATACGAACCCAGGTACGCATCAAAGCGGACCAGCGCCAGCCGTGCGGCCTGAAAGAAAATCACCATGCCCAGAGCGGTTGCTATTACGGCGCGGCCAATGTTGTTGCGCCAGATCGCTAGCGCCAGCGCGATTCCAGCAAATGCAATCGTAGCCAGCGCCAGCGGCAATTTGAGATAAGCAAACGCGCTCAGCGTGAGATCGCCCATGTGGCCGAGTGAGAGCGTGTACATTTCCGGATGCTGATTGAGCGCCTGCGAAATATCGCCGAGGGCCGGCACGCGCCACACCATCACCAACACTGCCGCAAGCGCTACGAATACTACAGCTGAGATGACTTGCAGTGCGAATGTGCCAATGCGCAAACGCTGCGTGCCGGAAGCCAGTGCTGATCCCAGCAACAGCGCCATCGCCGGATAGATGGGCATGGAGTAATACTCCTGCGTGGTGGAAAACGTAAAGAAGACCATGACCACGCCGATCCAGCATGCGGCCATGAGCCGGGCGCGGCTGGCGCGCGCGTTTGTTCCATAAGGCTGCGCCACTGCCGCCGGCAAATAGGCTGACCACGGAAACAGCCACACCAGATTCAGTAGCCAGAACCACAAGCGCGGCACAGTATTGTAATCGCGCGGATAGCGCATGTTCAGAAAACGCAGAATGTGTTCATTGAAAAAATAGAACCAGAAAAAGCCGCGATATTCGCCCGGTCCGCTATGCATGGAAAAGGCAAACGTTGGCGGATTGCTGATGGCCGCTGCAATGTGCCACGGCGCTGCAACTAATATTGCGATGGCTCCCACCAGCCAGAGGTCGAGCTTCTTCCACGCGCGGAACGAAAACAATTGCCGCGTAATGGCCATATAGGCAAAGCCTGCCATCACGGGAAACACAACCGCAATCAAGCCTTTCAGTAACAAGCCAACGCCGAAGCACAAGCCCATGATCGCGGCCCAGCGGTACGGACGCGGCTCATCCGGCTCTAGCAGACGCAGCCATCCCCAGATAGCGCCGGTGATGGTGAGGGTAAGCATGGCATCAGGAATCAAGATGCGCGTGAAGAGAAACAGCCCCACGGATGTCGCCAGAATAATTCCCGCAAACATGCCTGCTTCTTCGTCAAAGGCCCAGCGGCCCATGCGATATGTAAACCAGCAGAGCAGCACCACGGCCAGCGCCAGCGGCAGGCGCGCAGCCCAGTCATGCACGCCGAACACGGCGTAAGAAGTGGCCATGGACCAATAAACGAGCGGCGATTTTTCCAGGTAAGCAACGCCATCCAGGCGCGCGGTGACCCAGTCGCCGGAGTCGAGCATGTTGCGGGCGATCTGCGCCTGCACGGCATCCACGTCGTCCATGAGGCGCGGCGGGCTTACGATATTAATAAGGAAGACGAAGCAGGCTGCGGCTACAACGATCCAACCCGATCGAGCACGGCCGGTATGGCTTGCGGCGGCGCTGGCTTCCCGCTCCCCGGCAGAATGTTCCATTGTTTCATCCACAACAACAACACCATTAAACCCCATAGGTGGTACCCCAGATTCGTTTTTCTCTCCACGTGGTCACGGATCATCTGCTCTACGGCATTCCAGTTAAACAACTCGCTGGCGCGTACAGACTCTTCTGAGAGTGTGTCCAGCAGCAGAGGCTGGAGCACGCTACGGAACCAATCGTGGATAGGAATATCAAAACCAATTTTTGGACGGCGCAACACATTCGGCGGCAGCTTGTCCTGCATCAGGCGGCGCAGAACATACTTTGATTGCGATCCGTTCAGCTTGAATTCATCCGGCAGCCGCCGGGAAAAATCGACAATGCGCGGATCAAGAAATGGTGGACGCGCCTCCAGAGAGTGCGCCATGGTCATGCGGTCAACCTTATAAAGGATGTCGTCGGCCAGATAGTAGCGCTGGTCAAACTCCAGATAGCGCTGCAATCCTGAACCAGCCTTCATGTTGTTCAGCATTGCGGCCATGGGATCGACATCGGCAAAGTGGAAGAAGTCACGCTTCTCGGCTTCAGTGAAGGTGCCGTTCCAATAAACGTGCGCTCGCTCCGGCGAAAGCAGTGATCCCTGCAGGAAGCGTTTCAGTTTGTATTCAAAGCTGATCTTGTCATCTGAGACCGGCAGCAGTTCAGCGTATTTAAGAGCAGCCTGGCGCAGGCCCGCGGGAATTTTTCGCGCCATTGCGGCATAGCGGTCAGCTTTGTAGGTGAGATAGCCGGCAAAAAGTTCGTCTGCGCCTTCACCAGTCAGCACCACGGTTACTTCTTTACTGCTCATCTGAGCCAGGAACCATGCCGGCAGTGCGCCGGCGTCAGCACTGGGCTCGTCAGAGTAGTAAGCCATTTTCTGGATCGCGTCTTCCAGTCCGGCGTTTTCGTCCAAGTCAAACTCGGTGTGCCGGCTGCCAAAGTGATCCGTGATCTCTTTGATGGAATCACTCTCATCAAAGGAGCGGCCTTTGAACGTGATAGAAAATGTGCGCAGGTTTGCCGTGCCTGCATTGGAGGCATACCGCAAGATGGTGGATGAATCGAGTCCGCCACTGAGCCAGATGCCTACTGGAACGTCGGAGACCAGCTGCTCGCGCACAGATTTCTGCAGCAGGCTGTCCAGCTCTTCAGTCGCTTCTTCAATGGAGCGCGGCGGAGCGACTGTTTCGTCTTTCTTCACATAACAGTAGATATTGAAATCATGGTTGCGCCAGTCCAGCACGTGTCCGGGAAGAAGTTTGTTGATGCCTTCCACCAGCGTGTGCGGTGCGGGAACATAATTCAGGCTGAGATAGCAGTTCAGGCCGTCCATGGAAATACGGCGCGGAACATCTGGATGGGCAAAGATGCATTTCAGTTCAGAGCCAAAATAGAGTTCGCCTTCATGCTGGCAGTAATAGAGCGGCTTAATGCCCATGCGGTCACGCGCCAGAATGAGCCGGCGCTCTGACTGCACCCAGATGGCAATGCCAAACATTCCACTGAGCCGGGCAAAACAATCGCTGCCCCAGCGCAGGAACGCATGCAGAACAACTTCAGTATCGCAGCGGGTTTCAAACCGTGCGCCGAGCGCTTCCAGTTCAAGCCGCAGCTCATGGTGGTTAAAAATTTCACCGTTGAAAACGATGATCACATCGCCGTCAGGGCTGATCAGCGGCTGGTCGCCGCTTTCAAGATCGAGAATGCGCAGGCGCGTGGCGCCGAGTGAAACCAAATCTGTGGAGAACCGGCCTGGGTGGTCTGGTCCGCGGTGCATGAGCGCGTTGAGCGCTGCGTCTAATACGCCACGCGGCAGCCGTTTGCGAACGTGCGTATACCCGAGGATGCCACACATAAAAGTGTTGCTTTCTTCGGGCAGAAGAATGTGAGAAACCCATCCGCTCCGACGGACACAGGACCTGTGCTCTGATAGACCGTCCCGGAGCAGCCCCTATGCTCACGGCCTTCTCAGCCACAACTCACGCAGTTTTTTCCCCAACGTGGGTAAACAGTTGCCCGATTATAACCGTGAAATGAATATTGCCAAGCAAAAAATTAAGAATTGTAAAGCGGCTTATGAAATGCCCTGCACAGCGTTGAAGATATAATGTTCTTAATCATTTAGCTATCATCCGCGGGAAGCCACCAAGCGCAATTTTTTGCTTATATAATGCTGAGTTTGCTAAATGAAAGAAGGTAAACTTTCACGGGGACTTATGAAGATCGGCATCCTGGGAGCAGGGAATATTGGGGCCGCCGCAGCGCGGCTATTTGTTGGCGCTGGACATGAGGTGGCTATCAGCAATTCGCGCGGGCCTGAGTCTCTGCGTGAACTGATCGCGGAACTTGGTCCACAGGCGCACAGCATGAGCATTGCCGGCGCTTCGGGATTTGGAGAAGTCGTTTTGCTCGCGGTTCCCTGGCGCGTACCGGAAGCGTTGCCGCACCCTGAAATCCTGCGCAATAAGATTGTGATTGACGCCATGAATCCTTACCGGCCTGATGGCGGCTTTTACGACCTGGAAGGTTCCACGTCTTCTGAAATTGTGCTCAAGCGCGTTCCCGGATCCCGGCTGGTCAAGGCTTTTAACACCATATATCACGTGCATCTGGCCGGGCGCGGACGCAAAGAGCTGCCAATGGACGACCGGCACACGATCTATGTGGCTGGTGACGATACAGAAGCCAAACAGGTGGTGGGAAAGCTGATTGAAGATATCGGCTTTGCCCCGGTGGATACGGGATCGCTGCGCGAAGGTGGCCGGCTGCAAGAACCCGATTCACCCATCTATAACAAGACGTATAACGCGCGCGAAGCTCGCGAGTTTCTGACCAGCCTGGAAGAAAGAAGAATCTAATCTTACTCCCTTCATTTCTGTTCTGATTCGTTTCTGTTCTGATCTCCGCTTCTTCATATCTGCTCGCGCCAGCGCTGATCCGTGCTCCCCAGCACTGCTTTAAGCCGTTAAATACCTTAC
>DASXZE010000238.1:0-7025 GCA_036502105.1 Candidatus Angelobacter sp. | reverse complement strand
TCATTGACTCAGCCAAGCAGGAGTCTGTGAATACTATTCTGGAAATGGCGCAGCACAAGATCAGCGGCAAGGCGCAAAAACTGATCGTCGCCGGCTGCCTGGTCGAGCGCTATCGCACCGAGATCCAGAAAAATATTCCCGAAGTCGATGCCGTAGTCGGCACGGGTGAACTCGACGAAATTCTGGCCGCAGCTGGAATCCACGCCGGCGGCGCTCCCGCGGAAAATTCTCCGTTCGTCATTCTGAATCACTCATCGAATAGCCAGGCATTGAAATCAGGCATGCCGGCGCGCGCTGAAGGCGTGGCCCGCGAGCAAAGCGGACGCTTCTCCCGAGCGGACTGGGACGGCGCCATCGCCGACCTGCCAAATTATCTATACGACGAAACCACGCCGCGCGTGCTGGCCACGCCCAAGGCGTCAGCTTATATAAAGATTGCCGAAGGCTGTGACCATCCTTGCGGCTTCTGCATTATTCCGCAGCTGCGCGGCAAGTTTCGTTCGCGCCATTTTGAATCCGTGATTGCCGAAGCCGAGCGCCTGGCCGCCGGCGGTGTGCGCGAAATTACCCTCATCGGACAGGACACCACTTGTTACGGCGAAGACCTCGGCCTGAAAGATGGGCTGGCTCTTCTGCTCGAGCGGCTCGCGCAGATTGAAGATCTCCGCTGGGTGCGCTTTCTCTATGCCTATCCCAACAAGATCACCGGCAAGCTGCTGGAGACCATCGCGCGCCATGAAAAGATTTGCTCGTACGTCGATGTCCCGTTACAGCATGCTTCAGCGTCAGTGCTCAAACGCATGAAGCGCGGCGCCCACGCCGACATTTTTCTGAAGTCGGTGGAAAAGATGCGGCGCACCATTCCCAATCTCACGCTGCGCACTTCTTTTATCGTAGGCTTCCCCGGCGAGACAGAAGATGACTTTGCCGAACTCTGCAACTTCGTACAAGCGGCGCAATTCGATTGGCTCGGCGTTTTCAGCTATTCCGACGAAGACGGCTCACAGGCTTACAACCTGGGCGACAAAGTTCCCACGCGCGAAATTGAACGCCGCCGCAAAAAGCTGATGCAGATCCAGCGCCAGATCAGCAAAAAGAGCAAACGCAAATTGATAGGCCGCGAATATGACGTGCTCGCCCTTGGCCCGTCAGAAGAAACCGATCTGCTCTGGGAAGGCCGCACCGCCATGCATGCCCCGGAGATTGACGGCAAACTATTCATCAACGACTTTGGCGACCACGAACAGCTGGTGCCGGGCACGTTCTATCGCTGTGAAATCACTGAAGCGCACGACTATGACCTGGTCGCGCGCATCGTTGGCTAGCCGCCCAAGATCTAATGAGTATGCCGAAGAAAACAACACGTTCCCTTCGCTGTCCTATTTGCCGCACGCTGGTGCTGAGTTCGCAAGAGGACTTCCCATTTTGCAGTGACCGCTGCCGCACCATTGATCTGGGCAAGTGGGCCAGCGGTGGCTATGTGATCTCCACCGCCATCAACGATCCAGAAGAGTTGGAAAGCGTTGCCGAAGAACTTGCACGGCGCAAGCCAGACGACAACTCCACAGAGCAATAATCAGCTTTATAACCTGCCACAATCATTCGCACCGCAAAGCCACATTCGGATCGACGCGCGTCGCCCGCAGTGACGGCACATAACACGCAAGCAGGATGAACAAGAACACTGCCGCCGATACGAAGAAAAATGTCCATAGATCAGTTGGGCTAACCTCATAAAGCAATGACGCCATTACGCGCGTCAGCGCAAAAGCGCCAACTATTCCAACCGCAACTCCAATGGCAGCCATTTTGGCGCCATGGCCGACGATCATTCGCATTACGTCGCCGCGCCTGGCGCCCAGGGCCATGCGGATACCAATTTCACGCGTACGCTGCGCCACCAGATAAGCCATTACGCCATACACGCCCACGGCAGCCAGCGTGAGCGCCAACGCGGCAAACGCGCCAAACAACCACATATCAAACTGGCGTAGCGACCCTGCATCTGCCATCATCTCGTCCACGGTCTTCAGGTTATAGACTGGAACGGTCTTATCGACGTCAGCTACGGCCTGACGAACCGAGCCCGTCAATTCCTTTGGAGTTCTGCTACGGATGATGACCGTAAAGTATTTTTCTGCCAGCGGCAGCATGCTCTTGGGCACTTGGGTATAGGGATAATACGCCGAGGGTGAAACAGGGAGATCGAGCCCTAAATGGCGGACATCGGCACTCACTCCCACTACTGTATACCAGGGTGCATCGGCAATGTTTGGCCTGATGCTTTTTCCCAGGGGGTCCTGGTTCGGCCAGCTGCGTTGCGCCAGACTCTCACTCACGATCGCTACCGGCTGTGAGCTTGGGTTGTCCGCGTCAGTAAACTCGCGGCCGCGCAGCAGAGGCGTCTGGAAGCCGTGAAAATATCCTGGGCCGATGACGCGAAACCGGGTCTCGTTTTGCTCGTCACTCATCTGTGGGGCGTGCCCGTCCACGCTCACAGGCATGGAAGGATCGGTAAAGCTCAAGGGAATGTTGCGGGCCAGCACCGCTGACTGCACTCCCGGTAAAGCACGCACTTTTTCTGCCACTTGCTGGTAAAAAAGATAAGGGCGCTCCTTGTCTCGTTCCGGCACGGCAACGCTGAACGTGAGCAGCCCGCTAGGATTGAATCCTGGATCCACCTGACTTACCTTCCACAAGCTTTTAAGCGACAGTCCCGCTCCAATGAGCAAGACCGAAGCCAGCGCGGTCTCCATCACCACCAGCGTCACGCGATACCGTCCGCCAGCACGGCCCGTTGCACGTGCTACCTCGCGCAAAGCATTGCTCACGTCCACGCGTGAGCTGGCCAGCGCCGGCATGATTCCGAACACGATACCCACGCCTATGCAAATCGCCATGGTGAAACCCAAAACAGTCCCGTTGATCGTGACAGTCTCTATGTTGGGAATATTCGAAGGATGCAGCGCAAGAAGAGCTTTAAGCGCCACGACGGCGAACACTAATCCAAGCGCTCCGCCCAGCAATGAAAGCACCAGACTCTCCGTCAGCAACTGCCGCACCACGCGCGAGCGCTGGGCCCCGACTGCGGTGCGAATGGACATTTCCAGCCGTCGCGCCGTGCCTCGGGCCAGCAGGAGATTGGCCACATTGGAGCAGGCGATGAGCAATACGAACCCGACACATCCCATCAAGAGCAGGAGTGGTTGGCGCAGTCCGTCGGTCAATACATCCTGATAGGACTGAAGGATCACTCCAAAGCCCGCATCCCCTTTTGAGTCATTCAGGCGCAGCCGAGAAGCTATCTGGTCCAGCCGGCTTTGCGACTGCTTGAGTGAAGCTCCCGGCTCCAATCGGGCGAAAGCGAAAATCCAGTGCACCGAGCGCGATAATGCGGCGGCATCCTGGGTCTCAAGCTGCAAAGGCCGCCAGTATTTTTCCGTGCCGTCATAAATGCGGAAGTTCGGCGGCATGACTCCAATCACGGTATATGGTGTACCACCAAAATCCAATTTACTTCCCAGGATATTGCGGTCCGCCTGAAAGCGCGTCTTCCAAAGCGAGTCACTAAGCAGGATAAAGTTTCCTGCGCCGGGCCGATCCTCATCCGCCGTGAACGGACGGCCCAGAGCCGGCGAAACTCCCAGAACGGAAAATATCTCGGAAGAAGCTCGCCATCCCGTGATCTGCTCCACTCCGTCTTGGGTACCGAGTGTATGGCTGTCTGAAAGGATTGCCGCCATTTGCGCTACCGGGCCTTCTTGCCGCTTCCAGTCAAGAAAATCAGGAGTAGAGAAGACATTATTGTTGCCGTTCGGCATCTTCTGATATACGACCATCACGCGTGATGGATTGGCGAATGGCGGCTTCTGCAATAGGACGCCGTCAATCACACTGAACATGGCAGTGTTCGCGCCAATGCCGAGAGCCAGAGTGATCACCGCCAACGAAGCGAAGCCGGGCGACTTTCGCAGCATGCGAAAACCATAGCGTACGTCCTGCCATATCTGTTCCAGCAGAATTCCGCTGCGGGCTTCGCGGACCTCGGCCCTGACCTGCTCTCGTCCACCAAGCTCCATCTGAGCAGTGCGACGCGCAGCATCAGGAGCCATGCCGCTGGCAATATATTCATCTGCCAGTAGCTGAACGTGAGAATCAATTTCAGCGCTCAGGTCCTGGTCAACGTGCTTGTGCTGGAAAAGATTGCGGAGAGACGCAGTAAAACGATGCAGCATGCCGGAACTCCTGCCTTGTCTGCCAAGGACGAAGGCTTAAGCGCGCAGAGCGCGGGTGATTGCCAGGGAGATGCGCTCCCAGTTTTCTGTCTCTGCTGCCAGCTGTTTTTTGCCGGAAGCCGTGAGCTGGTAATATTTGGCGCGGCGATTGTTCTCAGAGTCTTCCCATCGCGCAACCAGCCATCCTTTTTCTTCCAGCCGGTGCAGCGCCGTATAAAGCGACCCCGGCCGCACGTCAAACGTGCCCTTGGTGATCTGGTGTATGCGCCGTGAAATGCCCAGTCCGTGATTGTCTTCCAGCTTCAGGGCATTCAGGATCAGCATGTCCAGCGTGCCTTGTAATAGTTCAATTCTGTTCATGGTTTATCTCATATCGATTGTCGATATTGCAAAGTAGGATATGCGCCTCTTGTATCGACTGTCAATAGGAGAGTATTTATGCATTTAAAATTACACTATAATCGTGTACACTGGTTTAGATGAAAAACATTACTTTGAGTGCTGATGAAGATTTGATTGAGCAGGCCCGGCTAATCGCACGTGCTCAGCGCAAAACATTGAATGCAGCGTTCCGGGAATGGCTGGCCCAATATGCCGGCTTATCCAAAAGTGCTCAGGAAGCAAGATTGTTAATGAAACGACTGAGCCACGTTAAATCAGGACGGCGGTTTACCCGGGATGAAATGAATGAAAGATAGATTTTTTCTTGACACAAATATCTTTGCATATTCATTTGATACAGACTCTCAAAGCAAATCACGGCCAGCACAAGAACTTATCTTTCAGGGCATAGAAATGCATAAAGGTGTGATCAGCTATCAGGTAATCCAGGAATTTTTCAATACTGCATTTCGCAAGTTTTCGCATCCAATGCCGTTCGCAGATGCAGAGCAATATTTGCAAACTATTTTTCAGTCCTTTCTTATCGTCCAGTCTTCAACAGCTTTATTTTCTCAAGCGCTCCGTTTGAAAGAAAAGCATTTATTGTCTTGGTATGATTCGCTGATCATTTCAGCCGCAATAGAAAGTCAGTGCACAATTTTGTTTAGTGAAGACTTCAATCACGGACAAAAATTTGGAAAGCTGCAAATCCGAAATCCATTCCTGTAAAAACAATCGTTTGCAATGCCGTCCACCGCCCCTAAATCCCGCCTCTCCTGGATGATCGCCACCTTCTTCGGTATTGGCCATCTGCAACCCGGCTCGGGTACATGGGCTTCTCTGGTCACGGTTGTGTTGTGGTGGGCTGCCTGCCTCTGGCTGCAACCAGCGTGGCAATTGCCCGCGGCTCTGCTGGCTTCCGTCGCGATTACCCTGATTGGCATTGCGCCTTCCACGGTTGTGGAGCGGGAAAGCGGACGCGAAGACCCGGGCTTCGTGGTAATTGATGAAGTTGCCGGGCAAATGATTGCCCTGATTGGAGTTCCGGCCAATTGGAAATACCTGCTGGCGGGTTTTATACTCTTTCGTAGCTTTGACATTGTGAAACCATTTCCTCTGCGTCGTCTGGAAAAACTGCCGCATGGGACCGGAATCATGATGGATGACGTTGGAGCAGGGCTGTACGCGCTTGTCCTGTTGCAGATCTGGCTACACTTTATAGCGCGCTAGGGCCACACCTCCATGGGTATTACAGAAAGCTTGCTGGGCAAAAAAAATTCTGATGGCGCTCCTTATATAGACGCCATCAATCCCTCGGCGTCGTTGCCCGGAGGCGAGGTCAAGGTCACGGGTCGCGCGCTGAAGCCGCCGCAACTGGCGCGGCCTGAAGTTTCCTTTAGCGGCATGCGCGGCTCACTGGTGGTAAGTTCAGAAGATTTCCTGATTGCCCGGGTCCCTCATGGTGCGCACTCCGGCCAGGTCACAGTCCAGACCAACGGAACTGTCAGCAATGGCCGCGAGCTCAGCATTGCCCAGGTAGTGAAGGAAAGCCTGCATCCGGTGGCCAACCCGGCCATTGATCGCGACGGAAATATTTACGTCACTTTTTCCGGCGGTCGCGGACAGAAAGTTCCTGTCGCCATTTACAAAATCGATTCAGATAACAATCACAAACCGTTTTTGCCTGACTTGATGAACGCCACCGGCATGGCCTTTGATCCGCAGGGTCAGCTTTATGTTTCGTCGCGCTATGACGGCACAGTTTATCGTGTAACCCCGAACGGCACTCTCAGCACATATGCTGAAGGCATGGGCGTAGCCACCGGAATCGCCTTTGATAAGCAAGGCAATCTATACGTGGGCGACCGCAGCGGAACAATTTGGCGCATCGCGCCGGACCGGCAGATTTTTGTCTTTGCCACTCTGGAACCCAGCATCTCCGCTTACCACTTGGCATTTTCGCCGGACGGCACGCTCTACGTCACCGGTCCAACCACTTCAAGCTTTGATGTGGTACACAGCATCGATACGCACGGCACGGTCTCCATTTTCTACCGCGGTCTGGGGCGGCCACAGGGCTTGGCTTTTGACGCCCAGGGGAATCTTTACGTCGCAGCCTCGCTTGGCGGCAAGCGCGGCATTATAAGAATCACCCCAGAGAAACGCGCCAGTCTGGTGATTGCCGGCCACGGCCTGGTTGGTCTGGCCTTTTCCCGCACCGGGCTGGTCATGGTCACCACCAATTCCGTTTTCCATCTTGCATGGGATGTGCAGGGCCTTCCTCTCATTTAAACGGCATCTGATTTAAACTGCTCTAGTGAACGCTGAAATTATTGCGATTGGTTCAGAGTTGCTGACGCCCTATCGTCAGGACACGAATTCCCTTTTCCTCACCGCGCAGCTCAACCG
>DASXZE010000237.1:0-6031 GCA_036502105.1 Candidatus Angelobacter sp. | reverse complement strand
GGTCTTGTCGCGATCAAAAGGAATGGTGGAGCGCGAGAAATAAAGCGCGCGGCCTTTCAGATCAGTTACTACTTTTACTGCGTTCGGATTCGCAACATCCTGCGGCGGGCACGGTGTCTTGATGGTTGAAACCATCACCTTTGCATCCTTCATCGGCTGCAGCAGCGCGTCCAGATGCTCAGGGCGCGCCAGCGGCTCATCACCCTGGATATTTACGTAAACGTCGGCGGCAACGCTCTGGGCAACTTCATACACGCGATCTGTACCGCTGCGGTGCTCGGCGGAGGTCATCTGCGCCTTCCATCCGCGCGCCTGGGCAAACTGCATTACTTCTTCTGAGTCCGTGGCGATGATCACGTCTTGCAGCAGCGGAGATTGTTTCGCCGCCTCATACACGCGCGCGATCATCGGCTGGCCGGCAATTTCGCGCAGCACCTTGCGCGGCAGCCGCGTTGAAGCCAGCCGCGCTGGGATGATGGCGATGGCAGAAAAGCCCACTAGCTCCTCTTTCGCAGCTGCTGCAGCTTCTGTGATTTCTCTTCCACGCTCTTGACCAGTTTGCCCTTCATCTCTTTCAGCTTGCCGGCAACCGTGGCATTGCTCAGCCCGATAATTTGCGCGGCCAGAATTCCGGCATTCGTAGCACCCGGCTTGCCGATGGCGGTGGTGCCCACGGGAATCCCTGCCGGCATCTGCACAATCGCGAGCAATGAATCCATACCGTTAAGCGCCGTGGAAGGAATGGGCACGCCGAGGACGGGAATCGTGGTCTCAGCGGCAATCACGCCCGCCAAATGCGCGGCTCCGCCTGCTCCGGCGATAATGACTTTAATGCCGCGGCCGGCGGCGTTGCGCGCGTACTCTGAGGTGCGCGCCGGCGAACGATGCGCCGAGGTTACGTCAATCTCATAGGCAATGCCAAAGTCGTCCAGCGCCTTGGCTGCTTCGTTCATAATTTCCAGATCGGAATCCGATCCCATCACAATTGAAACCTGAGGATTCTCTGCCATGTAGTCATTACTCCGTTTTAAAATTCTGAGTTTTCGAAATCTCGCATATCTTCTACTGGGCATCCATAATATGTAGTGTCTTCCACCGTGACGTTGTCCAATTTGGCTCCCTTCCATACTGAGCCGCAAATCACGCAACTCCGAAGATGCGCGCCGCGAAGATCGGCTCCACGAAAATCCGAACATTTTACGTTCGAATCAATGAAAGAAGCGCCGCGCAGGTCAGCGTCACGTAAATCAATACCGTAAACCCAAGAATTCTTGAAAGTCACCTCAGAGAGCACAGTACCGCGAAGCGATGTCTGCTCCGGCAGCTCTATATATTCAAATAGACGCTGACCCCGCTCATAGCAACGCAGAAGTTCCTCTCCAGTCATTAGGGATACCGCACCAGGCACATGATGTTCGCTCATTTTTGTGACTTCAGGGCGCGGGCCCCAATATCCTTGCGGTAGTACATGTCTTCAAAACTGATCAGACGCACCGCTTCATAAGCGCGGTTAATGGCGTCACTCAATTGTGGTGCACGCGCAGTTACACCCAGCACGCGTCCGCCATTGGTATAGATCACGCCATCGCGCTTGCTGGTGCCGGCGTGAAACACTTTTACATTCGCCAGATTGCTGGCGCGGTCCAGGCCGGAAATCTGCTTGCCACTCACAAAGCTTCCCGGATATCCGCCGGACGCCACCACCACGCAGCACGAAGCATCGCGCGACCACTTAAATTCGTTGTCGCTCACGCGGCCGTCCACCGCAGCTTCAATCGCGTCGAGCAAGTCGCTATCCAGCCGCATGAGTACGGCCTGCGTTTCGGGATCGCCAAAGCGGCAGTTAAATTCCAGCACCATGGGCCCGCGTGCGGTCATCATCAAGCCGCAATACAATATGCCGCGATACTCCGCGCCCTCTGACTTCATGCCAGCCACCACCGGACGCGCAACATGGTTCAGCAGCCAATCGGTCATTCCCGCGTCGAGCAGTGAATCGACAGAGTAGGCTCCCATGCCGCCGGTGTTGGCGCCTTTGTCGCCATCGCCAATGCGCTTGTGGTCTTGCGCTGGAACCAGCGCGGCCACGCGCTCGCCATCACTCAATACAAGGAATGAAACTTCTTCGCCTTCAAGAAATTCTTCCAGCACCACATGAGTCACGGGCGTTCCCAGCAGCTTGCCGTTGAACATCTCAATGCCCGCGGTTGCGGCCTCTTCTTTAGTGGCGGCTATTACCACGCCTTTGCCGGCCGCAAGTCCATCGGCCTTGACGACCACCGGGGTGGAGAACAGCCCCAGGGATTTGCGCAGCTCTTCTTCTGACGTGCACACAGCATAGTGCGCCGTGGGAATCTGGTGCCGCTGCATGAATTCCTTGGCAAAGCTCTTGCTGGTCTCCAGCTGCGCCGCGCGCTGCGTAGGGCCAAAAATTTTCAGGCCCCGGCGGGTGAATTCGTCCACCACGCCAATGGCCAGCGGTATTTCCGGGCCAACAATCGTGAGGTCGGGCTGAATCTGGTGGGCTGCCGTCAGCAGGCTGGCCAGGCTTTTAGGATCGCCGGGCAGGCACGTGGCTTCTTCGCATATACCGCCATTCCCCGGCAGGCAATACACCTGTGACACGCGCGGCGACTGACGCAGCTTCCACACCAGTGCGTGCTCCCTGCCGCCTCCGCCAATGACCATGACCTTCATAAGATTCAGTGTGTGTTTCCAGCGACTAATAGCTAGACATGTGAGGATATAGCATCAAGGGCCCATTCGTCAGCTTTAGTGAGATCTTCAAATCGAGATCAATTCATTATTCTGAAATTCATCGCTGCTGCGATGAACGTCTGCTATTCGCTCCGCTCACCCAAGACAAAGTCCTGGGCTGGAGGCACGCGATTCGCGAGCAACTCGCTAGACGCTGATACTGCGTAGGTCAGTTCTAGAACTGACCTACGCCACCGCTACCGTTTCCGGCTTGGGCTTGGTCGCCAGCAGCTGCCGCAACACATATTGCAGAATGCCGCCATGTTCGTAATAGAGAATTTCCTGCGGCGTATCAATGCGGACGAGCGCGCTGAACTCACTGATGCTGCCATCAGCACACGTAGCCTTGATTTGTACTTGTTTCCCGCCAGCAAATTTATTTGCCAGCAAGGCAGGCAGCCCAACGATCTCATACACTTCATCGCCTTGCAGGCCGAGCGTTTCTGCATTTTCTTCCGCCAGGAATTGCAGCGGCAGAATGCCCATGCCAACGAGGTTCGAACGGTGTATGCGCTCGTAGCTTTCGGCAATCACCGCTCTGATGCCCAGCAACAGCGGCCCTTTGGCCGCCCAGTCGCGCGACGAACCAGAGCCATATTCTTTGCCCGCCAGCACAATCGTGGGGATGCCATCGGCAATGTATTTCACTGAGGCATCAAAGATTGACATGGTTTCGCCGTCAGGGAAGTGCCGCGTGACGCCGCCTTCTGATCCCGGCGCAAGCTGGTTGCGCAGGCGCACATTGGCAAAGGTGCCGCGCACCATTACCTCATGGTTGCCGCGACGCGAACCGTAAGAGTTGAAATCATTTGGCTTCACGCCGTGCTCCTGCAGATATTTCCCGGCCGGGCTGTTGGCCTTGATGGAGCCTGCTGGAGAGATGTGGTCAGTGGTTACGCTGTGTCCCAGCTTGGCCAGCACGCGTGCGCCCTTGATTTCTTTTATGGCAACAGGCTGCGCCGGCATGTTGTCAAAGTACGGGGCGCGTTTAATGTAGGTGGAATCGCCTTCCCACACGTAAGTCTCGCCTTCCGGTACGGGGAGATTTTTCCATTCATCGTCACCATCAAAAATGGTGGCGTAATTTTTGGTGAACATGCTGGAGTTGATAGCCGCGCTCACGGTGTCCTGCACTTCTTTTTGCGTGGGCCAGATATCGCGCAGATAGACCGGCTTGCCGTCTTTGCCTTTGCCCAGCGAATCCTGTGTGATGTCCAGATCGATGCGGCCAGCCAATGCATACGCCACCACCAGCGGCGGCGACATCAGGTAGTTGGCGCGAACTTCAGAGTTAATGCGCCCTTCAAAGTTGCGATTGCCGGAGAGCACCGACGCCACTACTAATTGTTTTTCCGTGATGGCGTGTGAGACATCCTGCGGCAGCGGCCCTGAGTTGCCGATGCATGTTGTGCAGCCGTAACCCACGGTCTGGAAGCCAAGCTGATCCATGTATGGAATCAAGCCGGCGTTGCGATAATACTCAGTCACCACGCGCGAGCCTGGAGCCAGCGAAGTCTTTACCCACGGCTTGCGCTTCAAGCCTTTTTCCACGGCTTTCTTCGCGAGCAGTCCTGCGGCCATCATCACAGATGGATTGGAAGTGTTGGTGCAGCTGGTGATTGCCGCGATGACCACAGCGCCATCATGCAGATATTCAAAAACATCTTCGCCCAGTTCTTTTGTGCCTGCTGGCAGCGTGGGATCTTCTGCAAAGCCAATCGGCGTGCCGCCTTCACCTTCAAACCGCTCTACCTGCTGCGGCGCAACTTTTCTGGCGGGCTGTGAAGGCCGCGGGCCAATCAACGTGGGCAGCGCAGCCTCAAATGATTCTTTGGCTTTGGAAAGTGGTGCGCGGTCCTGCGGACGCCTTGGCCCGGCAACGCTCGGCTCCACGGTGCTTAAATCAAGTTCAACAACTTGTGAATATTCGGCGTCTTCCGTCTGCGCGGTGTGGAACAAGCCTTGGGTTTTGCAATAGGCTTCTACCAGCGCCACCTGCTGGGCATCGCGTCCGGTGGTGCGCAGGAAACTCAGGGTTGTTTCGTCCACGGGGAAGATGCCGCAGGTCGCGCCATATTCCGGTGCCATGTTCGCGATGGTGGCGCGATCGGCCAGTGGTAGCGAAGGCAGTCCCGGTCCAAAGAATTCTACAAACTTGCCCACCACGCCGGTCTTGCGCAAGATCTCCGTTACGGTCAGAACAAGATCCGTTGCGGTGGAGCCTTCACGCAGTTGCCCGATGAGCCTGAAGCCCACCACCTGCGGCAACAGCATGGATACAGGCTGCCCCAGCATGGCTGCTTCAGCTTCAATGCCACCAACGCCCCAGCCCAGCACGCCCAGGCCGTTGATCATGGTGGTGTGTGAGTCAGTTCCTACCAGCGTGTCTGGATAAGCCACCGTCACGCCATCACGCTTGTCGGTAAACACAACCCGCGCCAGATATTCCAGATTTACCTGGTGGACAATGCCCATGTCCGGCGGCACAACTTTGAAATTTCTGAAAGCCGATTGTCCCCAGCGCAGGAATGCATAGCGCTCTTTGTTGCGCTCAAATTCCAGCTGCGCGTTTACGGCAAATGCGCCGATGGTCGCGAATTCATCGACCTGCACCGAGTGGTCAATCACCAGCTCGGCTGGCTGCAGCGGATTAATCAGCGTGGGATCGCCGCCCATCTTCTTCATGGCGTCGCGCATGGCGCCCAGGTCCACCACGGCAGGAACGCCGGTAAAATCCTGCATCAACACGCGTGCGGGAGTAAACGCAATTTCTTTTTCCGGGATGGCCTGAGGCTTCCAGCCGGCAAGAAAGCGTACATCGTCGGCGGTAACGCTGCGGCCGTTTTCTGTGCGTAAAAGATTTTCCAGAAGAATTTTTAGTGAGAAAGGAAGGCGATGCGGAGAGCAATCATGCTTATCAAGCGCGTCCAGCCGGTAGATTTCATATTCCTGATTGCCGGCGCGCAACTTTGAGCGGCTGCCGAAACTATTCATAGATTCACCTTCCTATTGGATTCATCTGAGCAGGCAGACGTTCCATAAAACTCGTGGGGGCACGTTGGCGGTTAGAAACTGCCGCCAAGTTGATTGTAGAGCAGCAGAAGATTCAAGCCAATGATCACGGCGGTAACCACGTAGGCCATATAGTTGGTGCTGCGCCGGTTCACCATGTCAGACATCACGGATTTGGAGCGCGTCAGCATGACCAGAGGCACAAGCGCAAATGGAATCGCGAAGCTCAGCACCACTTGTGATAGTAACAAAATTTTGAGTG
>DASXZE010000236.1:0-21190 GCA_036502105.1 Candidatus Angelobacter sp. | reverse complement strand
GGCACTGGGCCATATAACGCGTGGCTTGACCCAATTGTGATCAGCGAGTGGCAGGAGATGGCTTACAACGAGATTCAAGAGATGACCAAGCGCGGCGTGGTGGGTGTGTGGACGCACGGCTTCTATGACGGGTGGGCGCCGAATTATCTGCTTTCGATTGGCAACAATCACAACTCGATTGGCCGCTTCTATGAAACGTTTGGCAATGGCGGCGCGGATACGCGCGTGCGTACGCTGAGGCCGCCGGATACAAGCCGCGAGTGGTACCGGCCGAATCCGCCGCTGGCCAAGGTGAAATGGTCTGCGCGCGACAACATTAACATGCAGGAGAGCGCGATTCTTTTTGGCATGAATAACCTGGCGAGCAATGGCCAGAAGTTCCTGAACAATTTTTATCTCAAGAGCAAACGCGCCACGGAAAAAGCACGGACTGAAGGGCCCGCGGCGTGGATCTTTCCGGCGGACGATCCGCGCACAGGAGAGCAGGCGAGTCTGCTGAACCTGCTGGAATTACAGGGCGTGGAAGTACAGCGGACAGACAAAGAAATCCGGCTGCCAGCAACGATGGAGAGCGAAGCTCAAGGCCACGTTGGCGCTAAGACTGGCACGGACAGAGCGTCTGACAAAGCGTCTTCTGATAAGACGATGCCGGACAAATCGGCTGCGCCCGCGAAGTCTGATGCCGCGAAAGATGATAAGAAGCCGGCGGAAACGGTTATTCCAGCGGGTAGTTATATTGTGCGGATGGACCAGCCTTATAGCCGCCTGGCAGATATGGTTTTGGACACGCAGTATTACAGCGCGCGCGATCCTCGCTCATATGACGATACGGGCTGGACGCTCGGAGCGCTGCGCAATGTAAAAACCATTCGCACCATGGAGACGAGTGTCCTGGATGCGCCGATGCAGAAAGTTGGCAAGCTGGAGCCAACGGGCGCGATTGACGGCACGGGCAAAACTTTTCTGATCCAGCACAACACTGATAACACGCTGGCCACGCTGCGCTTCCGCATGGCCACCACGCCCATGCTGGCGGCAGAAGATGCGTTTGAAGCGGATGGCATCAGATTCAAGCCGGGAACATTTGTGCTGAAGAATGTTGATCGCGCGCAGCTGGAAAAAGCCGCGAAAGAGCTAGGCATAAAAGTTCACGCTACCAGCGCAGACATAAAAGTTGCCATGCATCCGCTGGAAGCGCCGCGTGTGGGCATTGTTCACAACTGGCAGAACACACAGAACGATGGCTGGTTTCGCATTGCTTTTGAAGAGCAGAAGGTGCCGTACACTTACGTCGCCGATACATGGCTGCGGGAAAACCAGAATCTGCGCGAGAAACTAGACGTCATCATTTTGCCGCCGATGGGTGGTGGCGGGCCTGCCGGACTGAGCGCGATGCTGCGCGGCTTGCCGATGCGCGGCGATCCCATGCCTTGGAAGAACACAGAAGACACTCCGAACTTTACAGCTCCCGGCCTGGATACTTCTGACGATATACGCGGTGGGCTGGGCTATCAGGGATTGGCGAACCTGGAAAAGTTTGTGCGTGATGGTGGATTGCTGATTGCTGTCCAGACGAGTGCCGCGTTGCCGGTGGCCGGCGGCATGACGGACATGGTGAACGTGAATGACGCGCGCACCATGCAGGCTCCGGGCAGCGTGGTGCTCTCCGGCGTGGACGACAAGAAGAGCCCGATTGCTTACGGCTACGATGACAAGCTCTATGTTTATTTCCGGCAGGGGCCGGTAATTACGATTGGCGGATTTGGCGGCGGCTTCGGCGGAGGCGATGAAGGCGGCGCAGCTGGCGGAAGATCCAGCGGGCGCGGTTCAGCGAGCGATCCCGATGTGATTCAGGCGCGTAAATATTCTGCGCCAGAAAAGCCGGTGAAGCGCAGTGCGCGCGAGCAAGAGCTGTATGTTCCTGAGGAGCTGACCGATGCGGCGCGGTGGGCGCTTCCGCCCAAAGATCAGCGGCCGCGCGTGGTGTTGCGGTTTGCCGCTGAGAAAGATTTATTGCTGAGCGGCATGATTGTGGGCGGCGGTGAGATTGCGGAAAAGCCGGCGGTGGTGGATGTCCCGCATGGAAAAGGGCACGTTGTGTTGTTCGCCAACAACCCGATGTGGCGCGATGAAACCATGGGCAGCTTCTTCCTGATATTTAACGCGGTCATGAACTATGACCATCTGGATGCAGGAAGAGCGGCGAGCACGCAGAGCAACGCGTCAACGCCAGCAGGTGGTGAGGGAGAAGATCAGGGCGAAGATCAAGACCAATAAAGTTTGAAATACAGAAAGGCGATGGAGCTAAGTGGCTCGCATGAGAGCCATTCAGCATTTACTGGATAGTGGTGACGGTTATTGCAGCGTGTCACCCGGCTCCCAATGCCAGTGTCTTTTCTTGGTATCGAACCAGAGAGCGGAATCCATGATCTGCGATTCAATGGTCTTGATAATGAAGATGGGCGGCTTCTTCTTGTTGGTGAGCATGCGTCCTACTTCTACGGTATCGAACGGAACATTTACCATCACGTATTTTGCCTTGGGAGTGGCGGCGCGCCAGGCATCTTTGCCCACGCCAAAAATTACCAGGACACTATGCGTGTGCTCAGGATCGACGTTGAAAGAAGACATGAGCCGAGCATTGCCGAAGCCAAAATAGGCGTGATAAGGATCAGAGACTTCGTATTTAAAGGCGTAAGAATCTGGGATGGGATCTTTGCTGTTGGCGACAATTGCGATGTCTGGCACGCCGTCACTGTCAAAGTCGGCGATGAGCGTTACGGGCGAAGCAAATTTTGCGGGCACGGAAAATGTATCGCCGAATTGCTGCTTCACCAGGGCTGCCAGTTGTGTTGTATCAATGGCAGCTGCCGGCGTGGGCGCTGCCGCCACGGGCGGAGCAGCTTGCGGTTGCTGTGCAGCCGCTACGCATACCGCTAGAAATAAAACGATGCCCATGGATTTCATGAGCAAAGTTTACCCCTTTTTATGTAAACGGAGCCGGGAATTAGTACTTTGAATCCCGCTCGATAACAGCATGCGCCTGCTTGCGGTTGTTCAAGGCAACCCAGACAGTCAAGGTAACGCCCGTGGCCACTGCGGCAAACAAAAGCACCACGATTGGCAGAGGCAGATAGAAGTACATGCTAAGAACCCACAGAATGAGAAGTCCAAATACGATCAACATAATGTTGCGTTTCCTTGTTTGTGTAAACCTCGGCTGCGCCAATCGGTTCGGCGCTAAACCTTCAACTCCTTAGGATGGAAGTTGCTGGCCGCGAGTTGACTCAAAAATGACCTTACTCGATTTTTACCTGAAGATGGACATTCACGGCCTTTTGCGCGTCGTCAACCTGCTCAACGGCCGTCCATGACCATTTATGTGCGGGGATTTTTAACACCGTGTGCGCAAGAAATTGCTGAATATAGGTATTGTCGTAAGGTTCGCCTTCGGCCAGCTTCCAGCCCTGGGTTAGCTTGTGCGTTGTTGGCGCATCCACGCCTTCAATCTCCAGCTTGCCCATGTGGTACTGCGGGCCTTCCACGATGGTAAACGTATATGTAACCGACTTGTCATTGAAGACGGTCACTGGCGTAATGGTCACACCTTCTCGCCCAAATTTGAAAAAGAGTTTACGTTCGTCTATCAGGTCGCGCTCCAATTGCAGAGCGTCAATGGGTTTCTCCGGCTTCATGGAGATATGTTTGGAAAGCTCGTCGCTGGGAATCAACGTGTTGCCAGACCAGCTATAAGCAGCAAGACGATACTGGTCGCCTTCGCTGACGGATACGTCCACAGAGACCTGATCTTTTTCTTCGGCCTTGGGCTTGATTTCATTGATCGTGAATTTCAGGTAGCCCTGCTGGCGGTACATGGGAGCAAGATTTTTCTCGAGCACAATGGACACGTCACTGCGCAAGTAGCCAATGCCTTTGAGCGGCGCTACGCATTTTGCCACTTGCTCCGGCTGAGCGTGCGTTGCGCCGGTGAGCGTAACGTCACGAATAGTAAGGCTGGCATTGTCGACCTTGAATTTGTAGGCATTGGAGGCCTGGCCAAAATCTCCAGCCAGCATGTAAGAGACTTCACTGGGCAAGCCTTTGGCGGCAAGAAATTTGGTGAGCGCCGCGGAAACTTCGTCTGACATGTGACCGGAAGAAGGCAGTTGTCCGTTATACAGGGGGATGGCCTGATGCACCGCCAGTTGCAGCTCGCTCTCACTGATCCAGACAAAGTTTTCAAACACGGCGGAAAGAAATTTGTCAGCGTCGGCGACTTGGAAGTTCGCTTCTACGCCTTTGCCGCCGGGCACTGGCTTAAAAAGAAATTGCACGGTGGCGAAAGCGCCGCTGTCTCCCAGGCGATTGGCGGCGCTTTGCAGATCGTCGACCGTGACTTGCGTGTTGACGGTGAGCCCGGTGGCGCGAACCAGATCGTCTTCTTTATAGCGAATGGAGCCGGTTACGATGACCCGCGCGAGATTGAACCTGTCGTTATTAGCGGCTGCATCAGTATCAGCGGCATGAGCGACGCCGGCCAGCGCGGGCATCAGGCAGATGAGAAATAGAAGGGCTCGACACATAAGAAGCATAAGGGAAAGAGTATTGTGCCTTGAAAGTTGCTATCTGGCTAGCTGCGGTTAGAACGCCATAAACTGCAGGCTTTTGCGCTTGTCTTTGCGGACGAATGGGCGATTCATGAATTCGATCATGGGCGCCATGGCGGCGAAACGTTTGGCAATCTCAGCCACCATTTTGGGCGAGGTCACCAGCTTTATGTCGAGCGAACATTCCAGATACCACTGTTTATGGCGGAGCAGCGCTTCCGCTGGATGGTCTTCAGAAAAGCCTTTAGGCATGCGGCTGAGCTGTGAGCCCTGCAGGCCGCCGGTGAGGCGCTTGAGTTGCTTATCGGCCAGGATCGCCTGAAATTCTTCATGCTGCTCTTGCAGCAGGTTGCGATAAGCCAGTAGCTCGTCCCGATCAGGCGAGTACACGCCGCCAAAGACCAGCAGTTCAGTTGGTGAAAAATGAAAATAGAAAACCGCGCCTTCCCGTTTAACGGCGCTATGCCGGGGAAAGATGGCCGCGATGTGCGTCTTGTACGGCGTTTTGTCTTTGGCAAACCGCGTGTCACGATAGATGCGATACACGGCTTTCGGCGCGGAAGTAATGTAGTCCGGCGCAAAGTTGGCCAGTTCATGATTCAGGGCGTCCACCAGTTCGAGCATGGGGGCTTTGATCAGCGTGTCATGTTTTTCCTGGCGAGGCTTAAACCACTCGCGGCGATTGTTCCGCTTGAGCGCGCGGAGAAAAGCGAGAGCGTTGGGAGAGACGCCGGGGAATTTGGGAGTCATGAAATTATGGGAGATACTTTTGCCATTGATCAGATTCAGCAGCGGACTTAAGCATTTGATTGCGCTGCTCCAAAAAGTGGTGCAAATGTTTTTTGAGCACCAGTCTATCCACGATACTTCCGAGGAGAGGAACAGGAGCGCCAAACTCAAGTTGATCGATCATCAGCGTGCCGCCGTTTTCCTCTTTGAATGTGTGATCATGCTTGAAATAGCGGAAAAGGCTTTTCACCATGGTGTCTTGAAAATACGCGGGGCGGTCAAAGGCCGTGATCCGTATGCGCATTTTCAGCCAGAGTCCAAAATGGCGAGCACGCCATTCAACTTCTTCGCCTAAACCGATCAACCCGCTAGTGACGCCGCTCACCGCTCTTTCACTGGTGTGGGAGGCTGAGTCCTGATGGAAATCAATACTGCGCGCCAGATCAAAGCATCTCTCGATTGGCGCGCGAATAATGGTTTTAAGAATTATTTCCGTTTGTTTGATCCAGCTCTCTGACTACGTGAGGTTTACAGATTTCTCCGCAATCAGCTTCGTTACCCGTTCTGCAAATTGTTCTATCGGCACGGTGCCTTCTGGTTGCTGCTGGCCGCGGACGCGGATATTCACCGTTCCCGCTTCAGCTTCTTTTTCACCGACCACCAGCAGGAAAGGAATTTTCTGCAGCGCCAGCTCGCGGACCTTGGCATTCATCTTTTCATTGCGATCATCCACGTGAACGCGCACGCCGACATCTTTTAATTGCTGCGCCACTTTGTGGGCGTATTCAGTGTGCTTCTCGCTGATGGGAATGATTGCCGCCTGCACCGGCGAGAGCCATACGGGAAAAGCCCCGGCGTAATGCTCAATCAGCACGCCGAAGAAACGTTCCACCGACCCAAACAGTGCGCGATGCACCATGACTGGCTGCTTGCGGGTCCCGTCTTCCGCCACGTATTCCAGCTTGAAGCGCTCGGGCAGATTGAAATCAAATTGCACGGTAGAGAGCTGCCAGAGGCGGCCAATGGCGTCTACTAGTTTTACGTCGATTTTAGGGCCGTAAAATGCGGCTTCGCCGGGGATCGTCTTGTAAGGTATCTTGAGTTTCTGCAAGACTTTTTCCAGCGAGTTATTGGCCAGGTTCCAATTCTCTTCACTGCCGACAAAGCTCTTTTTGTCATTCGGGTCCCAGGTGCTGAGCTCAACCTGATATTCATTGAAGCCAAAAGTTTTGAGCACGGCAAGAGCAAATTCAATACAGCCTTCCACTTCGCTTTCAATCTGCTCGGGTGTGCAGAAGATGTGGGCGTCATCCTGGGTGAAGCCGCGCACGCGCAAGAGGCCGTGCATCACGCCGGAACGCTCGTAGCGATACACCGTGCCGAGTTCGCCCAAGCGCACGGGCAGATCGCGGTAAGACTTCATGGAATCGGCATAGATCAGAATGTGTCCGGGACAGTTCATGGGCTTCATGCGATATTCCGCGTCGTCCAGCTCCATGGGCGTGAACATGTTCTGCGCGTAGTAGCCTTCATGGCCGCTGGTCTTCCACAGATTTACGCGAAAGGCGTGCGGCGTATAGACGAGCGAGTAGCCGCGGCGCAGGTATTCATCGCGCATCCAGTCTTCCATCTCTTTGCGGATGAGGCCGCCCTTGGGATGCCAGAAAATCAGTCCCGGACCGGCGAGCTCCTGAATGCTGAAGAGATCAAGCTGCTTGCCCAGTACGCGATGGTCACGCTTTTTGGCTTCTTCAATGGCATGCAGGTGCTGCTCCAGGTCCTTCTTGTTGAAGAACGAAGTGCCGTAGATGCGCTGGAGCTGCGGGTTTTTTTCGTCGCCCAGCCAGTATGCGCCGGCGATGTTGGTGAGCTTGAACGCCTTGATCTTGTTCGTGGAAGGGATGTGCGGCCCACGGCAGAAGTCAACGAACTTGCCGTTGCGATAGGTGGAGATAGGCTCGCCCGGCTTGGTGAACTGCTCAATGAAGTGGACCTTCATGAAGTCACCTTCAGAGCGGAAGCGCGCCAGCCCTTCTTCGCGGGGGACAAACTCGCGCTCAAATTTTTCGTCGCGTGCGGCCACTTCGGCCATCTTCTTTTCTATCTTCTCCAGATCTTCTGGAGTGAAGGCCGTGGGGCGGTAGAAGTCGTAAAAGAAGCCGTTTTCAGTTGCCGGGCCGTGGCCCAGCTTAGTTTCCGGGAACAGCTCTAGCACCGCAGTCGCCAGCAGGTGCGCGGATGAATGCCGGTAAACTTCCAGTGCTTCGGCATCGCGATCAGTCAGCAGGCGCAGTTGTACGTCTTCTTCCAGGGGCTTGGTGAGATCGGCAAACTGCCAGCCATCTTTTGGCTGATGTGCGTGCGTGCTGGCCGGAGCTTTATCGTCGGGCGCGGCGGCAGGCTGCGCGCTGGAGAGCTTAATTTTGGAGATGAGCGCTGCGTCGGCCAGCCGGGGGCTGATTGAGCGGGCGATATCCAGCGGCGTGGTGCCTGCTGGGACTTCTTTGGTGCTTCCATCTGGAAGCGTGACTTGAATGTTTGCTTGGGACATAAGGGATTACGAAACACGGCCATTTTTGGCTATGATCTAATCTTTGAGTCTAGCGAAGCCATCAACCGTGGGTCAAACTGCGGACTGGCGATAACGAAGTTCAGGATACGAACATGACAAGAAAACAGATAGTCTTCCTCATTGCTTTAGGCGCTTTTATCGTTTCATTCCTGCTGCCAGCCGTACGTATGGCAAGGTTTCCTGAAATAAATCTTCCTGGCTATCTCTGTGCGGTGAGCGCACTCCTTTCTCCGTGGGACAAAGACAGCGCACAGGAACTGGTCGCAAAGCCAGGAGCGTATTTTGCGGTCCTTTGCAGCGGATTGATTAACCCGCTCTTTCTGGCTGCAGTCGCGTTGTTGCGCGGAAAAAAGACAGAAAGATTTGGTAAGAGTTTACGAATTGCTGTTCTGTGTTTGCTTCCCGCCTGCTGGCTTTATTTCTGGATCGGGAAAATGTATCCCCATGTCGGCTATTTTCTGTGGGTTGCTGCCATAATCGTGGCGCTGTACTCGAGTTCACCGCGTAGAGATCGTTTCACTAAGCTTGCTGAAGTTGAGCCTAAAAAGTCGGGCCCAGAAAAGCCACAGGAGCTTCCGCTCACGCAACTTTCCTGGACCACAGAATAGTCAAAAGGTATGGCTGACTACCGCACTGTCACCCGCACATTGGACGGCGGGTTTTCCGTTGGCGGAGTTGTGGTGCCGCCGACGAAGAATTCATAAGCGCCCATGTCGAACGCCGTTCCTTGCGGACGACCAACGCCGTCTTTATCTCTTGGCGTGGTTCCCAGGTTCGACGTGAATGAATTATTGGACAGCATGGTTACGCCAGCGTCTTTGGCCGGACTGGTGCTGGTTAGGTGGAAGTCAGAGCCTGCGCGATTTGCGAGGAGCGGATCGACGGTCAGGTTGTTGGTGGTCCGAGTAGGAGCAGCGCCGATGCCGAACCAGAGATTGTGGTCGCCGGTGATCTGCGCGGTTACGCCATCGATATAAATTTCTCCGGCGTTCTGATACGCAACGTTATTGCGCAGATTCATGATCAGGGTTGTGGAGGCTCCGCTGGCTACACCGAACGCGCCACGCGATCCACTGGCGTTGGCTGAGTTGTTGGCTGCGCAGTCTGAGAGAGTGTTGTTGAACACATTGACGGTACCGCCTCCGGCTGCGCCATTATTCGTGATGTTCGCGAGATAGATGCAGGAAAAGCTTGCGCCGAGCTGGAGCGGGTCCATGCGTCCGACGTTATAGACCACGTTGTTGTAGGCCTCAACGGTGCCCTTGGAAGGATCGACGGTGGCGAAGTTGATGCCGTTGCAATTGTCGCCGTGGATCAGATTGTCATGCACGTGGAGATCAAACTGGTTAAAGCCGGTGGTGTCGCCTGCGCCGCAGGTGGGGCTGCACAGCGGCGATGAGTGGAACTGAAGAGAGCGGCAGGTAAAGTTATCGTGAATGTGGTTCCAGCCTACGTCAATGTGGTTGGAGTCTGTGCTGAAATAGACCGCGTGATAAAACTTGGATGACGTGGGATTGATACCGGCGTTGTGAATTTCATTGCCGTAAAACTTCACCTGGTTGCCATCACTCATTTCAAAGCAGCCCACTTCAGCGTCGGCGCCGGGGCACTGCATTTCATTGCCGATAATCCGCCAGCCGGTGCCGCCCACGTCCATGGCCTGCGTTCCGCCGACGATGTGCAGTTGCGAAAACACCCAGTAGTCTTCATGGGTGCCGATATTGGGTGTGCGAATTCCATAAGCCAGTCCGCCGGCAACGCCAACAGTCACCGTGGCGTTGGGATAAGCGATCAAAGCTTTCGGTGCAGCGGCCGTGCCGGAGTTGCTGGCGCCGTTGTTATCCATGCTGATGTAAGCGGTGAAATTGTCTTCAGTGGTTTGCGAGACGCCATTTTCAATATAAGCAATATCGCCGGCTGCCATGGTGTTCTTGGCTTTAAGGATCGTCTTCCAGGGCGCCGTAAAGCTACCAGCATTGGTGTCAGCGCCGGTGGTGCTCACAAAAAAGATATTGCCCGCGCGCACGGTGAAAAGCAGTCCGTTGCTCGCACCAGCGCTGGCGACGTTCACCACAATGCTTCCTGTGGTTGCACCGGTGCCAAGCTGGAAGGTGATCTTGCTATCTGACCAAACGGGATAGCTGGCAACTGCGCCGCCGCCAACGGTAATTGTGGACGTGCCTTGCGTTGCGCCAAAGCCCTTGCCCCAGATGGTGACAAATGATCCGTTGCCGCTCTGGCCGCCCACGTTGGGGCCGCTTTCAATATCGGAGAAAAAGATCTGTGGCTGCTGGGCTTGCGCAACCAGTGACATTGCGGAAAAGAGCAGAGCCACAGTCATCCATTGCGATAGCGTCTTGAATAACTTCATGTAATTCCTTTTTGTATGAATTCTGTTTGCACTCGTCATTAGGGCACCACCGCTGTGGCTTGAGCGGAGAAGCCGCTCTCAGTTCCGTCCGGTGCCACGGAGGTAACGGCGTAAAAATAAGTTGTGCCTGAGGTGACTGTGTTGTCAGTGAAGACGAGCACGGTGAGCGGCGCAGGATTCAGCTTGGTGTATGGTCCGCCGCTCTGCGTGGCGCGATAGACGTTGTATCCGGAGGGCGCTGGGGTTGCAGCGTCCCAGGCAATGTCAACCGAGTGCTGGATGGTTGATCCCGTGCCAGTGAGTACGACTGCAACCGCAGGATTGGCCGCGTTGCTGGTAATCTGCACGGTGCCGCTGGCGCTGCCCGCGGTAGCCGGAGCAAAAGTTACGGCCACGCTGGCGGTCTTTCCTGGAGCCAGCGTGAGAGGCAAGGCTGGAGCGCTCTGGCTAAAGCCTGTTCCCGTGGTCGCAATTTTGCTCACGGTGACCGCCGCGCTGGAAGAGTTGCTCAGCGTGATGGTCTGGTTGGCGCTCGAGCCAATCAAGACGCTGCCAAATGCCACTGATTGCGGACTTACCGTAAGAGTTCCTTGTGTTGGGGCTGGTGTTGGCGTTGGAACTGGAGTCGGCGACGGTGTTGGTGTTGGAGTTGGTGTTGGAGTTGGAGTTGGAGTTGGAGTTGGAGTCGGTTTCGGCGTGGGCGATGGCGTAGGGGTCGGTGTTGGTGGCGGAGGAGCAACGGCGGTGGAAATAAATTCGTACGCGCCCATGTCATAGGCGCCGCCGGTAGGGCGCAGTACTTGGACGACGTCCCGATTGATGCCGGTGTTCATGCCGTGATCAATGGCTGGGCTGGTCGCCAGCAACCGAAAATTGGCAGAGGCCGCGTTCACAAAGTTCGGATTGGCATTCAGGCTTGCGGTTGAGAATGCCGGTGTAATGCCAGCACCAAAGAAAAGATTATTGTTGCCGCTGAAGCGTGTGGCCAAAGAGTTGGGAGCAAGATAAGACTCGCCGGTGAGCGAAAAGAAAATGTTGTTGGCCACTGAGACCGCGGCCGAGGCTGAGATTGCGCCGGAGTCGCCGTTTTTGCGGCTGCCGCAATCATAAAAAGTGTTGTCCTGAATCTGAACGGCCGCGGTCCCCGCCGCGCCAACGTTCACGCAGGCGTAATTGCTTTCAATCCCATTGGGCGCAGGGCCGGTGCCGGCGCGATACACAACGTTGTTGTAAGCCCGTACAGTGCCGAGGGCAGGATTGACTGACGCGAAGTTAATACCGTCACAACGCGAGTCATGAATCAGATTACCGCGAACCGTGATGTTGAACAGTGGCGTGGTGTCAGAAGAAAACTGGAGAGAGCGGCAGGAGCGCACATTGGCAATCTCATTCCAGCCAACGTCGATGGTGCTGGAGCCGGTCTCAAAGAGAACACCCTGATAAAGCTTAAGGTTGGCGCCGGTGGGCGAGCCCACGTCATGCACCAGATTGCGATAAAGGCTGACGTTGGTTGCACCGGCAAAATCAACACACGCGCCGGAGCCCGATCCGTTGGGGCAGGAAATGTCATTGCCGATCACGCGCCAATTGGATGAGCCGGCAACGTTGAGCGCGCTAAACGCGCCGCGCAAGGTGAGCCCGGCAAGCAGCCAGTTGCTTGCGGCTGCCGTGGTGCGAATGCCATAGGACTGTCCGTTAGCCGAGCCGATGGTGGCAGTCGCTCCCGGATAAGCGATGAGAGCGATAGGAAGAGAAGCGGTGCCGCTCTTGGCCAGAGCCAGCGTTGCGCTGGAGCTATCCAGAGCCGTTTGATTAACACCGTTCAGCAGATAAATAATGTCGCCCGCGACAACTGTGTTTTTCGCTTTGACCACGCTATGCCAGGGAGCAGTAAAGGTTCCGGCATTCGTGTCAGAGCCTGAAGGCGAGACAAAGTAAATTTTGCCGGTGCGCACGGTGAAAGGCATGCCATTGGTGGCCGCGCCCGGAACGTTGACTACGATATTGCCGGAGACCGCAGCGTTTCCCAACTGGAAGCTGACTTTGGTATCTGACCATTGCAGATAATTGTCTGCATTTACGCCAGCGATGGTGACGGTGGATGTGCCGCGTGTTGCGCCAAATCCAAAACCATAGAGCGTGACTACCGCGCCTTTGTTGTTAGCGCCGCCGCTGTTGGGGCCGCTCTGCAGATCACTAAAAATAATTCGGGGGTCCGCGCTTTGTGCGAGTGCAGAAGCGCCTAAGACAATGCTCCACACCAAGAGGTTAAAAAACCTTTTCATTCATCCTCACTTAAACTTTGTTTTTCTCCAGGCAGCGGAGCTGGGGGAAGTGCTGCCGGTTCGCACCATCAGGCGAAAACCATCGGAATGACGTTCCGTGTTTTTGCGGAACCTCAATTTGTGTAATCGGATTAAATGCACATGGCCTGCCACTTGGCGGCAAAAATTTTTGCTGTTGATTACAGACGAGATGGTTTGCTGCTGCTTGTGAGTGGCTGCCTGCAAGAGGGTAAACAGTACTGCTTCCAGCTCTGGATCTTCCTAAGCCACTTCCTTAGGCTGAACTCAACATCATCCCCTAGGCCGGCGGTACTAATGTGAGCGGAACAGCATGAGGAAAATTTGAGGAGCGCCGCAAAATACAAAGGGAATCCGGCGAGTGTGCAAAAGATTGCCGAGAAATCAGGAGCGACATTCAGTGCATTTGCTCTGAGGAAAAATTACTCTGGCAAGCAGACTGCGGGAGCCATTGCGCTGCCCTTATGGCCCGATAGGATTACAATTCGCCCATGCGATTGAATGAGAAAGTTGCCATCATTACCGGCGAGTACGGGAGCAATGCAGCTTGAATAAGAGCAAGATCATTCTCGTTGTGGCGCTGCTGGCCTTCACCGCCTCATTCTTTCTCACGGCGGCAAATAATGCTAACGGAGCGAGAAACGCCTCTGGACCGCGCGGTTATTTATTCGCATTCGTGACCCTCAGTTTTCCATGGGGAGAACTTAGTTTGAAAATGCTGGATAAGCGGCCAATGGAATTTTTTTCGACTCTCCTCAGCGGATGGATCAATCCAGTTTTTCTTATCACAGTGTTTTTGTTGCAGATAAAAAGGACGACGCAATGGGGCCGTGTATTGCGGGTTGTGCTGCTTCTGATGCTTCCATCCTGCTGGATTGCTTTCGGTTACTGGCACCTGCGTCCTCGGTACGGCTATTTTCTTTGGACTGCGGCCATCGTAATGGCACTATTCGCAGATTTGTTTTCTGAACGAAGCACCACGGGCATGCAAAATAAATCTCTCTAATCAACCCGAGTTCTATTCAAATGTGGGTAATAAAGGGGCTATAAATTTCACCATGCGATTGAATGAAAAAGTTGCCATTATCACCGGCGGCGGCAGCGGAATTGGCAAGGCCATTGCTGTGGCCTTTGTACGCGAAGGAGCTTGGGCGGTGATTGCCGGGCGCGACAGCAACAAACTGGCGCACACCGCTGAAGAGATTGGCGCAAATTGCGTGGCCGTTGCTACTGATGTGAGCAAAGCTGCTGACGTACAGAGGCTGGTGAACACGGCGATGGAAAAATTTAAGAGCATTGATGTTCTGGTAAACAATGCGGCGGTGCTTCTTCCGGGGACGGCGGAGTCACTGAGTGAAGAGGATTTTGACCAGACTTTTAACGTCAACGTTCGCGGCGTGTGGCTGCTCTCGCGGGCCGTATTGCCGCGCATGCGCGCGAGTGGCGGTGGATCAATCATCAATATTGGCTCGGTGTTGAGTTTGGTGGGCGCGCGCAGCCGCGTGGCCTATTCGGCTTCAAAAGGGGCGGTGCTGGCAATGACCAAAGCCATGGCATTGGACCACGCCGCGGAAAATATCCGGGTGAATTGCATCTTGCCGGGCATTGTGGAAACGGAACTGGTGGCAAAGTTCAATACCGATGAAAACGTGCGCCGCCAGCGACTGGCCCTGCACCCTGCAGGGCGCTTTGGCAGGCCCGAAGACATAGCCAGCGCCGCCGTGCACCTGGCGAGCGACGAATCCAACTGGACAACAGGCAGCGCACTTACGGTGGATGGCGGTTACAGCGCGCAGTAGTCTGTATTTTGTGACAATTCTCAGTAAAACGAACGCCGGTTTGGCGGGGAGAAGTCAAGATTGAGACGGCCTGGAATTTACAAAATGCGGTTTGGCGCTGTCAGCAGCCTGCTTGAGCGGCGGATGCTAAATAAAGTCCTGACGTTGGCGGACATGGAAGCGATGAGTGAAAAGCGGATGTCCCATATTGCCCATGCCTATCTATCCGGGGCTGCGGGCGATGAGATTACCTTGCGCGCCAACAACGAGCAATGGTCGAAAATTCGTTTAAACCCTAACATCCTGGTGGACGTTTCGGAAATTAATCTCTCCACTCAGATTCTCGGACAAACATTTGATGTGCCTATTCTCCTTGCTCCAGCCGCCATCAACCGGCTCTGGCACCGGAAGGGCGAGATGGCCGTTATAGCAGGAGCCAACCAGGGTAAAGCAACGTTGGTGACGAGCACGTTCGCGACGGAGTCAGTAGAGAATTTATGCCGGGCTGCCACACAACCGGTATGGTTCCAACTTTATACACGCCCGGAACGAACCTTCAACCAAACGCTTATTCAACGTGCTGAAGCCGCAGGATGCAGGGCGATTGTAATCACAGTGGATACGCCAACGATTGGCATCCGTAACCGTGAAGAGCGTGCTTATTTTCGAATGCCCCCTAGTTTTGATCTGCCAAACATTAATATCGGGTCTGAAATCCACCGGCGCTCGCCGGACCATGCCTTTAGCCTGGTGCCAAATGCCAAGCTCACGTGGAAGGAAGTTGAGTGGATGTGCTCCATTGCCAAAACTCCAGTCTGGCTGAAAGGTGTCATTAATCCGGAAGATGCTTTACGTGCAATAGACGCTGGGGCCGCTGGAATCATTGTTTCCAATCACGGAGCCCGCAACCTGGACACTTTGCCTTCAACCGCTGAAGCTTTGCCTCAGATAGCAGAAAAATTACAGGGCAGGTTGCCGTTCCTGGTCGATGGGGGAATTCGTCGAGGTACCGACATACTCAAGGCGTTAGCGATGGGCGCGAAGGCAGTCTTGATCGGTCGACCATATCTGCACGGCGTTGCTGCGGCTGGTGCAGACGGAGTTGCACGCGTGATCAATATCCTTCGAACGGAATTAAGATCCGCAATGGCTCTGACCGGAAGAACCAGAATCGATCAAATTGATTCATCTGTTTTGTGGAAACCTTAAGAGGTTAGATCTGGCAATCTTCAATCAGAGCACATGGCTGGCAGCTTTGCACTCTTCGCACTGGCACATTTCGCGCAGATAATCCCAGGAATAGATGCCGCTGGAGTGGCCGTCATTCCAGGCGATATTCAACGCATAGCGGCCCACGGACTTTACTTCTTCCGGCCTGGTTGGCTCCTTATACATGGGCAGCAAGCTGGTTGCTTTCTGTGGAGACTCGCCCGCCTTGCGCTTATGGTTGGTCCGATCTTCCACGCAGGTGGCGCAGGGACATGCGTCGCGCAGCCACTGGAAGCCGTAATGCGTGTGGTGGCCGTCATCCCATTCAATATCCATGCCTGTGCCGGTGGTTTTGTTTACCTTCACCGACTTGGGATTAATGACTGCCATGGCTTTCAGTATCGCATATTTATTTTGTTGATATTTCATGCCGCCCAAGCAGATAGGAGTGCGGGTTGATCCTTCCAAGGCAAAGCACAAGGTTCCTCATCCCTACTTGACCCAAACACGCGAAACCCGCGCGCGTTTGGGGTTCCTACTCCGGCGCTTAAGAAAACGCGCCGTTAGTTGACGGGGATTCAGGATGACGAATCTTGATTATTTAACCTGTGCCACCAGCAATTCTTTTCCGCAAGAGCACTCTTTTTCAGGTGCTTAGTGCCATTTTGAGAAAAAATGCTCAGATTCCCACATTGCCGGGTGGTGGAATCCAGCATAAAATCAAAACAAGCCGCACTCAGGAATCTCATTTGAATCTTGTTCGCGCCATATATCCCGGCTCGTTTGATCCGCTTACCAACGGTCATCTTGACCTGATTGAGCGGGGCAGCAAAATTTTTGATGAATTGATCGTCTCAGTCCTGCGCAATTCCGAGAAAGATCCGCTGTTTACGCTGGCGGAGCGGACGCAGATGCTGGAAGAGATGGTCAAAGGGTATGACAACGTGCGGGTTGAGGCTTTTGACGGACTGCTGGTGGATTACGCCATGCAGAAGAAGGCAAAAGCCGTGCTGCGCGGCATTCGCGCCATCAGCGATTATGAATACGAACTGCAGATGGCCCTGATGAACCGCAAATTGCAGCCGCAGCTGGAAACAGTTTTTATGATGCCCGCTGAAGCCTATTCGTACCTGAGCTCGCGGCTGGTTAAAGAAGTTTTTCGCCTGGGCGGTTCCGTGCGTGGACTGGTACCGGAACTGGTGGAGCAACGACTGCGGGAAAAATTCCATGGCACCGCAGCCACAATTTAAAAGAGGTTCAAATGGCGACCGTACCTGCAATAAAACAGTTTAGTGACCGCGTAAACCGCATTGAAATTTCAGCCACCATGGCCGTGGTTGCAGAGGCGGCAAAGCTCAAAGCCGCCGGCGCTGACCTGGTGGAGTTTGGCGCAGGTGAGCCGCATTTCCCCACGCCGCAGCATATAAAAGACGCTGCCATTGCCGCTATCCAGAACAACTGCACGCGTTACACCGCGGTGGCCGGCATACAGGAGCTGCGTACGGCCATCACGCGCCGCCATGCCGCTGATTTCGGTTCCATGTATCAACCCGCCGACTGCATGGTTTCCACCGGCGGTAAGCTCGCGCTGTTCAATGCCATTCAGGTGCTGGTCGATCACGGTGACGAAGTGATTGTGCCGGTGCCCTACTGGGTTTCCTTCAAAGACATCATTGAGTACGCGGGCGGCAAGTGCGTATTCGTGGAGACGGAAGAATCAGAGAACTTCCGCCTGACGCCTGAAATGATTGAGCGCCAGATCACGCCGCGCACCCGGGCCATCATTATCAACAGTCCGAATAATCCGAGCGGCGCCGTGATGGATCCGGCAGATTTCAGTGCGATTTTGAGGCTGGCCCACAAGCGCGGCATCTATGTGATTGCCGACGAATGCTATGTCTATCTCAATTTCACGGCGCGTAGATTCTCTGCCGGCTCACTCAATGACGTGAAGCAGCATCTGGTTATCGTCGGCTCGCTCTCCAAGACTTATGCCATGACCGGCTGGCGTCTGGGATACGCGCTTGCGCCGGCACCCATTATTAATGCCATGACCAAACTGCAGAGCCAGAGCACCTCCAGCTGCGCGCACATGGTGCAAATGGCCGGCCTGGCCGCCGTTACCGGTCCGCAGAAGTGCGTGGAAGACATGAAGAAGGACTACATTCTTCTCCGCGAACTCACCCTGGGACACCTGAACCTGATCCCCGGCGTGACCTGCGTAAAGCCTGAAGGCGCGTTTTACGTCTATCCGAATGTTTCCTCTTATTTCGGCAAAGATGGAATCACTTCTGCCGCAGACATTGCCAAGCGCCTGCTGCATGAAGCGCACGTAGTTACGGTTCCGGGCGAAGCCTTCGGCACCCGCGACCACATCCGCCTCTCGTATGCCACCACGCCCACAGAAATTGAGCGCGGCCTGGAGCGCATGCAGGAGTGGTTCGGCAAGCTGTAAATTGCGAATCTGCTAACACCAATTTGTAAACTCAGTCCCGACAAAGGTCGGGACTTTTTTCTTAGGCCGAGGCCATGTCCTGATTCGCTATTGATTCGCTCATAAATCCCAGCTATAGTCTGGCAGCGCCCTCAGGGTGTGAGTGGGAAAAGATCATTGAAAAATAGCAATCAGCCGGCAGCACTTCGTAGTCAGCATTCAGCGAGATTCAAAGGCTAAAGTGAGGCTCAAAAGAGCTTCGACCGCGCGGTCATCGCTCGGTCGAATTCGATTTCTCCTTTGTTTGCAACAAAACCTCAATAGCCGGGTGGGGTTTCTGGCTGAGAGACATCGGCTGAGGGCCACGGAATCGCCGTCATTGCGCGACATCGGATCATCGCCGTCATCGGGAGAGGCAAAAACCTTACCACGGATGAACACGGATAAGTACGGTTGGGAGGCGGTTGAGCGTTGAAACCTACGCCAATTGGTGCTTGATCTCTGAAACCTCCGCCGATCTGGGATGACCTTGGGATCACCTCTCTCAAGTGCACGCCAATTTGGGATGGGTATGGGAGGGGGAGGGGAACAAGATTGCCAGTATTGCCAAAATTGGTAATCGCCGGAATTGAAAACCCAAATCCCTTGGCGAACCTGTTTCCTGAGCTGCTGCTGGACAACGCGCCGCCGGATTTGCGAGTCTAAAGTCTTCTAGACTCTTGAACCGCAAGGTCTTAACCCGAACGCATGCCTGATCTATATCCATTCCGTTTGCAGCCGCAGTTTCAGGAGCGCATATGGGGCTCGCTTGACCTTGCTCCGTTTTATCCCAACGCCATTACCGGTGGCCCGGTGGGCGAAGCCTGGCTTACCGCCGATATCTGCTCCGTGACGAATGGTCCGCTTGCCGGTCGCACTTTGGCCGATCTGGCGCAGCAATTTGGCTCAGAGCTTCTAGGTGACGGCGGCCGGGACGCTACGCGCTTTCCGCTGCTGATCAAATTTCTCTTTCCCCGGGAAAAGCTTTCTGTGCAGGTGCATCCGGATGACGACGGCGCAGCGAAACTTGGCCAGCCCTGCGGCAAAACCGAATGCTGGTATGTGTTGCAGGCGGAGCCGGGAGCGCAAGTGGGCGTGGGGCTGAAGGCGGGAACCACCAAAGCTGAAGTGGAGCAGGCGATTCACGAGAACCGAATGGAGCATCTGCTGAACTGGATCAACGTCCAGGCTGGCGACATGATTTATGTGGATGCGGGTACGGTGCATGCCATCGGCGGTGGCGCAGTGATCGTGGAAGCGCAGCAAAATTCTGACACCACCTACCGGCTGTATGATTACGGCCGTCCGCGTGAGCTGCATATTGAACACGGGTTGCTGGCCACGCGTGAGCAGACGCATGCGGGCAAGGTCGTCCCGGCGGCGCCGCAGATTGTGCAGGGCAAGGTGCAGGTCAATCTAATAACTTCACCGTGTTTTATCGTGGACCAGTTTAAGCTCACGCGCACCTGGGAATTTCGCCGTCCGCAGCATGCCAAACGCAGCGTATGGTGCCTGATCGCGACTCGCGGCTGCGGCGTGATTGAATCTGCAGGCGCGGCTCCCGTAACTTTTACCAGCGGAGAAGCTGTTGTGATCCCTGCTGCTGTAGAAAAGTTTACGCTGAAGCCGCAGTGGGACGTGGAATTTTTATGCGCCTCATTGCCGGTGGAAAAGGTAGAGCAGCCCATCACAACCTTGGTAGAAAAAAGTTACTCAACGCTTTAAAGCTAAGCGGCAAATCAGTGAGCACGTTAGAACCATGGGCATCTGCCCTGTGAGAGTCTGTGAGCAAACAACCATTTTTTTCAGTGATACTTGCCGGCGGCAGCGGTACCCGCTTCTGGCCGCGCAGCCGCCGCAAGCTGGCCAAACAGGTCCTGGCGCTCGATGGCAAACAGACCATGATCCAGAAAACCATGGAACGGCTGCTGCCTTTGGGGACAGAGAAAGATTTCTGGGTCATCACCAATGAATTTGTGGCTGAAGAAATTCAGCGCCAGCTTCCGGCTGTTCCTGCGCAACAGGTGGTGAGCGAGCCGGAAGCACGCAACACCGCGCCGGCCATCGGGCTTGTGGCCTTTTTGCTTGAGCGGCTGTCGCCCGATTCCGTTATCGGCATGTTTCCCGCAGACCACGTGATTGCCGACGAAAAGAAATTCCGCAAAGTCCTGCAGCGCGCCATTGAGATTGCCGGCAAAGAAGACCATATTGTCGTAATGGGCGTGCAGCCTGCCCGTGCTGAAACCGGCTATGGCTACATTGAAACCGGAGAAAAAGTTGAGTCTGAGTGTTTTCGCGTAAAGCGGTTCACAGAGAAGCCCAATCAGCAACGCGCGGAAGAATTTGTGACTGCCGGCAATTACTACTGGAACAGCGGCATCTTTGTGTGGAGCGCGCGCACGTTGACCCGCGCCCTGCGTGAACACTTGTCTGAGACTGCGCCTTACCTTGAGCAGATCGCCGCTGCCTGGGGGACAAAAGATTTCGACAATACGTTTGCCCAGCTTTATCCCAAGTGCGAGAACATCAGCATTGATTACGCCGTGCTGGAGCCGCGATCCGCGAAAGGCGAGCACTCTTCAAATCTCTTTTGTTTGCGTGCTGATTTTGGCTGGAACGATCTTGGTTCATGGGCCGCTTTATACGAACATCACGTGGCCCACCAGAAAGACGACGAGAAAAATGTTCTGCACAGCAAAAACTCTTTCGCCCTGAACGCCACCGGCAACTACGTTTATGCGCCAGAGAAATTTGTGGCCACCGTAGGCGTGCATAATCTGGTCGTCGTTGAAACGGAAGACGCAATTCTGGTCACCACCCGGGAGCATTCCCAGGATGTAGGCAAAATTGTGAAATACTTGAATGAGAAAAAAATGACTGAGTTGATTTAGGGGCACGAAAACAAGCTTATGCAGCATGCTGAAACTCACGCAAAGGCCGAACAAAGAATACACGGCCCTTTTCTGGGTTTGTTATTGGTGCCGCTGTTGTTTCTTGCGGCTGCCGTTTCAATTCCGTACGGTGTAATTGCAAACGCACTGTATGAAAGGCGCGCGCGGTATTTTGCCAGAAGAATGGCTGAAAAAAGGCGCACCATTACCAGCGACCAGCTTTTGAATATTGGGGCGGAAAATGGAACGATCATCTG
>DASXZE010000235.1:0-4286 GCA_036502105.1 Candidatus Angelobacter sp. | reverse complement strand
ATGCATGGCCGCACTACGATTTTTATTTCTCATCGCGTTTCAACTATCCGCAATGCTGACCGCATTGCCGTGCTGCATGAAGGACGCGTGGTTGAACTGGGCACACACGACGAACTCCTGGCCCGCAACGGGTATTACACTGATCTCTATAACAAGCAGTTGCTGGAAGAAGAATTGGCCCGGGTCGGATGAAGCATGTCGTAATCCCTGAGCTTTTAGATACTGACGCAGGCACTCCCAAAGAAGTCTCGACATCATTGGAAGATTTGCGCCGGCTGAACCTGTGGTTTGGCGGTGTCCACACCATGTACAGTTTGCTGCGCCGCGTGGCAGAGCAGCGGCATTTAAAAGATCTCTCCTGGGTCGATGTCGCTGGTGGCGAAGGTTATGTCGCCACGCGCACTCAGCGCAAATTGGCCAAATCAGGGATTGCCACGCACCCTGTGATTCTGGACCGCGCTCCAACGCATCTTGGCAGCGCGCATCCGGCGGTCTGCGGCGATGCTACGGCGCTTCCCTTTCGCGACAACAGCTTTGACGCCGTGGGCTGCTCACTTTTTCTGCATCATCTGGAGCCTGCGCAGATTATCCAGTTTGCGCAGGAAGGATTACGCGTGGCGCGGCAGGCGTTTCTTATCCATGATCTCCAGCGGCATCCGCTGCATCTTATATTGAGTTACCTTGGCTTGCCGCTCTACCGCAGTCGGCTCACACGGCATGATGCCATTGCCTCTGTGCGCCGCGCTTATACAGCGGGCGAGATCGGCGAAATGCTGAAGCAGGTGACGGCAGCCAGCAATATTGAAATCAAAACGTTTTATCTTTTCCGCATAGGAGTGATTGTTTGGAAGCAGCCGAGTACGATTTAATCGTGGTAGGCGCGGGCCCAGCCGGCTCGGCCTGTGCCATTACGGTTGCGCGCGCGGGCGCACGTGTGTTGCTGCTGGAAAAAGACCACTTCCCTCGCCAGAAAGTCTGCGGAGAGTTTGTCTCTTCTGAATCTTTGGGATCGCTCCAAGGGCTGCTGCAAGATAACCTCTTCGCTGGATGCCCACAAATCATCTCTTCACGAATTTTTCTGGACAACAAGACACTCACTTTGCCCGTCTCACCTGCTGCGCAAAGCATTCCCCGCTTTGATCTTGACGCTGCTCTGTTTGCGGCAGCGCAGCAAGCGGGTGTCACCGCTAAAGAAGATATGGCTGTCAGCGAAGTGCGGCGGCAAAATGATATCTTCCACGCGAGCACGGCAGAAAACACATTCACCGCCAAAGCAGTCATCAACACCACGGGCCGCTGGTCAAAGCTGACGCAGTTCGATGTATCGGGAAAAGAAAAATTGCTGGGTCTGAAAGCCCATTTCACTGAAGTGTCACCGCCGCAATCTGTCGATCTGTATTTCTTTCCCGGCGGGTATTGTGGAGTAACGCCTGTTGGCGCAAATTCAATCAACGCATGCGCCATGGTGCGCGCCGATGTAGCTCACACGCTGGAAGAAGTTTTTTCCAAAGAGCCGCAACTCTGGCAGCGCAGCCGCGCGTGGACGCCATTGTTTTCGACTGTCACTACCGCGCCGCTCTATTTCCGCGAGCCTGAAACCGCGTCCGATGGCATGTTTTTGGCGGGTGACGCTGCTGGCTTTATCGATCCCTTTGCCGGTGACGGCATCTCGTTGGCGCTGCAAAGTGGCACTCTGGTCGCAGAAACAATCTCGCAATTCCTGAATGGCGACTGTTCGCTTACGCAGGCACACCAGCAATACAAGGTAGCTCACCGCAAACGGTTTGCTCCAGCCTTCCGCAATGCCGCACGGCTGCGCAAGGCTTTAGCCGCGCCGGAATGGCTGCGCAGTGCCGCATTCGCATTTGCTGGTATTCCAAGTGTGGGCAAAATGCTGGTGCGCGGAACGCGGGCAAGAGCGGCCTAGCTTTCGCATTAAATACCTTGAACATCAAAAAATAGAGTTGACATCAAAAAAGTAAAATGGCATCATAAAGCAATGCGCACGACTATAAATCTGGATGATGATATTGCTCCAATGGTGAAGCAATACGCTGAAAGCCGCGCCGTAGGTCTGGGAAAAGCAATCTCCGAACTAGTCCGCCGAGGTATCAGAGCTGCGCACCCTACGCGTACAGTAAACGGATTACTTGTTTTCGATCTACCTCCGAATTCGCCTCGCGTAGATACAAGAACAGTTCGCGAACTTGAGTCGGAAGAACTATGACCGTTCATTTACTTGATGTTAATGTGCTGGTGGCACTTATGTGGCCGGCCCATGCATATCATGATCGAGCGCAAGAATGGTTTGGGAAATATTCAAAAACCGGTTGGGCTACTTGCCCGTTAACACAGGCTGGGTGCGTCCGAATTTTGTCGAACCCTTCTTTTTCAAGTGATGCGGCAACTCCACAACAGGCCCTAAAGATATTGGTTGCTAATTTAAAGCATCCCTCACACCAGTTTTGGCCAGACGACGTAAGCTTTGCGGAAGCCGTGGAACCAACGCAAAAGCAAATAGTAGGACATCAGCAGGTCAGCGACGCTTATCTTCTCGGGCTCGCTCTGCATCGAAAAGCTAGGCTGGCAACAATGGATCGGGGAGTGCTCACGCTACTGCCTAAAGATAAACAAGCTTCGGTTGTGGTGCTGTAACAATTGATCACGCACTCACTCAGTGTGAATGCGAAGTAGCTTTCACCCTTCTCAATACGCGGCGCGCAACTGCCAGCAGGTCAGAAACCTCAAAAGGCTTGACCAGACAGAAGATCTTAGTTGCATCCACAAAAGCGCGGACGCTGGGATCAGAAACATTTGCCAATACAAATACCGTTCGTGGGACTAACTCTGGCCGGTGCTGCTCCATCCAGTGAAATACTTCTTCGCTCGACCATGTTCCGGGAATCTTGCTGTCAAGGAATAGCACGTCAAAATCTTCTTCCTTTAAATAATTCACGGCGTCAACGCCTGAATTGGCGGTTGTCACTTTCAAGCCTGCTGCAGTAAGCACTTCGCGTTCAAAATCGAGAACTGCTTCTTCGTCGTCCAGCAACAGCACAGAGCCTTCCAGGCGCGATTCGCGCCGCGCCACAATGCGGTCGCGCTCGGTTACGGGCTTTTCGCCAATGGCAATCGGCAAACGCACTTCCAGCAATGCGCCACCTTCAGGATGGTTCTGCGCGGAAATTTCTCCGCCATGCTCTTTCACGATGCCATAGCAGATACTCAGCCCCAGACCGGTACCTTTGCCTACACCTTTGGTGGTATAGAACGGATCGAAAACGTGCTTTGGATCAAAAATGCCCGGGCCGGAATCATGGAATGCAGTCACCACATTCCCATTCTCAGGAAAAATATTGATGCGCAGATGCCCGCCTCGGCCGCCTTCCATCATCGCGTCTGCTGCATTGTTGATGATGTTGAGATAAACCTGCTCCAGCTGATGCGGATCGGCAATCACCGACGGCATCTCCGGATCGAAGTCCCGCTCCACCAGAATGTTGTTCACCTTCAAGTCATAGTCGCGGAGCGCGATGGTGTCTTCCAAAACGCTACGCAGGTCCACATGCACCCGTTTTGGCTTATGCTGGCGAGCAAATGACAGCAGGTTCTGCACGATCCTCTGCGTGCGCTGTGCCTGTTTGCGGAGCTTCTGGATAAATTCTTCCACGTGGGGCTCCAGCTTTTCACTCTCCAGCAACTGGGTGTAACCAAGAATCGCAGTCAACGGATTATTCAACTCGTGGGCAACGCCAGAGATGAGCTGTCCAACGGCAGACATTTTTTCGCTCTGCAACAGCTGCTCCTGCGTCCGGCGCAGGTCGTCATAAGCTTGTCTGGTTTCGTTATAGAGCTGGACTTTCTCAATTGTGGTGGCCAGCTGGCGGCCTACGGCAATCATTACGCCTTGTTCAGAGCGGCTGAATTCGCGCACTGCGCGGCAGCTTGTAGCCAGCACGCCAAGAATTTTTTCTTTGCGCCACAAAACAACCCAGAGCCATGAACGCAGGCCTTCCAGCTCCACGGCTCTATGCAGCACCTCTGGCAAACGCGATAGATGTTCCTGATCGATAATCTCTGCGTGATGGGCTTTGATGGAGGCAATAAACTCTGCCGGCATCATGACTCTTTCACTCTCCACGGCCCAGGAGCTGCGATGCCCGTAAGAAGACTTCTTGCTGAGCGTTCTCGTGTCTTCGTCGTAAAGGTATACAGATGCCGTGTCCGTGGAAAACAATTCGACCATCTGTAGCATGAGGAGTTGCAGTATTTCATCCAGATCGAAT
>DASXZE010000234.1:0-9791 GCA_036502105.1 Candidatus Angelobacter sp. | reverse complement strand
AAAGCCGACGCCGAATATAACGACGTTACGACGAAGGCAGCTAACCTGAAGCAGTCTATTCAAGCCGCTCAAAAAGGTGATGCTCTGGCAGCTGCGATTGCTCCGCTCGAAGGAACTCTATTCGTTACGGGCGCAAACGGCGTGAAGCGTATCAACGAAACCGAGCTACATGGCTTCCAGATGGCTGGCGGGTTGAAGGACAGAATTGAAGGATGGATTAACGGCAAGATTAGTGGTGACACCATCCCGGCTGATATCAAGCAGGGCTATCTCAACATGGTGGACCAGTACACAAAGAACGAGGGTGCAAAATACCAGCGCACCCTGAATTCCATCAATCAGCGCCACCAAACAAACTTCCAGCCTTCATCGGATTATGCACAGCAACCGGCTCAGGGTGGTGGAAACGCTCCCAACGGCGTCCCGGCTGGCGCAACGCATATCTACCGTGACAAGAATCAACAGGTTGTTGGCTACGCGCTAGATGGCCAGTATCACGCACTCAATCAATAACTATGGCAGACAAAATTCAAGGTGTTCCGGATGGGCTTACTGAAGAGCCGGTGCAGAACAGCGGACAAATTCAGGGTGTACCTGCTGATCTAACAGCGGAGCCGGTAAAGCCACAGGCACAACCTTCTGACCGCGTTGCAGATAGTCTCCAGAATGCGACCATCAGCCCGCCTGAAACCGGCGCAGCTGCCGCGATTGACCGGTTCAAGAATAAAGTACGTGACTGGATGGGAGCCGATAGGCCAGCTGGTGATATGGTCGGCGGCATCGTTCTTGGGCCAATCAATGCTGCTCACGGAGCTGCTATCCTTCCATCTCATCCGGTAAGAGGCGCTCATGAAATCCTTAGTGGTGTGGGGCAGACAGTCGCACTTCCCGCAGCTGTGATTAACCCTGCGACCATGGCATATGCCGCACCCGGCATCGTGGCGCAAAAAGGAGTAAGCAGCGGCCTCAAAGCTCTTGGAGCTGATGACGACTACGCGAACCTCGGAGGAGACGTAGCTGGTATCGCCGCTGGTGTAGGAGTGAATTCGCCCAAGATTATTGGGACAGCCGGAGCTATCGCCAAGCCGTTCGTAAAGATGGCTACAGAAGGGATTAAAGATACCCCAGTCATTGGCGGCTTGATCAGGGGAGCAAAAACATTTAAAGACGTCCCAGGTGACATAGGAAAAGTTTGGACTGGAAAGACCGGCGATCCACAGCTTGACCTTTTTAACAGCACGCCGAAGTTGGGCGATTCGCCGATATTCGCAACGGCTGACAAACCTTCACTACAGTCAGGGAGTGTTCGCTCGACACCTATGCCGGATGACACTACCGCTACCATCGCACCCAAGACTGCTTCCAGTCCAAAAGCAGCTCAGACTAGCATCATGAAAAGTATGGGTATCGCTTCGCCCTCAGCGACCTTGAAGCCAATGGGAAAGATTCCCTCGGCTGAAATTACGCCACGTTCAGACTTGAGCTTTGCTGGCTCGCGCAGTGGCGAAAGCGCAGCCATGAATCAGCTTACGGAGAACTATTCACCGGACAAGCTGAGCATTAACGATATGCGTGGCATCGCGCAGGCGCGTGGAATCAAAGTATCCCCTTCGGATTCTCACACAACCCTAATCAACAAAATCCACGATTCCTTGACGCCCGAGGAATTGGATAAGTTTGACCAAGCTGCAAGTGAACGTATGCAGCCTGACTATTCATTGCCGAGCCGTATCCTTCCTCCCAAATAAAAAGAGACCTCGATGTTCTGAAGTCTCTTTTCCCCTCGCTCGAACCATTTAATACGCGACGTAAGCGGGTGGCGCAGGAACGCTTGGAGTAGGAGCGATTACCGGCTTGCGACTGAAGTTGTGAATCGCCCAATACGTTTCCGCGGCAGTCAGCGCCATCGGCGCGATTCTTTCCAGCTTATGCCAGCCGTGACGATGCGCGATATACATACCCGACACCATCGCTGCATAGCCCCCACCCATATACAGGCTGTCGCCTAACCGGGTCTTCACCAGTGGCTTCGCGATGGGATTGAGTTCCCTATAGCTCCAGCGCTGGAAATACTGAGTCGATAATCCGTCCATTGCTATACTCGCCGCACTCGCCACCAATATCACCACGTTTTTCTTATCCAAGAACTGAGGCTTGGGCTGGGGCGCGTCAACAATCTCTTGTCCCCGACATAACCCCACAGACACAAGAATAAGGATGAGCACACCCAGGGCGATTACCAGCTTCCGCCAACCGCTGGACTTCTCACAGGAGCAAATCAGCACCTTTCGCGCTTCGCTATCCTTGCCAATCTTTAAACGGTCTATTGTCTCGCATATTGCACACTTCACTCTCTGGGGAAGAAAACTAAGAAGGTCATCTTCTTCGAGAGTTTGGGCGAGCAACTGCTCCAAGGACGCCTGTGCTCGTAACAGGTGTTCTGCGAGTTCTATCAGTTGAAGGGTGGGTTCGACGTTGCGGCAAGGATCAGAGGAAGTAGCGGCGGAGGTGCTCGACATTTGGAACTCTCCATCGGTTAACTTTTCAGTTACTCAGTTAACCAATGAAGCAACGCTAGCCGACCGTTTTCCGGTTGCGAAAGAAGTTTGCGGACTTAGTTCCCGAGTATTCTTTTGCGGACAAAGTTCGGACTATTGGGGCACTCCTCACGAGAGTTAGGTCCTTTTACTCATTTCAGAAATCTTTGGCCACCGCTACAAACGCTTTCATGCCGCGCCCAATCGACTTCGTCCACGCCGACCACTTTGTCACTGTGACTGCACTCATTCAAGGGAAAGCAATTTCCCGACAGAAACGAGCATTTCTTAAAGAAGTCTGCCGCGCCGAGGACATGGAGACGGCTTCCTGCCCATGCGTTCTGTTTTGTACTGTCCTCTTTAAGGCGCACAAAATTGTATGTGCCGAGGTCACACGAAAAGACGTTTAGCGTTATTTAGCGTTAGATTTCTAGCTTGCGGAGGGTGTTATGTAGCCTGTATAGCCTTTGGCCTAAGTCGGATTCAATCGGCAAGTTCTTGCGCCGGTTATACTTGCCGCGTTTTCAGGAGATTAGATAAAAAGCTGGTGCCGAAGAAGGGACTCGAACCCCCACACCCTTGCGAGTACGTGGACCTGAACCACGCGCGTCTGCCAATTCCGCCACTTCGGCTTTATTTGAGGCGCCAGACCAACCGGCGCTTTGCGACAGGAAATACTCATCTATTCTAAAGGGTTTACGGAATGTGTCAAACTGACGCGCGCAAAAAATAGTTCTTGCGAACTAAGGCGGACACAACCCCGGACGCTTAAATTGGATCAGACTGAGAGTGTAAGTAGCTTACACGGATGTTTTAGAAATCATGATGTTTTAGAAATGCTTGGTTAATCTAAAACCTTTGACTTGAGCGCTCTTTCAGGATGCGCCACAAACTCTAAACCGAACTTATTTTGTTCGAAAGTTTTGAAACGTGACCCTGCGTTCAGGAGGAAAATTGTGTTCTGGACAATTTTTACCGTAGCCATTTTGTTATGGATCATCGGCCTGGCTGGATCTTTTGGACCCGGCGTAATGCCCTTGCTGCTGGTTCTGGTCACGATTTTGGGCCTGATGAATTTCGCTTTTCGGCGCAGAACTTTGAATTAGTGGTTCTGTGCACATAAGATTTTTGGTTCCGTCGTTCGCAAAAAGATTTTTAAGCAATACCGTTTCACAAGCACCTTTCGCAAAGCAACAAAAGACCAAGGAGGTCTATGAAAAAGTTTGTAGCGTTTCTATCGGTAATGAGCCTGGCGAGTTTCTGCTGGGCTGGAGCCAAAGAAGATTCAGCCGAGGGCCTGACAAGATCGTCTGAAGTATTGAACCAGATGGTTGCGGCCCCGGACAAAGGGATTCCTGAAGAAGTACTGGCTAAAGCAAAGTGCATTGCCATTGTTCCGCACCTGGTAAAGGGCGGCTTGGGTTTTGGCGGCAAGCATGGCCGCGGCGTAGCTACCTGCCGCACGGCTGATGGCTGGAGCGCACCGGCATTTATCTCTGTCGGTGGCGGAAGCTGGGGCCTGCAGATTGGCGTGGAAAGCGTTGATCTGATTATGCTCGTCATGAACGATAAAGGCATGCAACAGCTGCTTTCCAGCAAGTTCCAAATCAGCGGAGAAGGCTCTGCTGCTGCCGGTCCGGTTGGCCGCCATGCATCTGCCGGCACCGATTGGAAGCTCAACACCGAAATGCTGACCTACTCGCGCTCCAAGGGAGCCTTCGCCGGCCTGACCCTGGAAGGCGCAGTGATTCAGCAGGACAATGACTCCACCACCGCAATCTATGGTAAAGACGTTACCTTCAAATCGGTCCTTTTGGGTAAAGTTCCAGCGCCAGAGATTGCCCGCCCGTTCGTTCAGGCGGTACACACTGTGGTCCACGAATCAAAAGAAGCGCAGAAATAGCCAGATTATTTTGGCAGGAAAAGGCACGCAATCATCTCTGATGGTTGCGTGCTTTTCTCTGTGCCATAGCTCTTTCTGCCTCTGCGTGGCCATTGATTCGCTTTAGAGCGATTTGCAATCTGCATTTAACTTCTTAAATATTGCTCAACTCTGGAATCCTGGGATGGCATCTAAATTCTGGAGCGGCCAGCAGTTCTCCAACTACTGCAAGAATAAGGACACAAATGACGAAGTCGTTCAGAATCATGCTGGCGTCACTTTTAGTTTTCTGCGGCCTGTCTCAAGTCTGTAACGGCTATTCCGTTCTCACGCATGAAGAGGTTGTTGACCTGCTCTGGGCGGACACCATCAAGCCGCTCTTACAGCAAAAATTTCCCAACGCAACGGAAGACGATCTGCACAAAGCCCACGCGTACGCTTACGGCGGATGCCTTGTCCAGGACATGGGCTATTACCCTTTTGGCAATAAAATGTTCAGTGACCTGGTGCATTACGTCCGCAGCGGCGACTTTGTTGAAAACCTGTTGAGTGAAGCCACTGACATTAATGAGTACGCTTTTGCGCTGGGAGCGCTGGCGCATTACGCGGCGGATATCGCCGGCCATCCGGCAGTGAATGCGGCCGTGGCGGCGGAGTTCCCAGAACTGCGCGCCAAGTACGGCCCGGTGGTGACCTACGCGGAAGACAATAAAGCGCACATCCGCACGGAGTTTGGCTTTGACGTGGTGCAGGTGGCCAAGCAGCGCTACACCTCTGACGCCTACCATGACTTCATAGGCTTTCAGGTTTCAAGGCCGGTGCTGGAGCGCGCCTTTATCAAAACCTACGGAATCAAGCTGGAAGATATTTTCAAGAACCTGGATTTTTCCGTCGGAACATTTCGCTGGTCAGTCAGCCGGGCGCTCCCTGAAATGACCCGTGTGGCCCTGCTGACCAAGCAGGATGAAATGGTCAAAGAGAATCCCAGCTTTGCCAGAAAAAAATTCCTCTATAACCTGAAGCGCTCTGAGTATGAAAAAGAGTGGGGCAAGAATTATCAAAAACCGGGAATCGGCGCACGGATTCTGGCTGTCTTTTTCAAGATCATTCCCAAGTTCGGGCCATTTAAGACATTAGATTTCAAGATGCCGCAGCCGGACACCGAAACGCTTTATCTCAAGAGTGTAAACACCACGGTGGACCAATACCGCGGCTATTTGCGCGACCTGCAGGCGGGCAAAATGACACTTGAGAACAAGGATTTTGATACCGGCAAGCCCACGCAGCCCGGTGAATACAAGCTCACAGACCAGACCTATGCGAAGCTGCTGGACGAACTAGCCAAGATAAAGTTTGTGGGCACACAGCCTGATCTGCGGGCGAACATCCTGGCTTTTTACGCCGACCCTTCCGCGCCGAACTTCACCAAGAAGAAGCGCAGCAAATGGAACAAGACGCTACTTGAGCTGGACCAGTTGAAAGCTTCGCCTGAGGTTGTCGCCCAAACGCAATAGCCGCGTGAAGGCTTACTGCGGAATCACCGGGACAACGGTTCCGGCAGTTTTATCACCCAGCATGCCCAGCACCTGCACCTTCTGGGGAGAGGCAACAATTATCTTGGTTGCCCCCGCTGGCACGGTGCCGCTAAAGAAATCGGCAATCACATCACGCGTAATTTTTTGCCGGTTGGGCAAAGTTACCTGCACGGTACTTAGAATCACATTGCTGTCATTGGCCAGGCTTATGGCAATAACCAGAGGAGTTCCAAAAGTATTTTGGATGGACACCCCGGTGAACTGCGTGCCGCTATTGACCAGCGGAATCGTGGCCGAGGTGTAAGTCTGCTGGGAAAACATGGGATGAACCAGGCTGATCAGGGCTGTGTTGCTGGGCGTTCCGGCAACATCGTCCGCGCGCTGGTACGTGTAATATTCGTTCACGTTGTTGTTCTGGTCTTTCACGCGGACGCGCTCGCCATCGAGTTGAAGCGTTGCGCCGGTGTTGGGGCAGGTGGCTGCCGTCTCCGAAGCGCCATTACAGATCACAACATCAATCTCAGTAGGGCTTATCAAATGCGTGTCTGACGAGAAAATTGTGGTGTCTTCAATGGAAACGCGCGTGTTGGCGTCAAAGCCAGTGCCCAGAATTCGTATGGGCGTGCGGTCAGTCAACAGTCCGCCGCCGGGAATCACATCACTCACAGCTGGACTGCCCGCTGGTGCAATCGTGAGAACGCCTGCGGCAGTGGTTATCTCCGGATAGCTCTGGGTCGAAGAGTCCGGAAAAAATATTGGATTGGCGGCAATCGCGATTGGGAAATGGTCGCCTGGATTCATAGGCGTTGTACTCTGCGTTAGATCCATGGACATGGTCACGATCGGATAATTAACGTCTGTCCCAAACAGAGGCACCGAACCATTGGGCGTACTCAATTCAATGGCGATATTCGATCCGTTGACCACCGCAATTCCCACGGCCAGGCCTGAAGGATCATTCACCGCAACGCCGCGCACCGGTCCTGAAGGGACCTGCGGACGCGTGCTGCCGTGGCCAATCGGCTTGGGCTCAGTGGTGGAAAGCTGAAACTGGAATATGCCAGTCGCCGGCACGCTGGTATCCAGCACTTTAAGTTCTAAAGCCGTTGACGCAGGGACAGGAGTAGGTGTGGGCGTGGCGACTGGAGTAGGCGTGGGCGCAGCGCTTGCTGATCCCGACCCTGAGCCGCCGCATGACCATGAACCTGCAATGGTGATAGCCAGCAAGGCTATCCAAAGTCTTCCCAAACGGATAGACGGTTGCTTACCTATCTTGATCATGCACAAACTCCCTGACAAGTGCCGAACCGGATCATAGCTGCCAAAATTGGAACAACTTAAGACGCTATGCCGGAGACACACTTCTTAATGATGTAATTCTGCTCCGCGTTTTTTAAGCCGCGATTAAAGGATAATTAGAAATTTTAAATTACATTGAGACACAATGCGAGATGGACTGCAAAGTTCTCCCACTTACTTAAGTGTCTGCCAGCTTGCTAAAAAATTGTGAAAAGGGGCACGGATTCCGGGGCCCATGCCCCCTCTTTAGCAGTCGACGGATGAGCCTGCTGAAAGATGGGACACAGCCCAGTTGAGGTCTGGAACAACAAAATAACCGATTTTTTTGGAAATCGGTAAATAAGGGACGAACGGCCTCTTTTTGCGTGCTTATTGCACCTTTTCCGGCTCTGCCACCCAATAGCTATGCCGTGCCAGTACCTCAGAGTTACCCGGCTGGCGCAGCCGGACCTTGATTTCATGCAGTCCCGGTCTGGGGTTACTTGGTTGAAAACGCAGCAGATAGCGGCTATGCAGGTGGTTGGCAAAGTCTGTCATGAGCTTTTCAAAGCTCTTGCGCGAAGTAAAAAGCTCGTATTCGCCGCCGGTCATGGCAGCAACACTCTTGGCGGCGTTCTTGCGCATGGCCTGCCTGGCCATATTCAACAAGCGCAGAATATCAGATTGCCGCCTGCCGGATCCGTGCGAGAGTCCCACTCGCCTCGCAGAGTATTCAGGGCTGTTGAGGCGGTTGGCGAGAAGGCCAGCGAATACACCACTATGTCACTGTCACTAATCGCCGCAATGGCGTCGTCCAGTTCCACGGCATGGCTGCCGTGGTCGCGCGTCTCGCTGATCAGCAGCAGAACCCTGCGGCTGTCTTCCGGCTGCTTCTCCAGTAACTTCACCGAGTAGCGGACGGCATCATAGATCGCGGCGCCGCTCCGGTCTCCGTTTTCCATATTTCTGCGGGGACCTTCCATCATGCTCTTTAGAAATTCTTCCGTGTGCGCCGAATCGAAGCTAAAATCCTGCGCCAGTTCTACATCGCTATCAAACACCACTACAGCCGTTTGTACCTGAGGCTGGCCCACAATCTGGTCCAGCATGGAACTGATACCTTTCATCCTCTGAAATTCAAACAGCGCGGTGCGGCCGCTCTGGATGGCTATCAAGAGTGACACCGCTTCCTGTGGCTCAGCTTCGTCCATGATTACTTTCTGCTCCACTCCATCGTCTTCAATCATGAAGTCTTTCGGCTGCAAGCCGAAAACAGGTTTGCCTGCAGGATCTTTTACCAGCGTTGGCACAAACACCACGTTGGATTGCGTGCGCAAAGTGGGAATGCCCTGCTCTGTTTTTTGCTGCGCCGGGCAAACCTGCAAGCTGCCAGCAATTAAAAACACCATGCATCTGAGGATGCGATTCAGCTTTGCTTTTTTCTCCTCTAAAACAGACAACATGTTTGCTTCTCCTGCGATCTCACCATCATCTAACTTATCGCCATGAAAAAACCTGACCCTTTACGCCAGCACCTGCTCAATCTGCTCACCAAGGCAGAAGCCCACGTTGACCTTGAAAGCTCCATCCAAGGCTTCCCCACCAAACTGCGCGGGCTCAAGCCTGAAGGCGCGCCGCATACGCCCTGGCAATTGCTGGAGCACATCCGCATTGCCCAGTGGGACATCCTTGAGTTCTGCAAGAGCGGCAAACATAAATCCCCCAAGTGGCCAGATGAATATTGGCCCACAACAGACGCTCCACCCAATACCCAGGCCTGGAGCAAAAGCGTGAAGCAAATCCTGGCCGACCTGAAAAGCATGGCTGCGCTGGTCAGCAATCCTAAAAAAGACCTCTTTGCCAAAATCCCGCACGGTGACGGCCAGACATTGCTTCGCGAAGTACTGCTGATTGCTGACCACAACGCCTACCATCTGGGACAGTTGGTCACGGTGTGCCGCATTTTAGAACGCAAGTAGGGAAGTTTTCTTGCATTCCCAGCAGAATCAAGCACATAGGATTCATGTAAATTATTATTTGAACATGTTCAAATAATCTGCTACGATCCTTCCATGTTGCAAACAGTCCCAGAAAACCCACTGAGCCAAGTGCGTCGTATTCGAGCGCCAAGGACATACGAATGGGCTGATTGGCTGCCTCTATTTACCCTGCCCGCAGCAGCCGTGATGGATGCAAACAGATTGCCACCGTGGGACTTGATGTGGCTGCTGGCGTTCTCCGTTTACGCAGGATTGAAATGGCTGAGTTGGAGAAGACGCCAGACTGAGTCGAGACATATGGGATGGCGCTCAGCAGCTTATCTGCTGGCATGGCCCGGCATGGACGCTGACACGTTTCTGCAGTCGGATATGTGTGTGGTTAAGCCGCGTTTATCCGCATGGCTGGGCGCAGCTTCTGTAACTGTGTTAGGCGTTACTTTGTTTTGGGGCAGCGCACGAACTCTCCCTGCAGCCCAGCCACTGCTACGCGGATGGACTGGAATGCTGGGCTTAATACTGCTGCTTCATTTCGGTATTTTCAGGCTCTTAGCCTTGTTCT
>DASXZE010000233.1:0-13882 GCA_036502105.1 Candidatus Angelobacter sp. | reverse complement strand
TTTGGCATAAGCTTCCTGCATGGCGGCGATGTGCTGGTTCCTTAGCTCCTGCATTTCTTCTTGCGAGCTGCGGGCCAGTGCATCTTCGGTGGTGTAGATCAATAGCATGTAACGCATCGGAATCTCCTGGCTTCATGTTTTTATACAAAGCCATTGGTGAAGGGAAGCGTGCTACTGCGGACAACACGCTTCCGTTAGGAATATACGCCGCAAGTTATTTTACGCGGTGATAAGCAATGTTCTCCGTAAACCTGGGCTTGCCGTTTTCCTGGAAAGTCCAGTCGGCGGAGAATGCGTCGGCGCTGGTGAATTTGAAGGCGACATTATGCATGTGGCCAACGTTGACGTCACTCAGGCTGCCGCCGCCGTCAAAGTTGAAAACAATTTTGCTGCTTGCCGGATCATAAGCATCCGCCTGCATGTGGGGCTGATTACCAGCGGTGCAGTAGTGGGTAAGAACAAGGCGGTCGCCGTCTAAATGAAAGACGGTGAGCATGTTGCCTGCACCAGGAGTGTTTAAGTGTTCCACCAGAGCGCTGCCGTTGGAAATCACTTCATAGGAGGTCGTAACCTTGCCGTTTTTACTGGTTGATTCCCAGGTTCCGGCCAGCGTTTTTAGTTTGTTGAAAGCCGCTGCCGCACTGGTGTCAGTTTTGTCAGTAGCTTGCGCTACGGTTCCGGCCAGGCCCAGCCAGATTGCGCCTGCCGCTAGAATGCCCAGCGTCCAGATTGAGATGGATCGAATATTGTTCATCGCTTTCTCCTCATTTAAATCGTCGGCAGGAGATGATTTTGCTCCTGCTCACCGTAATGACGCGCGGTCCATGGGAAAATCGACAGATAGATGTAATAATTTTTTTAAGCGGCAGATGGCCTATCAGGTTCATCTATATTTGAGATAGCCTGAAGCAATCTCTATACTTATAAGCGGAGATCAGACCTGTGGCCCTTTCTGCGGTAATCGTGGATGACGAACAGCTCGCACGCGATGAGTTGAGCTATCTGCTCAAGTCAGTGGGCGACGTGAACGTGGTGGCCGAAGGCCATAACGGGCTTGACGCCGTGAATCTCATAAAGGAATTTTCTCCAGATTTATTGTTCCTTGATGTGCAAATGCCTGGACTGGATGGGTTTGGCGTTTTAAAAAAATTGCTGGACAAGAAGCTGCCCATGCCGCAGATCGTATTTGCCACTGCGTTTGATCAATACGCGGTGAAAGCTTTTGAAGTGAATGCGATTGATTACATTCTGAAGCCTTTTGACAAAAAGCGTGTCAGCCAGGCCGTGGAAAAGGCTCGCAAAAGAGTGCAGGCTCCGTCCACTGGCACAGATAAACTGGATACGCTGGTCAAGCTACTTGAATCGCAGCGTCCACAAAACTCTAAAGTGCTTTTGCGCAGTGCAGGGCGACTTCTGCTGGTCGATCAAAAAGACGTGTGCTTCGCCTCGATTGATGACGGTATTATCAGCGTTATAGCCACAAGTATTGATGGCCAGTCCAACTGTCGCACACTTGAAGAACTGCTAGAGGGGCTCGATCCAGAAACTTTCTGGCGCGCGCATCGATCTTTTGTGGTGAATATCAACCGGATCAAAGAAGTGGTGCCGTGGTTTAAAAGCTCATACCAACTCCGCATGGATGACCGCAAGCAAACAGAAATCCCCGTCAGTCGGGCGCAGACGAAACGGTTAAGAGAGTTATTCGGGCTTTAGCTTTGGCGGCGTTTCCTGGTTTTCCTGCGAAACAGGTTGGGCTGGTTTGCTTTCTTTAGCAGAACTTTTCTTTGGCTCTTTCCACTGCTTCAGCTTGTTCCAGACTGACCGCAGCACTGGGGCGATTACCATTGCAGCGTTTCCTCGTATCGTTCCTGTGCTGAAAGTCACGTCGGCAATGCCGAGCTTATCGAGCCAGGGCAGGTAGTGAGCAAAGCTTGGGGCGACGCAGGAATCCAGATATTTTATTTCCGGGTGCTGATGCATCCGGCGGATGCTTTCAATTTCCAGCAGGCTTCCTGGCGAATGATGCGCATACTTTTCACGATAACTGATTTTGTATCCAAACGCCGCGCAGCCAGAGGTCAGAATGAAACGTGATGCAGCAGGTTCACCGCCTACCGTCAATGCAAGCGTCAACAGCTGTCCGCGATGGAAAGCTTCGCGCAGAGCATGCCGAATGAAACTTTGTGTGTGTTCATCCTGTATGGCAGCGACGCCTTCACGGCCCTTCCAGCCGCTGGCTTCCATTTCAAAAAAGGCGTCGATCCATGGATCAATGTGGTCATCTTCCAGTTCGTTGTATTCTACGACTCCAAGCTCGGCCAAGTGCCGCTCCCAACGACGCAATCCGCGTTTGCGATTCGACGAGAGTGCTTCATTCAGAAAAATTTCACTGCTTTCACGCGGCAGCATCAAAGGCCGTTCCCGCCTGGCTATCTGATTACGAAGCTTTCGTTCTTCAATACAAGTTTGCAGCGCGCGGAAAACCGGCCCATCGGTGGATACCTGAAACCATTCAATTACGTCCGCGCCTTGAGCGTTTGAGTTCGCCCAACTGATGAGTGCATCGAGACAGGCCTTTTCATGGCCGCGACGTATCGGCGGCGTGCAGACGCCACAATGCCTGTATTCCCACAGCAGTAGCAAATTAGCCGGCATGCGCGCATAACGGCGACGGCGTTCGAACGGAAAGAATCCAGACAAGATTGGATTGCCGCCAGTCTGAGGGTCTTCTGAATAGACAAGAACGAAGCCAAATGTTTTCCCCGCACCAAAAGCTTCCACTGCAGGGATGAGCATCCATGGCTCGTAGAACACATTGGGCTCCGCCACTGCGGAGCATAGGTCTTCAAGATCCGTCCAGTGCTTCCGCAGCGTTGTAGCGTTGCTCACGGCCAGCACGGTCATCTTACCCGCAGAAGTATCTGCGGCTTCTTCGTCAATATGTGGCAAGAGCTGCCTCTCCCGGATGTGCCATGCTGCAAACCGCAAAATACTACTGCTGCAATTCTAAGCCTGTTCAGACTTTATGAGAGACAGCTTATTCACCTGAGTAACTCAAAACGCACTCGTCTCAACGTCAGCTTGGACGCACCTCTGGTTTTACGTTCATTTCCAGTCTGCGTGATCCACGCAGCACAACCAGGGCTGTTGCCACGCCAATTCTCTCTTCACTCAGCAGACGATGGAGCACGTCCACGCCTTCTACCGCTTCACCATCCAGCGTAACAATCACGTCGCCTTCCTGCAGCCCAGCTTTCTGGCCCGGACTGCCAGCCTCGGCAGAGAGTACCAGCGCGCCAGTCAAAGTCTTTAAATCGTAGTGGCGTGCGATGGTCCGGTTCAAAGAAGCTGTCTGCGCCTGCACACCAATATAGCTGCGGCGCACATGCCCATGGCGGATCAGCTTGGTGGCGATAAACTGTGCCGTGTTGATGGAAATGGCAAAGCAAAGCCCTTGTGCCGGCAGAATCGTGGCCGTATTCACACCCACCACTTCGCCCAGAGAGTTCACCAGCGGTCCGCCAGAATTGCCAGGATTCAGCGCCGCATCGGTCTGGATTACATCTTCAATCAGCCGCCCTGACTGCGACCGCAAGCTGCGTCCCAGTGCGCTTACCACGCCGGCAGTCACGGTGTATTGGAAGCCATAAGGATTGCCAATGGCGACTACCAGTTGCCTACGCGAATCCTGCGTGAATCGCCCAGTTTGACGCTGTGAAGAACCGGAACATCAATACGCAGCAGCGCGAGGTCGGTATCCGGATCTTCGCCAATCAACTGCGCGTTGAAGTCGCCAGAATCGGGGGTCGAGACCGTAATCTTCTCGGCCCCGTGCACCACATGGCTGTTGGTCAGAATAAAGCCATCCGGCGTAAAGATGAAACCGGAACCGCTTCCGCCACGACCGCGCTTATTTTCCACCTGTATGCGGACAACTGACGGACTCACAGACTCAGCCACGGTCGTTACGACGCGCGAATAAGCGTCCAAGGCCTCAGCTTCAGTCGGATGGCCCGGCAATGCCTGGTCTGACGAGGTCTGTACTTCCTGTTCCGGAAAAGAAATCAAATAAGGTTTGCTACTCATAAACCCATTGGATAGAGGAACCCAGGCAAAAGATTCAGACCGGATACGTCCCGCACTGCAACTGCCTTCATCCATTTACAATTCCTGCGTGACTGAATTGCAAAGCAAGGCCTTGAAAGGGAAGACGGTTTTAATTACCGGTGCGGCTCGCCGCCTTGGCCGTGCGATTGCTATTGCCATGGCCCAGGCCGGAGCAGATATTGCTTTTACATTCCGGTCGTCCGCCAATGAAGCCAGCGAGACGCTCAAACAGATTAAAGACGCAGGCGTCCAAGGTATTGCTCTTGAATGCGATCTTCGCAAGGAACAGAGCGTAAAAGAAACGGTCAAGACCGTTCTAGACCGCTTCCACCATATCGATATTCTCATCAACAACGCCGGTGTTTTTCAGACTGCCAAAATAGAAGACATCACGGCAGCGCAGTGGGATGAGGTATTCGCCGTCAATGTTCGTGCGCCTTTCCTGATGTCGCAAAGTTGTATTCCGTCTCTTCGCGCATCTCACGGGCGGATTATCAACCTGGGATCACTGGGCGGAGAAAAGCCCTGGGCCACGCATGCTCACTACTGTTCATCCAAGGCCGCGCTGCACATGCTTACGCAGGTCATGGCCAAATCTTTAGCGCCAGATATCGCTGTGAATTGCGTAGCGCCGGGCATGATTGCTATTGAAGGGGAGCCTGACACTGTTTTGCTGGAAAGACTGGCTGCGCGAACACCCATGCAAAAAAATGGCACGCCACAGGATGTAGTCAGCGCTGTCATGTACTTTGCCGCCGCGCCGAAGTTCATCACCGGGCAGATTGTCACCGTGGACGGCGGCCTGGGCCTGGCCTGATTTATTTCTGCCAGGCTTTATTTTCAGCGAACTTTATTTCTGGCTGACAAATGCCTTCACCACAATCGATCGTGGATCTTTTCCCAGCGGAATCATGGTTTCAAGCGTGGGCACGTCTGGCTGCGGGCGGCCTTTGCTATCAAGAAGCGAGAGCACCGTCATGTCGCTGCTTCCGGTGTCTATCACCAGCAGCAGAAGCTGATTCGGAGAAAGCACCATGTCTTCCGGATGGCTGCCCACCGTAACATAGCTGGTGCGCTTGCCATTATCAATGTTGTAGACCGCTACAGAATCCGAGCCGAAATTGGCCACGTAGAGCAGGGCATTGTCCGGTGAAACCAGCGTTCGCACCGGATGGTCGCCAATCTGAAAAGTATTGCTGACCTCGTTTGTTCCTGTCACTACTTCTGAGATGGAGCTTGCGTCGTAGTTGCTCACAAAAACTTCGCCGCCATCCGGCTTGTTTTCAACATGGACCGGCGTCTTGCCCACATCCAGCAGCGCCAGCAGCTTGTCGGTTTTCAGGTCCACGGCGCCTACCTGCCTGGACTCACTGCAAGCCACAAAAACCTTGCTCGAATCGGGCAATATCGCCATCTCAACCGGTTTGGCACAGACCTTAACTTTACTGCGCACCGCAAGCTTTTCCGTGTCAATAATTGCAACGGAGTCTTCATCGCGCAGCGCAACCACGGCCAGCTTTCCATCGGGAGTTACACGGGCCAGATTGCTGCCATTTCCCGTGGAAATATGTTTCAAGACCTTGCGCTGGTCCAGGTCAATTACAGAAACATTGGCCGAGCCGGAGTTGGCTACATAAGCGCGTTTGCCGTCGCGTGAAACGTCAATGAAAAACGGTGCGCGTTGCACGCCAATGGTATAGGCAACTTTGTTCGTCTCGGTTTCAATCACGCTGATGGTATTGGACTCAGTGTTGGCAACGTAAATCTCATTTTTCTTTGGATTCACGGCCAGTCCGGTGGGGCTGTGACCCACGGGAATCGTAGTCAGGATGCCCAGCGAGCGTAGATCGATCACCGTAACGTTGTTGCTGCCGCCATTGGCCACGTATGCGTACTCGTGGTAATTGAATGTCGGTTCTGGTGGCTGCTTACATCCGCAGAGCAGGGCAAGCGCGAGACAAATTGCAAAGGCGAATGGGCGCAAGCTATCTGCCGGCCTTGGCAGCTGCCGGATACCTCTGCGGTTCCTGCACATTGCGATGTACAACAGTGGCTATCTGGCGTATTTCGCCCATCAGCTCGTCAAATTGATCAGGGAAGATGGACTGCACGCCGTCAGACAACGCATGCTCCGGATCATGGTGGACTTCCACCATCAGTCCGTCAACGCCCACGGCTACTGCGGCCCGCGAGAGTGGCAATACTTTGTTGCGTTTTCCCGTGCCATGGCTGGGATCAACAATGATTGGCAGGTGACTCAGACGCTGCACGGCCGGAACAATGCTTAAGTCCAGCGTATTGCGTGTGTGGTCGGCGAAGGTGCGTACGCCGCGTTCACACAGAATCACTTCATAATTGCCTTCGCTCAGGATGTATTCCGCTGCCATCAAAAACTCTTCCAGCGTAGCGGACATGCCGCGTTTCAGCATTATCGGCTTGCGCAAGCGTCCGACTTTTTTCAGCAGGGAGAAGTTCTGCATGTTACGCGCGCCTATCTGGATCACGTCAGCATACTCGGCCACCAGAGCAAGCGATTCATCGTCCAACGCTTCCGTGATAATTTTCAATCCAAAGCGCTCGCGGATCTCCGCCATAATTTTCAGGCCGGCTTCGCCCATCCCTTGGAAGGCGTAAGGGGATGTGCGCGGCTTATAAGCTCCGCCGCGGAAGAAACGTGCGCCGGCTTTTGCTACACGCTCGGCGATGGCAAAAGCTTGTTCGTGGGATTCAATTGAGCAGGGGCCGGCCACAATTCCCAAGTCCTGGCCGCCAAAGCTGCCATCGCTTCCTTTGAAAGTTATAACGGTGTCTTCTTCGCGAGCGTCGCGGCTAACTAGTTTGTAGGGTTTGCTGACGTGTATCACTTCCTGCACACCAGGCATCTCGTCAACCGCGCCCGGCTCCATGGCGCCTTTATTACCCGTAACGCCAATGGCTGTACGCTGCTCTCCTGGGATGGGATGCGCGCGAAATCCCAGTGATTCAATCCGTTCACAAACCGCGCGCACCTGTTCCTCGGTGGCATGCGCCTTCATTACCACTAACATAACTTTGCCCCTTCGTTAAAGCTTAGTTTACTTTGATTTAGCCGCTGGTAGCAATCAAAAGCCGCTGCCAGTTGCAGGCCGCAGAGCGGGAACGGGAATGCCTAGCTGCTGGGTCTGAATCCAGCCAGTATGTTTCCTCTGCCTCTTCAGGGACAGGACTTTACCATGTTAAAATCAATCATTTAGCACAATGTCGCAAGAGGAGCCAGAGCGTAAGAATCGCACCATTCCTAAGCAGAAATTGCTTAGCGATCCAGAACGCAAACGGCTCAGCATGAAGGACGTTTTGCTCTGGGCCAAAGGTGAGTCGCCCAAGCCAGGTCCGCGCCGCATTGGAATCCATACCTCGACCGCCGGCGGCATTGAAATGGCAGCCGAGCGCGCTTACCGGCTGGGGGCCAATACTTTCCAGATATTTTCTTCCAGTCCCCGGCAGTGGAAGCCGTATGCGCTGGCGCAAGAGAGTTGTGATGCCCTGCGCCGCTTGCGGGATCAATATGGCATCGGCCCCATGGCTATTCATTGCAGCTATCTGGTGAATCTGGCCAGCGCGACTCCAGAGTTCCATCGCAAGTCAGTGGCGGCATTTCGCGGAGAGTTGCAGCGGGCGCTGACCTTGAGCGCTGAGTTCTTGGTTCTGCACCCCGGCTCATTCCGTGGACGCAGCCGCGAAGAAGGTTTGGAGTTGGTCGCAGGTTCCATTGCGGAAGCAGCTCAAGGCCTGGATTTGGAGAAATCAAATCTGCGCGTGTTGATTGAGAACACTGCTGGTGCAGAATTCTCGCTGGGCGGATCGTTTGATCAGGTCGAGCATCTATTGCAGTACCTGCGGCCCGTCTGTCCGGTGGGCGCTTGCATCGATACATGCCATACGCACGTTTCCGGCTATGACATCGTTTCCGACGAAGGCTGGCATGAAACCATGCAGAAGCTGGAAGAAACCATTGGCCTGAAGAATGTGATGGCATGGCACTGCAATGACGCCAAGGATCCGCGCGGCTCCAGGCGTGATCGCCACGAGCATATTGGCCGGGGCACCATTGGATTGGAAGCGTTTCGCCGGTTGTTAAATGATCCGCGCACGGAACATGCAGCGTTCATCGCAGAGACGCCGATTGAAGAAACCGGCGACGATTTACGAGATATTGAGACGTTAAAGTCATTAGTAGATGCAGCAAAAACAGTAGATACCGCAAGAGTCCCGGCAACGCGGAAGAGAGCATAAGCAGAGATGTCAGAGACAACAAAAGTAAATCCCATCGTGAATCAGTCAGAGCAGCGCGAGCTTCGCTACGAGCCGCAGCGCATTGAAGAGAAGTGGCAGGCCCGCTGGGACGCCGATCCCACGCTGTACGCGGCTGAGCCGCATTCCAGCAAGCGCAAAAAGTATTATGTGCTGGAGATGCTGCCGTATCCCTCTGGCGCATTGCATATGGGGCACGTGCGCAATTACTCCATTGGCGACGCGCTGGCCCGCTACATGTGGATGAACGACTACAACGTGCTTCATCCCATGGGCTGGGACGCGTTTGGATTGCCCGCGGAAAATGCCGCCATCAAGAACAATGTTCCGCCACGCCAGTGGACGCTCTCCAACATCGCGCACATGAAAACGCAGATGAAGCGCCTGGGCTTTGCCTATGACTGGTCGCGCGAAGTCACCACTTGCTTGCCTGAGTACTACAAATGGAACCAGTGGTTTTTCTTAAAGCTTTACGAGAAGGACCTGGCCTACAAGAAAAAAAGCAAAGTGAACTGGTGCCGTGAGTGCGCCACTGTGCTTGCCAATGAACAGGTGGTTGACGGCTGCTGCTGGCGGCATGAAGACGTACAGGTGGAGCAGCGCGAACTGGAGCAGTGGTTTGTCCGCACCACCAATTATTCTGAAGAGTTGATTGCCGGACTCGACAAGCTTGAGAACTGGCCGGAAAAAGTGCGCACCATGCAGCGCAACTGGATCGGTCGCAGTGAGGGCGCGCTGGTCGATTTCAAAGTGGATGGCGCAATCAACACCAGCGACAAAATTACTGTCTTCACCACACGGATTGACACTATCTACGGCGCAACTTCCATCCAGCTTGCGCCGGAGCATCCGCTGGTTGCGGAGTTGGTGGGTAACGACCCGCATTTGCATTCCAAGGTTGAAGACTTGATTCGCGAACAGGCTCGCGCTAAAGAAGAGGGCAATTTAGGCGCGATTGAGAAACACGGCGTCTTCACCGGGCGTTATGCCTGCAATCCATTCAGTGACGAAAAAGTCCCGATCTGGGTGGCGAATTACGTTTTGATGGACTACGGCACCGGCGCAATCATGTCAGTCCCTGCGCACGACGAACGCGACTACGAGTTTGCCCAGAAATATGGATTGGAAATCCGTGTGGTTATTTTGCCGCGCAGAATCGGCCAGCCTCCTGCTCCCGGAGAGCCTGAGTCGCCGGTGCTTCCGTACACGGAGAAAGACAGCCTTCTCATTAATTCCGGCGAGTTCAGCCAGCTCTCCAACATGGAAGCGATTGAGAAGATGTCTGCGTTTGCCGAGAAGGGCGGCTTTGGTAAGAAGACCATCACGTATCGCTTGAAGGATTGGGGTATCTCGCGTCAGCGCTACTGGGGCACGCCTATCCCCATGCTCTATTGCGAGAAGTGCGGTGTGGTGCCGGTGCCGGAAAAAGATCTTCCAGTCTTGTTGCCAGACCATGTTGACATTACTTTGCAAGGCGGCTCACCGCTGGGACGCGTGCCTGAATTTGTGAATACCACGTGCCCTAAATGCGGAGGAAGCGCGCGCCGCGAGACCGATACCATGGACACGTTCGTGGATTCCTCCTGGTATTTCTATCGCTATACCAATGCGAAACTTGCCGACCGTGCGCTGGACACCGACACTGTCAATTATTGGTTTCCCATTGATCAATACATTGGCGGCGTCGAACACGCGATTTTACATTTGATCTACTCTCGCTTCTGGACCAAGTTCATGCGTGATCTTGGCATTGTGAAAAATGACGAGCCAGCAACCCGCCTCTTTACGCAGGGGATGGTGATTAAAGATGGCGCAAAGATGTCCAAGAGCAAAGGCAATGTGGTTTCGCCCGATGATATGGTGGCGCAGTTTGGCGCAGATTCCACGCGTATGTATTCGCTCTTTGCCACATCACCAGACCGCGAGCTTGAGTGGCAGGAAGCCGGCGTTGAAGGTGTGCATCGTTTCCTTAGCAGAGCGTACAGGTTCGTGATGCGCCACGCCAATGCGGCTCAGAACGGTGCTGGTGCAGCTTCGGCTGAGCGATCACCGAAAGCACGGCAAATAGAACGCAAACTTCATCAGACGCTCAAACGCGTGACGCAGGACTTCCAGGGGCGCTGGCACTTCAACACGTCAGTGGCTGCCGTTATGGAATTCGTCAATCACCTTTACGCTGCAGAAGACGAAATTGCTGCGGGCAAATTTCCGCCGGCGCTCTTGGCGGATGTCCAGCGCAGCATTGCATTAATGCTCTCGCCTTTTGCGCCATATCTTGCTTCTGAACTCTGGGAAGTTTTGGGCGAGAAGGGAAATCTCCTCCGCCATCCCTGGCCCGCGTTTGACCCGGCACTGGCCAAGGAAGACGAGACGACTTACGTGATCCAGATCAACGGCAAATTGCGCAGCCATGTAGTATTGCCTGCGGAGAGCCCTGAAGACTTAGTCCGCGAGCGCGCCCTGGCCGACGAAAAAATCCGCACGGCCATGGAAGGCAAAGAGGTAGTAAAAGTGATTGTTGTGGCCGGCAAACTAGTGAACGTGGTCGTACGCTAACTGATGAATAAACCGCCTAATCCCATAACGCAAGGCTTGCGTGCCATCTCGCGCGATCCACTGATCTTCATGTTGGAAATTCTCTGGCGCTGGGTTTTTGGTTTGCTGGCCTGCCTTCTGGTGTTTGCCACTGGAGCCATGCTTCTTGGGCCATTGCCCATTATGAAGCGCTGGCCTGATGTATGGAACTCACATGATCCTCAGATGTTGGGCGCTTTTTTTGTGGGTATTGTTTTCCGCCTGGGTAACAAGCTGATTATCGCCGCGGTTGCCGTGTCCATTGCGATTGCGCTGGTATGGGCCATTTTGTCTGGACTGGGCCGCAACATTATTGTGAAGCGGCTGCGTTCGGGCGTTACCTCACTGCGTTTTCGCAGCATAATGGCGGTTCAGTTTCTGCGTGGATATCTGACTTTGATTTGCGTCATGTCTCTGATCGCGGCAGTTGTGGTCGAAATCAAGATTGCCACCAATGGGTCCAAGCCAGATCTTGTGATGTTTTACATAATGGCGATGCCGTCAATCCTTCTGATCGGCGGGTTTTGGCTGGTCACAAATTGGTATCTGACGCTCGCCTCTATTTTCGGTCGCGACGGACAAAGCTTTGCCGGAGCATTCCGGCAGGCGCGCCAGACCGTGGCTAAACAGTTTTCTGATTTTGCCGGCACCGGCTTTGTCTTTCTGTTGTTAAGGTTTGTTCTTTTGCTGGTAGCGCTGACCATCTGCGGTTTGTCCTCAAGATCGGTTGGCTCACAGCAGACCTATTTCACGCTGGTCGTGGTTGTTGCCGCCGTGTATTTTGCCGTCTCAGACTACCTGCACATGGCCAGGATGGCTTCTTATCTGGCGCTGGCCGCAGCCCACGTAGAGCCCGGCGGACCTAAACTGGTAGTTTCTTCCACCAGCCAGACGGCTGAGAATTCCACGGCACACTGATTTGCCTTTACAGGCTGCCGGGAATCAGAGAAAATCGTGAGTGGAAGAACAATCCATCGTCATTCTCGACTTCGGTTCGCAATATACGCAGCTCATTGCCCGCCGTATCCGCGAACTAAAAGTATTTTCCGTTGTCCTGCCCTGCACAGCCCCTCTGGATGAAATCAAGAGCTATCGGCCTGCCGGCATCATTCTGAGCGGAGGCCCGTCTTCCGTCTATGATTCTGACGCGCCTCCAGCCGACGACCGTGTGCTTGCGCTGGGCTTGCCCGTGCTCGGCATCTGCTATGGCTTGCATTTCATCACGCATAAGCTCGGCGGCAAGGTGCGTCCGGGGCCAAAACGTGAATACGGCCACGCGGAAATCACCGTCGGAGGAAAGTCACGCCTGTTCGATGGCATGCCAGCCTTACTCAATGTCTGGATGTCCCATGGCGACGAAGCTGAGCAGCTTCCTCCGGGCTTCAGCGTAGTAGCGCAGAGCAGCAACGCCTTAGCGGCGATGCAGAATGAATCGCAGCGAATATGGGCGGTGCAATTTCATCCTGAGGTAAATCACACCAAACTCGGCATCGATCTTTTACGAAACTTTGTGGTGAATATCTGTGGCGCTCGCGGTGACTGGACGCCACAACATTTCATTGACGAGACCATTCGTCAGGTGCGCCAGACCGTGGGCGAAAAGGGAACAGTGATCTGCGGGCTTTCCGGCGGAGTGGATTCGGCCGTTGCAGCAGTGCTGGTGGATAAAGCAATTGGCAAACGCCTCGTCTCTATTTTCGTAAACAACGGTGTGCTGCGCAAAAACGAATTTCAAAAAGTTCAGCAGAACATGCGCGACAAGCTTGGGTTGAACGTGGTGGCCGTTGACGCCTCTGATCGTTTCCTGAGTCGCCTTGCCGGCGTAACCGAGCCGGAGAAAAAGCGCAAGATTATTGGCAATGAATTTATTGAAGTGTTTGACGCCGAGGCGCACAAGCTGGAGCAGCAAATTGGCAAGGTGGATTGGCTGGTGCAGGGCACGCTTTATCCTGACGTGATTGAATCACGCAGCGTGCGCGGCCCCTCACAGACCATCAAGACCCACCACAACGTGGGCGGCCTTCCGGAGAAGATGAAGCTCAAGCTCATTGAACCCTTAAAGGATTTGTTTAAGGATGAGGTTCGTCGTATCGGCCGTGAAATGGGTATGCCAGAGGAAGTTTTGCAGCGCCAGCCCTTTCCCGGCCCCGGATTGGCGGTACGCATCCTGGGTGAGGTCACGCCAGAGCGAGTTGGGCTGCTCCAGGAAGCTGACGAAATTGTGATGGACGAAATTCGCAGCGCTGGCCTTTACACGCAAATCTGGCAGTCATTTGCCGTGCTGCTTCCGGTGATGTCAGTGGGCGTAATGGGCGACCAGCGAACTTATGCTTATACTTGCGCCGTCCGCGCCGTACATTCTGACGACGGCATGACGGCCGACTGGGTGCCTCTGCCGTATGAAGTTCTGAAGAAGATTTCCAACCGCATTGTGAATGAAGTTCGAGGCATTAACCGCGTGGTGTATGACATTACGTCAAAGCCGCCGGGAACCATCGAGTGGGAATAGCCATTTGAATGCGCACAAAAAAGCGGCAGATAATCTCTGCCGCTTTTGCTTTTATGAAAGACGCTCTAAGCCACCCAGGGCAAAGCTTTTTTGGCCCAGACACTCAGAGGATATTTCTCCTGCAAGATCTTTGGTACTTCGCCTAATACGGTGTGATCGTTCGTCGCTTTGTAATGGCACACGGCTTTCCAATACACAGCTTCCGGCGCAGCGGCGCTGTTGGGATATTTCTGCAAAATCTCATCGTAGAGCTTTTCCGCATCGGCCCACTTCTTATGCATGAATGAAACTCGCGCAAGCCCCAAGGTTAGCTGTGCGGCAAATTCATCCTTAGGTAGATAGCCTTCAATGCGCATCCGCTCTTTGCCGGTTTCATCCAGCACCAGAGCGGTGGGTGTCCAG
>DASXZE010000232.1:0-7585 GCA_036502105.1 Candidatus Angelobacter sp. | reverse complement strand
GGCGTAGAGTTCAAAGGTTTTCTCCGCGCCTCCGTGGTAGATTTTCGGTTTGGCCAATTGCTAATTGCCAACTGCCAATTGCTAAATTTTCAATGATCTTTTCCAGCTCACACCCTGGGGCGCTGCCAGAGTATAGAGAGGGTTCATTTGGGAATCAACAAGGAAGAAGTACATCTTGACAGGTGAAATCTAGCAAATATTTTTGTCTAAAATTAAACCAACGGCCAAGCTAATTTTTTGCTCTTCAAATTACCAAATTACTCATTTACCAATCCCGCTAATCAATCTAATCCGTGCTTAACCGACGAGGTTGACCGTCACGGTGGCAACACCGTACAGAATTCGGCTTACAGGTCTTATGTCAGTATGTGGCCTCATGTTCAGAGATGAATGTGAGGGCTTTCAATTTTTGCATCAGGTCGCGCTCGGTCCCTCTCTTTCTCTCGGGATTTCGGCTCGCGGCTCTGACGCCCCCATTTCGCCTCAACTTACAGGTTATTACTTCCGTCACCAGGAACTATCAGCAAGTAAAGGTACAATCGGGCGCAAGCCATGAGACTTACCGCCCAGTTCGCCGTTTTAACCATATTGATTGCCCCGTGCGCTCCTGCACAAACTGCCACTGATCAGCCTAAGTCACTGGCTGAGATCGCTCGCGATTCAAGGAAGGAAAAGAAAGAGCCAGCAAAAATCATTCTTTCTGATGAGACTGAGCCAGTACACAACAAGCCGCAGATTCCTGACGTCTTCTCGGGTGGAATTGACAACGTCGATGAAATATTGAAGGCCATTGCCGACTACCGGAGCACGCACAATCTGCAGGAAACTGAAGCTGTCGTCCGGCTCTGGTATGAAAAGCATGACGCCCTGCTGGCCAACGCCATTGAACAAAACCGGCGGATAGAACAGCGTGAGCGGGACCGCCAATTGGGATCCTCCATGAGTGACAGCCATCCGCGCACCGCGCAGGAATTCAAAGAAAAGCAACAGGTTGAGATGATTTCTCGACGCGAAGACCAGATGCACAAGCAGGAAAACAGCCTTCTTGCAACCCGGATCGAGCAAGCCTTTAGACGCACCCGCACTCAGATGAAAAGCAAGTACAGCATGAATATCGAGTGGTTTAAGATCTGTGGCAATGCAAATTGCAGCTAAGACCGCAGCCCATTAGCCTGGTGTCACATGTAGCCCTCATGTTCAGAGATGAATGTGAGGGCTTTCAATTTCCCGGTCACCAGATTTCCCGATCACCAGATCACCCGATCTTTCTTTTGGCTCTTCTCCGCGCCTCAGTGTCTCAGTGGTAGATTTGGGTTTCCGATGTCGCGCGATGTCGGCGATGACCCGATTCTGCCCCCTCCCCCTCCTCTACCCATCCCAGATTGGCGTAGACTTCAGAGGGGTCATTCCAATTCATCCCAGGTTGGCGTAGGTTTGAGGGCGAAGGCTTAAATTGGCGTAGAGTTGGAGCCGCGTAGGCCTTTGATTTTCAAATTACCCGATTACCAAATTACCGATTTACCAATTTCTGCGACCCTCTGCCTACGTCTCTCAGCCAGAAACCCCACCCGGCTATTGAGGTTTTGTTACAAACAAAGGAGAAATCGAATTCGACCGAGCGATGACCGCGCGGTCGAAGTTCTTTTGAGCCTCACTTTAGCCTTTGAATCTCGCTGAATGCTGACTTACTGAGTGCTGCCTGCTGATGGCTAAATTTTTCAATGATCTTTTCCAACTCGCACCCTGAGGCGCTGCCAGAGTATAGAGAGGGTTCAGTTGGGAATCAACAAGGAAGTAGTACATCTTGACAGGCGAAATTTAGCAGAGATTTTTGTCTAAAATTTACCAACCGTTCAGCAATGACCGGCCTAGAGGAATGACCGTCACGGTGGCAACACCTTACAGAATTCGGCTTACAGGTCTGATGTCTCATGTGGCCCTTGAATTCGAAAGGATTCGAGGGCCTTCAACTTTTTAAGGATATTCGCTTGGGTTCCTCACTTTGCTTTGGGATTTCGGCGGCGGCTCGGACGCCCGGGTTGCGCCTCAACTACCAATTTCGAAACGGGGTTTCGGAGTTAAGGACGGTTACCTCTTTCATTTCTTGTCTGATGAGCAGCCCTCGAAGTGAATGGCAGGATTGATCCGGATGAGGAGTAGGCCCAACGATAATCTCTTTAATCATGAGCTTATCCCGCTCTGCAGCTAGACCAATTCTGAAGTACGGTATCAACATCGAAACTCCCTCTCTATACCCAAACAGCTTAGAAGAGCAGGCCTTAGGGCGAGTAATAATGCGCCATTCACGTTCTTCGGAAAATGACTTGTGCTTTAAAATTGGTGCGTAGCGATTTAAATAAGCAAGCAGGTTGCCACCAACTGGCAATGAGTCGTTGTCATCTTCGTTTTGAATGATTCGCCGCTGGAAATTCTCAGTAAGAACGTCATTGAGTAATGTGCGAACGAGATGCCGCTGCTCATCATCTTCGTACAATACGGGAGCGAGCCAGGAGTCACACTCACTGGCAACAGTCCTGAGAAAATCTCCAGGAAAACCGATTGAGAAGCCCGAGCCGCCGCCATATGCGCGCCACTGAGACAAGAGATCTCCGTTCTGCGAAAATGAACATACACAAACGTTCATACTTCCAATTCCCTTGAGCGTCAGTGCCTCCTCTATTTCGCCAACTAAATGGGCCTTGTCCCGATATGGAGCTTCTGCCTTCATTCGCGAGAGTTCGTCTTTCATCAAATCGATTGCATGTTGAAACTCCCGGGCATCATTGAGGTATTGGGTGTGACTCGCCCAAATCTCCTTTGACGAAAAAATTCCCAAAAGCCCGCGTTGATTTGTGTAATGGTAGAGGATCTCCGGAGGAGTTCGTCCGAGTATTTCTTTAGCGTTCATTTCGGCGCAATCGTAGCAATAAACATTTACCTTTCCAAGTGGCTAAGCGCTCACATGGCATGGAATGGCTAGCACGTCAGAAAGATATGCAGTCACAAAACACGCCAGTGCCCACTGTGGCCCCTACTTTCCTGGCCTCGCTAACTCCACCGCTCTTACAAGTAGTCTTAGCCTCGCTTTTTCGCCAAACCACGCAGGATATCCAGCCGATTACTGGGCGCATCAGGCGACAAAAAATCTGGAATGGTGTTCTCCGTGCGTTGTGGACGCGCGAGAAATTCAACCGGCCACTCCGTGATTCGCTCATCTTTTACATGGACGTACTGGCCTGTAGCCGGCTCATTGATGTGCTCTTTTTGCAGCACCAGGGCGAGTGGTTCTTCCGCGCCGAGAGATTTCTGCGAAAAACTGAGAGCCTCTGGGTAGGATGCGAAGGCATAGTAATAGTCGCTCCCATTATCCGTGTCAGGCGCGCCGCTCTCAGGATGGCACCACACACGATATTCGAGAACGGCGTCCCATACGAAGCCTCCACCGGAGGAGCAATATGCGGGATATGTGCCGACTTTCGCTGGATCAATGGCCGGAGGAAATAGTACGCTCTCTTTCATGCTGAGTAGATTCTAGCGCGCTCCGCCTTGAGGCTGCGCGCGGGCCTACGGCGTATGGCAGAGATTTTATGAGTCTTTACGCAGGCATAAATGCCTGCTCCACCCCTTATTCTTGCGCTTAATTCGGGCGCTCGTTCGTGTCCCGATCACGGCGGGTCACCGTTCTCCGCGCCGTCAGTGAAAATAGTTCCCGATGGACTCCAGCCACCAAAAATTGATAAAACAACAGAGAAATTTCAGGCAGTCACTCCTTATTGCGTGAGGATACGCAGCATGAAGCGCACGTATTTCCCCGGCATTACTGACGTTGTGGTGGTCACAGACCCGGCTGAGATTCGGGCGGTTTCCATGGAGCCAACGCTCGATAGAGACTTTACCGGGCCTGCTCCGGTACTTAACCGGAAACGCCGCGGCAAGATGCTGCGTATCTTTTCCGTCAGGGGCAAACGGTATCCAACCATGCTGCCGCGCACTGATCAGGCCCGCGCGGATGCACAAGACAAACTATGGCTGCGATTGAACCAGAAAGCTGAGCAGGTGAAGGATGGTCCGGCTGAACTGGAGCCGCTGGCTGAGTGGGTGCGTGGCGCTGGCGATGCGCAGCGGATTGGGCCGCTGGTACAGCAGAGTGTAGGAAGATTGTTTGTGGAAAATTTCACGGCAACCCCTGAGAGCTGGGCCGCGGCCTGCACGGTGCTTGAAGCTGCGGGCTCGCGCAACATGCTCAAGATGCTGGGTTGGCGCGTGAGCGGCAAACTGAAGCGGGCCAAAATTCTTCTTGCATCCATGGTGAATGGAGATATGGCCGGCGTGAACGGAATCAGCGTGGCCCTGCATCACATTGTAGACGGCCTGAAAAAGATGCGGCAGCTGGCTGCCGATCCAGCGCTACAGCCTTCCCTGACAACGGCTGCGGTTGTGGACGAATGCCTCTTCCCTGCGAATACGGTTACACGCCAGGCGAAGGCGCGCGGCGAGATTGGCGGCTGTCCTTTTCGCCGGGGCTCTTTGTTTATTCTTGGCCTGGGAAGCGCGAGCAAAGGCGCAGCCAACCGGGATCTTCTTTTTCTAAGCCAGAGTTGGAGCCGTTGTCCTGCGGAAAAGTGGGTGCCTGCATTGCTTGAAGGCGTGTGGAAGAGGGTATAGGCTGCATGATCTGCTGATCGGAGAAACGAAAAAACTATTTCACCACGGAGTTGCGGAGAACGGACTTAGGATCGGGTCATCACACGACATCACCGACATCGCGCGTCATCGGAAGAGCAAAAGCTTTTACCACAGGGACACGAAGGATCACAAAGGATAGCCAAAGAAGCAAAACCTTACCGCTGATCAACGCTGTTCTGAAAAAGCAGATCCCACTACTCGCCTGACCTCGCCAACTCTACTGCTCTGACCAGTGCTCGCGTTTTGTTCAGGCACTCCTGGTATTCGCTTTCAGGGACTGAGTCGGCAACGATGCCTGCGCCGGCCTGCACGTAAGCTTTCTTGCCTTTCATGAGCATGGTGCGGATGGCGATGCAGGAATCCAGATTGCCGGCGAAGTCGGCGTAGAGAACGGAGCCGCCGTAGATGCCTCGGCGGACGGGCTCGACCTCTTCAATAATTTCCATGGCGCGGACTTTTGGTGCGCCGGTGAGAGTGCCGGCGGGGAAGCAGGCGGCGAGTGCGTCGACAGGCGTGAGCCCTGCGCGCAGCGTGCCTTCCACGGCTGAGACCAGATGCATGACGTGGGAATAGCGTTCGACGAACATGAGGTCGCGCACTTTTACGGTGCCAAATTCGCTCACGCGGCCCACGTCATTGCGGCCGAGGTCAACCAGCATCACGTGCTCGGCGCGCTCTTTTTCGTCCTGGCGCAGCTCTTCTTCCAGGCGCAGGTCTTCGGCTTCATCTTTGCCGCGCTTGCGCGTACCGGCGATGGGCCGGTACTCAAGCTTTTTGCCCGTCACTCGAACTAACATTTCTGGCGATGAGCCGAGGACGGTCATCTCTTCACTTTGCAGCCCCGTCATGCGGAGAAAGTACATATAGGGCGATGGATTCACGCGCCGCAAAGCGCGATACACGTTCAGTGGATCGATGCCAGGCTCAAGCTCAAGCCGCAAGGATGGGACGGTCTGGAATACGTCGCCGGCAACTATGTATTCCTTGATCTTCTCTACGGTGCGGACAAACTGTATTTTGGTGACGGAGCAATTGATCTTCAGCTTGCCGGCTTTGGGCTTCGCCGCGCGCAGGAATTTTTTGGGCAGCGGCACGGCGAGCTGCCGCTCAATGCGTTCAATGTCACGCACGGCTTGCGCATAGGCCTGCTTGGGCGACTGCTTGCGGACATCGGCGGTGGCGATGATAAAAATTTCATGGCGCACATGATCAAACGCCAGCAGACGGTCAAAGAACATCAGCGTGCAGTCGGGCATTTGCAGATCGTCTTTGGCGATGACCGGCAGGCGCTCAAGTTGCCGAACTACATCATGTGCGAAGTATCCAACGGCGCCGGCGGTGAACGGAGGCAATCCCGCAACTGGCGCGGGCGTGTGCTCGCGGAGCAGGCCGTCGATGATCTTAAAGATGCTGCCTTCCAGCCTGGTCTTTTTTCCGCCACGCTCCAGCGTGATCTCAGTGCCGCGCGCGCGTAGCACCATATAAGGTCGCGCGCCAAGAAAGGTATAGCGGCCAATTTTTTCGCCGCCTTCCACTGACTCCAGCAGAAAACAGTTGGGCTCATCCGCGGCAATGCTCAAGAACGCTGACACCGGCGTGCGCAGGTCGGCAGCCACGGTTTTAGCCACTGGAACCAGCGTTGCTGTGCGGGCCAGCCGGGAGAATTCTTTGTAATCTGGGAATAGCATGCTCGTTTATCTTAATTGATTCTCATGTCCCGCCGCGCCGCCATAACCCAACGGACACGTCCTTCCTCCGTGCCCAAAGTACTCATTTGATTATGCCTGCGGGGCATAAACCTATGGTTCCAAGCGCCCGAGTTGGAATATACTTTCAGCAAACCAGGCAGAAATATTTTTTCACGCGAGCCGGCCACGCCCCTGGACGTCTTTGCGTGAGAGAGCTTAAAGGTTGCAGGCGTCTCAAATGGAAGCTGTGACGCCACAGGTGAATAGAGAATGCTAGTCAGATTCTGGGGTGTGCGCGGCTCAACGCCAACACCTCAATCAGAAAATTTGCGCTATGGCGGCAATACCTCCTGCGTTGAGGTGCGCGTCAACGAGCATATCTATATCTTTGATTGCGGCACCGGGTTCCGCAATCTGGGCAAGCAGCTGGCGCTGGAGCAGGAAGCGCAAAAAGCGCATAACGGACGCACCGAACATCCCATCAGCGCACACGTTTTTCTCTCGCACTTTCACTGGGACCACATCCAGGGCATTCCGTTTTTCGCACCGCTCTATGGCGACCGCAATAACTCATTCGTCTTTCACTCATCCAACCAGACGCGCGGCTTGCAGACAGCGCTGGAAGAACAGATGGCCGACCCATATTTTCCCGTCAAGATGGACGAGATGGCCGCGCAGCGCAAATTTTCTAACATCGACGAAGGCCGCATCGCCTTTGACCATTGCACCGTTGACGCCAAATGGCTCAACCATCCCCAGGGCTGCCTGGGTTTCCGCCTGGAAGCTGAAGGCAAGGTGCTGGTCTACGCCACAGACAATGAGCCCGGCCACACCATCTTTGATAAAAACGTGCGCAAACTCGCCGAAGGCGCAGACGTGCTAATCTACGACGCCCAATATCTCCCCGACGAATACGCCGCCCGCAAACAAGGCTGGGGCCACAGCCACTGGCGCGAAGCCGTAAACATAGTGATGGAAAGCGGCGTAAAAGAGCTGATCCTTTTTCACCACGACCCAGACCATTCGGATACATGCATCGACTCCGTAGTAACCAAGGCCCGTGAGTACTATCCCAAAGTAAGGGCAGCGGCTGAAGGGATGGAGTTGGTGTTGTGAGGAAGCGGTTGGCGACGATGCGCTCATTATTTCCTGAATCAGAGAAGCAGCAATGATTGCCTTTCATCTATTTTTCTTGTGACAGGGTGAGCATG
>DASXZE010000231.1:0-8817 GCA_036502105.1 Candidatus Angelobacter sp. | reverse complement strand
TCAAAGTCTCGTTTTCAACGCTCACGTTCAGGTTAGACTCTTCCACGCCGGGGATTTCCAGCTTCAGGGTCAGGTTCTGCTCGTCTTCGTAAACGTCCACGGGAGGCACAAAGTTGCCGGTGGTCAATTTGTCCTTGCCGTTGGCTCAGCAAAATTGCCGAAAAATGTTGCGAACTCACGGAAAGGGTCGATTCGGGTAATCATGGTCATGAGGTGGTTCTCCTTCTAAAAAGTATTGGTTTAAATGATTGCCGTGCTGCTTACGTTCTATTGGATGCCTTGATTATAGTAAACGAATCATAAAATATGAGTGCGTTGTTGTCAATATTTAACAAAACCTATATAACCGTTTATTTTCAATAGTTTAAATCTAGCTGTAAGGGAGATTTGGCTGAAGGATCAGGCCACAGACAACACAAAACACTTCAGATAATGCGTCTCTGGCACGCCCAGCAGGATGGGATGGTCTTGAGATTGGGCTCGCTTCTCCAGTATCCGAACCGATCGATGGGCATCCTGCGCAGCTTCGGTCAGCATGCCTAGAAAGTCCTCTTCGCTCACAGCAAATGAGCAGGAGCAGGTCACAAGAATGCCGCCGGGGCGGAGCATCTTAAGGGCCCGCAGATTGAGCTCTTTATAGCCGCGCATGGCGGATTCCAGGTGCTTCTTTGACTTGGCAAAGGCTGGCGGGTCCAGCACAATTGCGTCATACAGCTTGCCGGACGAAGAATAATCCTTCATCAGATCAAAGGCGTTGCCCTCAATCCATTCAATTTCTGGCTTGCCCTCAGCCGGATTGAGTTTTTCATTCTGCTCGGCCACTTCCAGAGCTTCGCGGGAAATATCCACGGCCGTAACGGACTTACAAACGCGTGCCAGGTGCAGGGCAAATCCGCCATGATAAGTGCAGACATCCAGAGCTTCGCCGCGAGCGTATTTCGCGGCTGCTGCGTAATTTTCCCGCTGATCAAGAAATGCCCCGGTCTTCTGGCCGCCCAGAGCGTCATATTGGAGCTTGATACCATTCATGGTGATAACGGTGTTGCTTCGGGTCCCTTCAACCAGAGCCGATTCCATCGCCGGCAGCTGCTCGAGTTCGCGGATGCGTTCGTCCACGCGCTCCACAATGTGTTCCGCCCCGGTAAGTTTTTTGAGCGTCTCAAGCATGGCTTGCTTGCGCTCTGGCTGGTCCCATGCCTGGGTGAGAATCTGAAATGTGTAAACGTCGTTATAACGATCAATCATCAGCCCGGGCAGGCGGTCAGCTTCGCTAAAAGCGAGACGGCAAGAGTCAGACTCATGGACCAGCTTCTTCCGATAGGAAAAAGCCTCCCACAGGCGCTGCCGCAGCAGATGCAGCAATTCATCTTCTGAGCCCAGAATTTCCCGCCCCAGCAGGCGCAGCCGGATCTGCGAAGATGAGCTATAAATGGCCGAGCCCAGCACTTTATCTTTGGGGCCGACCACATGCACCAGAGCGCCGGGCTGTGTGCCGGCGTCATTGAGAATATCGGAGGCGTAAATCCATACGTGGCCGTCGCGCAGGCGCTTGGCAGCGCGGTCATTGACGATTACTTTTCTCGGGGAGCTGTTTGCCATCAGACAAACAGCATATAGGAAGGTTGGTTATTGCGTGGGCGTGACTTCAGACTCAGTCTCCACTTCCGGGGCTTCCGCTTCGGCGGTTTCTACTGCAGCTGCTGGCTTGGCAACACGCGCTTTGCTCTTCTTTTTCTTGGCGGGTTCTGGAGGTGGAGCAGCCACTTCACTCGCCGGGTCAAAGAAGAGAATCCGGCCGCAGGAATTACAGGTAATAATGTGTTCGTTGGTGCGGAGTTCCTGCCACGTTTGCGGGCGCATCATCACAAAACAGGACATGCATTTCTGGTCGCGCGCCTCGGCAATGGCCGTTTTGCGCTGGCGCATCACGCGATCATAGTGCGCCATGGTGCTTTCATTCACGCCAGCTGTGAGCTGCGTGCGCTTTTCTTTTAGCCCGGCTAGCAGCTTTTCGTCTTCAGCAGTGCGAACATGCGCTTCAGCTTTTTCTTTTTCCACGTCAGTGGATTCGGTTTTCAACTCGGCTTCGGCAATCTTCAGGGCTTTGTCGGCGGCTTCCAGACCCAGCATTAATTCAAGAATTTTGTCTTCGCAGACGCTGATCTGCTTTTCCGCGAACTCAACTTCGTGCATCAGCGCGCGATATTCTTCGTTGGTTTTTACGTTGGAGGACTGGCTGCGGTATTTGGCAATTTTTTCCTGGAATCCCTTGATGTCGGCTTCCAGTTGGCGGCGGTTTGCCTCATTGCCTTTTACGCCGGCTTTGGCTTTTTCCACCGCGGCTTTGTGTTCAGCCAGTTTTTCTTCAATCGCGGCCACCCGTTTGGGCAATCCGGCTACTTCTTCAGACAGGCGATTCGCCTCGCGATCAACTTTTTCCAACTCGATAAGCTTTTCTAGGTCTGCATTCATGGGAAGGGGTGTAGCCCCAATTCTAACACGCAAAAACCGCCGTTCAGTGCTACTTTCGTGCTCTCAACTAGGTTTTTCTACTGATTGTCACGATTTGATGCGATGCTTAGACTCAATGGAAATGATCGTGGAAATTACAAGACTGCTGCTGGGCGTGGTGATCGCCATTTTTCATCGGCCGCTGGCCAGCATGATTATGCAGCATGAGCGCGCGCTCGATGGCTTCTTCCGCAGCCGTGGCGTGCAGTTACCCGCCCCGCCCAGTGATGCCACTGCGCAAAATATGTATTTCATCATTGGAATTTTCATATCTCTGATTGAGGCCGGACGAATCTGGCTTTCGATTTCCGCCTAAAGCATCTTTACCTAAAGAATGTCTGCCTAAGCTGCTGCCCAGATCATCACACTCCATCGCCCCGACATCTTTCTTAGTCCTTTGGTATCGGCGGAGTGGTGTCCCGTCTCGCAGGAAAAACGAACCGGGCAATCAATAACAGAGCGATGCCGCCATAGCCCATATAGCGGGAGATCTGATGAGTGTGAGGGTCGGGCGAAGAGCGCATCATGAAAGACGCTATCACCACCGCAACCGCAATAAGCACAAGAATCCAATAGCCTGCTGGTCTGTTTCCCATAGTTTCCTTTCTACGCTTGAATCTCTTGAAAGTTACGCTTAAATATTCAGGGCGCTGGCAAATATCCAACGCCCTGATTTCGAATAGTAATTTTACTTGTGGTAATTGGGGAACGCCGGACGCTTACCCTCAGGCAGCGGATTCTTCTTGAGTGAATCCATTACCAGCTCCACAGCTTTTTCCAGCTGCGGATCATGGCCGCTCATCCAGTCTTTGGGCGTGATCTCCACTTCGTAATCAGGCGCGACGCCGTGGTTTTCCACGTCCCATTCACCATTGCGATTGTAAAACGCCACGCGCGGCGCTGTAACTGAGCCGCCATCCATGAGATTAGGATAGTCATAAATTCCCACCAACCCGCCCCAGGTCCGCGTGCCCACCATTGGGCCGATCTTGGCGTCACGGAAATACCAGGGCAGCGCGTCTCCGCCGGAGCCGGCATACATATTGATAATCATTGCCTTGGGACCAAAGATGGCGCCCACCGGCGTGGTGAAATCATGGCCTTCACGGGTCATCCAGTAGTTTTGCAGTGGACGGCGCAAATAATCGATCACGTAATCTGCCGCTGAGCCACCGCCGTTAAAGCGTTCGTCAATTACGGCGCCTTCGCGTCCAATCTGGGCAAAGAAGTAACGGTTAAACGACGTGTATCCGCCAAAGCCGGTGTCTGGCAGATAGACGTAAGCCAGTTTTCCGCCACTCAGTTTATCCACCGCGTGCAGATTGCCTTCAATCCATGCGCGGTTGCGCAGCGCCGCTTCGGACTCTATGGGAACCACGGTGACCGTGTGCGCGCCTTTGCCGTCTGGCGTCGGACCAACTTTCAGCACAGTGGCTTTGTCTGCAGTGCCGGCAAAGAGCTCAAATACTTCGTCAGTTGGGTTCAACTCTTTGCCATTCACGGCAAACAGGTAATCGCCTTGCTGGACATTTACTCCCGGTTGCGTGAGCGGTGCGCGCAGTTGCGGGTTCCAGTTCTCACCCTGATAAATTTTGGTCAGGCGATAGTGCCCGTTTTCAATGTGATAATCAGCGCCGAGCAAGCCCACCTTGCCCTGCTCTGACGGTGGATCGGCTGGCGTGCGGATATACATGTGGCCCACCGTGATTTCGCCCAGCATGTCTGAGAGCAGATAGCTGAAGTCGATGCGGCTGCCAACATTTTTAAGATATGGCTCGTAACGTTTTTTCATTGCCGGCCAATCCAGTCCATGAAGACTGGGATCATAGAAGAAGTCACGCTCAATGCGCCAAACTTCGTTGTATTCCTCTTTCCATTCAGCGCGTGGATCAACCTGCACTTCCATCCGGCCAAGATTCATGGGCGCGTCTGGCCGGCCGGCGGCCGGGCCTTCTCCACGCGCAGGAGCCACCGCGGAGCTGATAAACCAACGCATGTTGCCCCGGCGTCCGCGGCTGTAAAGCATTTTCTTGCCATCAAAGGAGACGCTGAAGCTGTTTACGCCTTCCATCAGTTTTTCCGGCTTGCGCGACGTAAGATCAAAGCGCCACAAAGTTGTCTGCTGGTCCGGGCCGGGGCGTTGCGGATCTTCAATCAAAAAGATTGTTCCCGCTTTTCCGGCCACCAGCTTGCCGTAGTCGCGCGGCGGAATGGGTAAGGCCAGAATGCGCTGGCTGATATTCTCTGCGTCAATCCGCACGGTCACGCCTTCATTTTTCACTGACTTCACTGCGCGCGCGTCCTGCGCCTTGGCTTTTTCTTCTGGATTGGTCGGCTCCTGCTCTGGCTTCTCTTCTGCCTTGGGCTGCGCCTTGTCAGTGTCTGGTTTGGAATCATCAGCCGTACCCGCAGCCCTTTCTTCGTCACTTTCCGGGGCGAGGGGTGAAGGCACATCTTTGCGCAGGACCATCAGATATGCACTGCGCGTGATGGGACGATTAATGCTGGAGAGATCAAGCCATCCAGTTGTTGGGCCGATATCCGTGCTGGCGGCGAAATAGAGATATTGTCCTTTTTGGTCGAAGGCGGGAAAGCGCGCGTCACTCAGGCCGTCAGTCAGTTGCAGACTTTTTGCCTGCTCCACTGAATAAGCAAAGATGGCATGCATGTGGCTGACCAGCGTTTTGGAGTAGGCAATCCAGCGGCTGTCTGGCGACCACACGGGATCAAGCGTGCGCGTTGGACTGTCATACGTATCGGTATCAATTTTTACCGGCGCGCCTTTTGCCAAATCCACATACCAGATGTTGAGCCGCTTGTCAGAGAAAACAATCTTCTTGCTGTCTGGCGACCAGATAGGGTCATAGTAAAAAGACGCAGGCGAGCCGAGCGAAATCTTTTTGGCATCGCCCATGCCGTCAGGATTTTTCAGGAAGAGCTGATACTCACCAGACTCGTCAGAGAAGTAAGCCACCCACTTGCCATCGGGCGACCATGCTGGATCGCGCTCCATCACGCCGGGCGTGTTGGTCAGATTGCGTATGTCGCCCTTCTCGCCTGGAGCGGTAAGGATTTCGCCGTGGGCTTCAAACACTGCGCGCGCACCGCTGGGTGAGAGTGCAGCGCCGGCAATTTCATTTTCAACCTTCTTGAAATGCGGGCGGATATTGGGCAGATCAGCGGCCACCGTCACCGGAACCACCGAGGACTTACCCGTGGCTGGATCAAAAAGATTCAACGAGCCAAATTGCTCATAGATAATTCCACCGGGGCCAGCTGAAGCGGACTTAATATCAACTCCGTTGCCCGCCAGCGCCTGGTCAACTTTCTTGGTCTTCAAATCATAGGCAAACAGAGTGAATGGGCCACTGCGGTCTGAAAGAAAATAAATCTTGCTGTCCACCCACATGGGATTGCCGTCATTCGAGGTCTCACGCGGCACCTGCTCCAGGCTTAGATCCGAAAGATTGGCGATCCACACGCGCGAAGCTTTGCCACCGCGATAGCGCTTCCATCCAATGGCCGAGAGACGCCGATTGTTGTCCACTGGCACATAAGCGATGCTTTTGCCGTCAGGAGAAAACGCTCCGGCTTCTGCCATGGGCAGAGGCAACTCATGTGGCAATCCGCCGTCGAGTGAGACCGTAAAGAGCCGGTTGAAGCGCGAATAGCTGTTGCGCGTAGAACGGAAGAGGACAGACTTGCCGTCAGATGCCCAGCCCATTACTTCATCCACTGCGGGGTGATACGTAAGCCGCTTGGGAACGCCGCCTGCGCTGGGCATGACGTAAATATCCACGTTGCCGTCATAGTCGCCGGTAAAAGCGATCATGCTTCCGTCCGGCGAGAAAACCGGATTGCTCTTGGTGCCGCTGCCGCTGGTGAGCAAGCGCGCCTCGCCGCCTTCACGAGGGACCAGCCATAGATCACCTGCATAAGCGAACGCAATATGAGTCATGGAAAGCGTGGGCGTCTGCATGAGCAGAGGGCCAGCCGCATGGGCACTAAGAACGCCGGCAAAAAGAAAAAGAACGACGAGGGACGAAATGCATTTCTTCATTTATAGGCACCACCGGAAGTGAAATGACGTTCGCGGAAAGCAAACAAGGGTAGCAGTACAGCTGACTGGAAACAAGAGAACACCTTTGAAACGCAGAGGAACTGAGGAAGCAGAGGAATGAATTTAAGGTCTTTATTGTTTACATAGAAATTTTTCTCGCTGCATCGTTGCTCAGAACTTCAAGAGCTCAAATACCACGTTCTTAATGCCAAAAGGGTAGTCATATGAAAATCACAAGCCGATTTTGAAGACAGAAAAGTGTTGCTCACTTTTTCCTCTGCTTACTTCTTTCCTCTGTGTTTCAAGGTTTTGTTTTTCTTTGCACTAGATTTTTTAGCAGTCAATTTTTTTGGAGAAGAGATTTTCCGCTTCGCAACCTGCTCCAGTAATACAGCCACATGCGCGATAGCCGCGTTGTCTGTGCCCATGCCTTCTGGAGTTTTGGCCTTGATGCCGACCTGATTGGGCTTCACGCCGAGCAATTCGGCAACGCGCGCCTGGATTTTCTTCGCATGCGGAACAATCTTCGGTTCCATCAGGATCAACGTTGAATCGATGTTAGAAACTTTGTATCCGGCAAGGCGCACTTGTTTCAGCGCCTCTTCCAGAAAAATAACGGAGTCAGCGCCTTTCCACTTGACATCGGTCGGTGGAAAGTAGCTGCCAATATCACCGGCGGCCACAGCGCCTAGCAGAGCGTCAGTGATGGCGTGGAGAAGAACGTCGCCGTCAGAGTGGCCGGCAAGACCTTTGTCATGCGGCAGCGTAACGCCGCCAATTTTTAAAGTAACGCCGGATTGAAATTCGTGGGAGTCCCAGCCATAACCAATTCTCATAATTTCTTACCAGTGGTGAGACCAACAAAGAACTCCGCCAACTCCATGTCGGCTGGCGTTGTGATCTTTATATTTCTTGGTAAGCCCATTACCACCCACACGCTCTCGCCCAGGCGCTCTACCAGTGACGATTCGTCGGTGCCGGTGAAGCCGTCAGCGGTGGCGCTGTCAAAGGCGCGTTTGATCAGTTCATAGCGGAAGCCCTGCGGCGTTTGTGCCTGCACGATGCGTTCGCGCGGGATTGTCGAGGTAATAATCGCGCCTTCAGCGGCGCGCTCTACCTGCTTGATGGTGTCAACCGCAGGCAGTCCGGCGATGGCTGCGCCGTGGCGCTCGACTTCGTGAATTACGTTGGCAATGATTTCGTCATCGACGAATGGCCGCACTGCATCGTGGACCAGAATAATGTCATCGGGTGCGGCGTTGAGTTGAGCCAGCGCGTTGGCCACTGATTCCTGGCGGTGCTCTCCGCCTTCCACTACTTTTACTTTGCTGCTGAGTTTTTCTTTTTCCAGCTGCTTGCTGAAACGTTCCATTTCATTTTTGCGCAGCGCGACAACGATCTGGCTGATCTGCTGATTGCGCGCAAAGACGCGCAGCGTGTGAATGACAATGGGCGTGCCGTCGATCTCAAAAAACTGTTTTGAGGGCGCGCCTCTTTTGGCCGACGTCATGCGTGTGCCAAGGCCAGCAGCCGGAATGATTACGATCACTTTCATCGGGTGAAAAGTATAACAACTTTGGCAGAAGCACGGAGGAAATCGGGTGATCGCGCGTGATCGGATGATCTGGTGATCGGGAAAACCTAATGCTCACCGCGGAGACGCTGAGGCGCGGAGAAGACAAGGCTACCGTAGGCTTGGGCGGATGAACGCGGATCAGGAAATAACTTACCGCTGATTTGCAATGATGACGATTTGCACTGATGACACTGATCAAAAATCAGGGTTAAGGCTTACCACGATGACACAGATAGAATGGAGGATGGATAAGCTAGGCGGATGCGGTTGCACCGAGCGATTCTTTTTGTGGCTTAGCTAAATTTTTCAAGAATGTGAGTTGATTGGAAAAAGTTCTCAAATATATTCGCGACCAGCGGCTGCTCCGTGCGGGAGATCGCGTGGCCGTTGCCTGTTCCGGCGGCGCGGATTCCGTGGCGCTGCTGCGGGTGCTGCTGGAGGTGCGTGAAGAATTAGGCGTGGTGCTTTCGGTAGCGCACTTCAATCACCAGATTCGCGGCGCTGAAGCTGATGCCGACCAGCAATTTGTTCAAGAGCTCGCCGCGAAGCACCAGCTTGAGTTTCATCTCGGCACAAGCAACGTTCCGGCTTACGCAAACACTCAAAAAATTAGCCTGGAAACTGCCGCCAGGGATCTGCGGCACGAATGGTTTGCCGAACTAGTGAATCC
>DASXZE010000230.1:0-18396 GCA_036502105.1 Candidatus Angelobacter sp. | reverse complement strand
TTATGCCTGCTACTGCCATCAACTTCTTCATTGTCTTCATTCCAGTATTCTCCGCTTTTCCCATTCTCCAGCGTCCTATCCAAGGTAGCAACCCGAAAAAAAGACAAAAGTTACCTTTGGGTTGAGGACAGAAACTTCCCTGGCCCGAGCGGGTTAATATCAGGCGAAGGGGACACCATGCCTAAATTCTTTCATCGTATTCTTCTTGCAGGACTTACATCTGTAGCGCTGTTGCCGCTGACGGCCCAGGCGCAGCAGACGCAAGACCAGAGCCAAGGCAGCCAATCGCAAAGTGGGTCGCAGCCAAATGCCGGACAGCGCCGCAGACGCATGGCTGGCGGCCAGCGCATGGGCATGCTCGCCCAGAAACTTAACCTTACTGACGCGCAAAAAGAACAGTTCCAGCAGATTGGCAAGGATATGCGGAAGCAGGGAATGGCGATCCGGCAGGACAGCTCTCTGACCGCAGACCAGAAGAAAGAAAAGATGCTGGCCCTGCGCAAAACCGCCCATCAGCAGATGTTTGCCGTGCTGACTCCGGAGCAAAAAGAACAGCTCAAACAGATGCGCGAGCAGCACAAAAAAGACCAGGAGAAAGACAAACCTGCAGGCGATCAGGCCCCGGCCAAGCAGACCCCTACGAGCGCAGCGGCTGAGGATGACGATCCTTTTGCCGGCATGACCAGTGACGATGATGGCGGCAGAGGCAGCTTCTAAGCCGCAAAATCTTTAAGCTAAAAAATCAGGGAGTATGCACTGGCTCTTCATGATCGAAGAGCGGCTTCCAGGATTCGTCGAGTGGAACCCACTGGTCGAATTCCTGCCAGCTGGATTTCATCTCAGGAACGTGGAGCATGCCATGGCCGTCTGAGCAGGCCAGCTCGGTGCCCCACCAATCCAGCAGCAGGTATCCGGGCACGCCCACTGACGCCTCATTGCTCAGACGTCTCAGACATAGGCGGCAGCGTCGGCCTTGATCATGCAGCGACCATGAGAGTGCAACCATTGCCGTGACCAGGAATAGCCACGTAGAAAACGGCCCGACCAGCGGATGCACTGAACCCGTAAACGCAATGGAAGCACGGCCCATAAATTCCAGAGAGCCCACAAAGCAGACGGCCAGCAGCAGCAAAGTCTTCAGGGTGAAGAATCCCCACCAGCGCAGTTGATTGCGGAAGCTCAATTTGATGCGGTGCGTCTTGGCATTGCCCAGCCGCTTGCTGCCCAGCGCGATTCCGCCCAGCAAAGAGAGTGCGGTAAAAAACAGATAGAGCTTGGCTCCCTGATGAGCCCGCGAAACAAATGATTCCAGCTGCGGCTGCCCGTAGCCGTCTGTCTGGGCCATGCTCCCAATTTCCAGCCTGGTTTGCGCCAGTGTAGTGTTGGGATCCATGCGCAGAACAGCACCGGTGCGGTCAGCAAAATTATTTGTAGTTGTGCCCCAGTTCGGCAGCATCCATACGGTGACTTCGGGAAAGATGAAAACAAAATTTTCTGGAAGCACACCAATAATGGTTCCCTGCCGCCCATCCAGCAAAACTGTCTTGCCGATAACCTCACGGTCTAAATGATATTGCGCCTTCCACAGGCGGTGCGTGATCAGCACACACGAAGGGCAATTCTGTTCGTCGGCGGAAACAAATAAACGGCCTACTGCCGCGTTGTTCCCAAGCAATTCAAAAAAATTGGGCGAGACGCGCGCGCTTACGTCCGCCTGTTTATGCGTGCCAACGGTGATTGTCACAGGATGCCAGGAGTATGCCGCTGCCATTTCCGTTGTCTTGCTGCGCTCGGCCCATTGTCCGGTGACACGGAAGAGGTTCTCTTCGTCGTACTTGGTAAAACTTCCGCGCATGGAGAGATACGCCAGACGATCTGGTTGGCGAAATGGCAACGGCTTAAATCCTGAACGAATAATGGGCGCTAAGCCTGTGATCAACACCACAAAGAACAGCCCGGCAAGAATTGCGCTTAAGCAGAAGCGGGCTGTGCGAGGCTTCTCATTATAAAGGCGAAGAACTTTCTTGCGATCGAAGCGCAGCCACGCCGCCTGCAGAAATGCCGGCTTGCAATAGCGCCACACTTCCAACGATGGGTTAACAGTAAGCCGCCCTGACTCAGCCAGAAAGTGGAGCCAGTGCCATGCGTCGCCAGAGCGTTTTTGATACCACTCCGCACGTTGTGGCCCGGGGACTAAGAGGCTGGCGGTGCGCAACAGGAACTTACATTGCCAGAGCAGAATACGAATTTGGGGATGAGCCTGCACAAAAACACTCTCACCAACGCTTACAAATCCGATATTACTGGATTTCTCATATTGCGGCGCAGTATTTATTTTTGCTGCCTTTGGGAACTCCGGGGCTGGCGCGGTGTCGCCCTGGTTGTGAATTCCGGGAGAAAACGCCGGCCGGAACGCTATCACCCTTCAATTTGAAAGGCTTAACCTTCCCAAACACAGATGAATTCTTTACCTAGTTCTTGTAACGTTCAAAGTTATTTCAACACTAGTTATAGGAACCCATCCGTAAGAACTCAGGCCCCAGACAAAATTTGCCTTGCAAGGAGCCACCCATGTCAAAGCTGCGTCAGCTTCTCATCGTTACACTGTGTCTAGTTCTTTTCAGCTCCACTTCACAAGCCTGGTTCAGTTTTGGACACATGGCCGTGGCCTACGTCGCCTACCAGAAGCTCACGGCCGCCAAGAAAGCCCGCGTGGCCGTGCTGCTTAAGAAGAATCCGTATTACGCCACCAAGTGGAAAAAGCTGATTCCGGCGGGCACTCCGGCGGACCAGCAAAACCTGATGATCTTTATGATCGCCGCCACCTGGCCGGACGAGATCAAGAGCGACAAAGCTTACACAAATGATGGCGCTGACAATGGCGATGAGCCACCCGCCGGACCGACGGCATCGCAAAACAAAGGCTACACCGACCACCTTCGGCATAAATATTGGCACTTTGTTGATTCACCTTTCACCCAGGACGGAACCGCGCTTCCGGCCGTGCCTAAGCCGAATGGCGAGACCGAAATTACGGTCTTCCGCAAAGCGCTGGCTTCAACCAAAACTGACGCGCTCAAATCCTACGATCTGGTCTGGCTGATGCATCTTGTGGGCGACGTACACCAGCCGCTCCACTCTTCTACCCGTACCGGCGCGTCTGATCTCAAAGGCGACGCTGGCGGAAACAACGTGAAGCTGAGCAGTCCGAACAGCGAACTACACGCCTTCTGGGATGGCCTGCCCGGTGACAGTTCGAACCCCGCTGAGGTCATTCCCTACGCCAGCGCTCTGGCTCCGGCAGACCCGGCGCTGGCGAATGTAAAAACCGTCGCTACGTGGACAAGCGAAAGTTTTGAGATTGCCAAGGCTGATGTCTATATGGATCCGATTAGCATTGGCGATGGCCCTTTCACCATCACGCCGGGATATAAAGCCAAGGCCCAGCAAATTGCCGACCAGCGCGTGGCCCTGGCCGGTGAGCGGCTGGCCAACATCATTAACAACGAACTGAAATAAAATATTTCACTTGGCGGAGCAGCTAATGCAGTTGAGTTTAAACCCCTTGGATTCAACTGCATAGCTCTGAACTCATGGTGCGCGAAAGACACAGTAATCACCTCAAGGCGCTTTCCAGGCAAAATTTTTCAATAAGACAAACGTCTACATAAGTGAGTCGAACAAATCGTTTTTTTGCTGACTCGTTTTGAACCATAAATTTTGGCCGAATATTTTTTGACCGAATATTTTTTGAACCCAGATTCACTACAAAACCGTCTAAGAACCCACGAGACAAATCATCGAGCGAATTGAAACCGTTTGCCCATCCGTTACGTATATTCAACAGGGCAGGGAGATACGATGTTCCGCAGTAAAAAACAGCACGCTACTGAACGGGCCACAGAATACGCGACCTGCAAGGATTTTCAGCAGATATTCACTGAAGACATGGTGGGACTGCATCGGTTGGCGTTTCTTCTGACCGCCGACCAGGCCAAGGCAGAGCAATGTTTTGTGGGCGGGTTGGATGAAAGCATTCATGGTAATCCGGTGTTTAAGCAGTGGGCACGGGCCTGGAGCAAGCGCGCCATTATTCAAAATGCCATCAAGATGATTGCGCCTGTTCCGCCGCGTCCGGGAACGGTTCAAGCGAAATCTCCGGTCTTCTCACAGAATGACATCTCACAGAGTGAAACCCTGGACGATACCGCAGCCAAAGTTGCCACCTGGGCGCCACTCGAACGTTTTGTATTCGTAATGGCAGTACTGGAAGGCTACTCACTGCGCGAATGCTCCACGCTGCTGGCCTGTCCAGTACAAGACGTGGTGGCGGCAAAGTCAGGGGCCTTACAGAAAGTTGCTGACCAGCCGCAGCAGGAACTCACTGGGCTTTTGTCTAGTACCGCCCTTTCGTCTAGTGCCGCTCAAGCTAATTCTTTGCAACCTACAGCGGCAGTCGAGTGGAACGGATTTGCCCGCGCTCACGTGGCATAGCGCAAAAAATTCCTAATCCCCTAATAAAATTCAAACTGGACTGGAAGGCTTGTGGTTGTGGGCGCCAGTGCAATCGTTTGCGTGAAAGTTTGTAAGACCAGGAAACTGCGCGACAAATCCTGCCTTTAAACTCTAACGTTGCACCGGCGTCCTTCAACGCCCAGAAACTGCCCCTGCTTATCAGACGACGCGCGGAGCGTTAGCTTACAGAGAAAGCAACAGATAGCCCGCACCAGACCAGACAGCGAAGGCTGCCACAATCAGTGCCAGGCGGAATGAAATGCTATCTAAGAGGCGATTATTTTTGCTGTCAAACATCTTGCCGTCGAACATAAGAAAACTCCGGTTACTAAAGACTCAAATTTGAAACTGCATACTGCGGTTCCTGCCTTACATAGTGGCATCTACCATGCCAAACACTCCGGCGTGCCTAAACCGTTGAATTTATTCAAAGATCAATGGGCCCAGTTGCAAAATGGGAATTTATTGGTGTTCGCTTTCGATACCAACTGTTCAGGAACGAACACCTTTACCAACCGCATATTTACTGTCGATTTCTTACTGTCCTTTGATTGGCAGCGGCGTCTAAATAGCCAGGGGCCACGTTATAGTTTTGTCTGCGCTTCCTGGCTGCGCCAGCTCTCAACCAGAAGCTCTCAGATAGAATCATGAGTGTTGACTCACTCCAGCCAGCCAGAGAAAGCTCCCGGACCCGCAACGCTTCAGTTCTTTCTGGACCTGCCAAAGTTTCGCAAAGATCCACTGGGCGGCTTCTTCCAGTCCGCACTTAAATACGGTGACATCGTCCGCTACCGCGGCGTATGGACTACCCACCAGCTCAGCCATCCCGACCATATTCAGCATGTGCTGCAAGGCAACGTTGCCAACTATCGCAAAGGCCGCGGCTATAAGATCCTGAAGCTTTCGCTCGGCGAAGGCCTGCTCACCAGTGAAGGCTCACTGTGGCAGCGCCAGCGCAAAATGACGCAGCCTTCCTTTCAGGGCCAGCAGGTGGCTTCATTCGTCCCGACCATGGCAGACAACGCGCTCTCCATGCTGCGACGCTGGGAGAGCAACGCCGCGCAGCACACGGCTTTTGACGTGGTGCCTGACTTCATGCGCCTTACCCTGAACATCGCCGCACAAGTGCTTTTCACCACCAATCTTGAAGCTGATGCCGAATCCATCCGCCGCACACTCGATATTGGCCGCGACTATTCCGTGGAGCGCGCATGGTCCATTTTTCCTCCGCCGCTGAGCCTGCCAACCAAACGCAATCGTGAATATCGCGGAGCGCTGGCCAACATACACGGAATCATGGACCGCATTATTGCCGACCGTCGCAAGGAAACAGCACGCATCTCTGATCTGCTCACCATGCTCATGGAAGCCCGCGACGACAACGGCGCTCCCATGTCTGACAAGCAGCTGCGCGACGAAGTAATTACCCTGCTCACCGCTGGCCACGAAACCACAACGCTGGCCCTGGCCTGGACCTGTTTCCTCATCGCCACGCGGCCTGAAGTGGTTGAGCGCATGACCGACGAAGCGGCCTTTCTCAATGGCAGAATTCCTGCCTATGAAGACCTGACGAAGCTGCGCTATTCCCGCATGGTGCTGGAAGAGAGCATGCGCCTTTATCCGCCGGTGTGGACGCTGGCACGCACCGCTATCCACGACGACGAAATTGGCGGCTACCGCATTCCCGCTGGCTCAGAAATTCTGATCTTTAACTACATCACGCAGCGCCATCCCAAGTGGTGGCAGGAGCCGGACGCGTTTCGCCCAGAGCGCTTTGCGCCAGAGAACTCAGCCGCCCGTCCACGCTATGCCTATCTACCCTTCGGCGCCGGACCGCGCACCTGCGTCGGCCTGAATTTTGCTATGACCGAATTGCTGGTAGTGCTCACGCTGCTCCTGCAGCGATTCCGCCTAAAGCTGGCCATTGATCCCGCCAATGTGCGCCCAGATCCATCAGTAACATTGCAGCCCAAGCCGGGCGTGCCGGTAATGCTGGAAAAAATCTAGCTTTTAGCGGTAAGTTTTTCCTTTGTGATCCTTCGTGACCTCTGTGGTAAATGGTCTTGGTTTTTCGATGTCGCGCGATGACGGCGATCAATGCAGTTCACTGCTGCCGCGCTTTGTAACGCTGGACAAAATAAATCACCCAGAGGGCCGCGGCAAAGAAGGCAAAGATAAAACCTGCGCTGGGATCGTCGTTGAAAAAAACAAGAATGAACTTGTGGTCTTTGATCTTGAATAAAAAAGGGAGCAGGCTATAGAAACTTGCCATCCATAGGAATTTTATGTGGCTCGGTAAAGGTTCCGTGCGGCGGCGGGCATAGAAGTAAAGCGTCCAGAAAAAAACCGCCATCGCGCCAAAGCACACGCCCCGCACGGCGCCCTGGTCCCACATGATCCAGACAATCTTGCCGTTCTGAATGCGGAAAAGAAATAGCATAAGCGTGGTAATTACACCCAGGCCAAAGAATGAGCTGCGCGTCTCCGTGACCAGCCGGGCGCGCTCCAGCGCGAACTTTTCTTTTTCCGGATCAGGCCGGTCTGCGGGCGCTTTCAGCATTTCCAGCGGGCCGCCGGCGTTGCGGGCAAACGTTTCAAACGCCGGATCTTCATGGAAAAAATCTTCCACCAGCGTGCGCGTGGCAGAGCTGGCTTCGCCGGAAAAGTACGCCGGCAGCAGATCAACAATTACATCACGTTCCAGTTTCATGGACGCACCTCTTGAAATTTTTCTCTGGCATGCATCAGTTTCAACCGCGCACGATGTACCTTTACTTTCACCGTGGTCACGGGCAGGTTCAGGGTCTGCGCAATTTCTTCATACGGCATTTCTTCCTGCACGCGCATCAGCAGCGCCGCGCGGTCCACTTCAGAAAGCAGCTGTAGCGCATCCATCACCGCGTTGAGCTCGGCTTTGTGTTCCGTCCGCGTGGCCAGGCCCACGGCCGGATCAGGAATGGACTCTTCCAGTTCAGAAAGCCGGTTGTTGCGGCGTAAATGGTCGCGATACAGGTTGCGCGCGATGGTAAACAGGTAGGCCTTGACCGTGGCTTCCCTGATTTTTCCGCGCGCAGTCCAGGCGCGCACGAAAGTCTCTGAAGTAATGTCATCCGCCAGCGACGCGTCTCCGCAAAGGAACAGCACAAAGCGATGCACCTGCGGTGCATAACTTTGGTAGAGGCTGTGGAAGTCCATCATTCAGTGCGGCCGGGCAGTAATGATACGCAGTAAGACTACAGAAGTTACGCAGGAAGCGGGAACATGGATGACCACGGGCCAACACCGATTTCGCGCAAATACCTAAAAACAAAAGACTTGGCATGTGCTCGACAAAATCGGGCCAAAACTTCAGATTACGGTGGCCATCTGGCGGCAGACAGTAGGCCATAGCTATTATCAGTACAAATCTTGCAAGAAAGGTCTCCCCGTGACCATGGATTTGAATACCACCACCTCGAATACTTCTGTGCCCAATGGCGCACAGAATACCGCTGCGCCAACTTCGCAGGCCACACCCGTACCCATTTCCACGAATGTAATTCTCGCGTCCATGCTGCAGGTTTCTCCCAACGTAAGTGACCTGGTTTTTTCTCCCGGCAAGCCGGCGCAGGTGGAGCTGAGCGGCAAACTTTCCGGAGTGAAGATCGGCGACCTGGCCGTGCTCACAGCCGATGACACAAAACGCATTGCCGTTGACCTGATGGCCGGCAACAGCAAAGCGCAGGAACAGCTAAAGAGCCAGGGTGCCTGCGATCTTTCTTACAGCGTTCCGGGAAAGTCGCGCTTTCGCGTAAATATTTTTATGCAGCGCGGCACATGCGCTATTGTGATGCGCGTGATCCCCACCGGCATTCCCAGCTTTGAGAAGCTGCAACTGCCCGCACAACTGAAAGAATTGGTGGACCTGAAAAACGGAATTGTTCTGGTCACCGGCCCCACGGGGTCAGGCAAGTCGTCAACGCTGGCGGCCATCTTGGACGTGATGAACGAAACGCATTCCTACCATATTGTGACGATTGAAGATCCAATCGAGTTCATTCACAAACACAAAAAGAGCACAGTCCATCAGCGCGAGCTGCATAGTGACACGCCAACTTTCGCGCTGGCTCTTCGCGCGGCCCTGCGGCAAGCGCCCAAAGTAATTCTGGTAGGCGAGATGCGCGACCGTGAAACCATTGAGACCGCGCTGGAAGCCGCTGAAACCGGCCACCTGGTGTTCTCTACACTGCATACGATTGACGCCTCAAAGACCGTCGAGCGAATTGTCGGCGTGTTTCCCATGGCGGAGCAACAGATGATCCGCACACGGCTGGCGGGATGTTTCCGCTGGATCATTTCGCAACGGCTGGTGCCGCGCAAAGAAAATGCCGGACGCGTGGCGGCCATTGAAATCCTGCGCTCCAACCAGCGCACGCGCGAATACATGGAACACGGCGAGCGCGATGGCAAAACGCTGCTGGACGCCATACGCGACGGCAACCTTGATGGCATGCAGGCTTTTGATCAGGAACTGGAACGGCTGGCCCGTGCAGGTACCATTTCAACTTCCACGGCGCTCGGCTACTCCACCAACCAGGGTAATTTGCGCCTCACACTTTCTGACCTGATTGAAGAAGAAGAGGCTCCCGGAACTTTGACCACATCCAATGGAGCAAGCTTGCGCCAGGGACAAATTCAGTAAGACAAATTCAGTAAGAAACGTTGCCAGCGCGGGGCGTGACTCTGACGATCAGAATTCTCGTCCCGGCGCGACCTGATCTTTGCCGACACACCCCACAACAATCTCTGCCCGAAAATAATTTTCTCCGCGCATGGGGCAGCCAGCCATGCGGCGCAGCATGGCAATTTGTCCGGTGTGGGTGAGCGCGTCGGCTATCGGAGCCTGGAAAAGCTTTTCAGCGGGAACGGTCATCGGCGCATCTGACGCAAGGAAATCATCGAAAGCCTGCAGGGTCTTGAAGAAGCGCTCTATTTCCTGCGGCCACGCCCGCGGCTCAGAGTCATGCCACGCCTGCTTGCCTTTGACAATGGACAGCGCCCAGTCAAAAAGATCTCCCATGTGGGCCAGGACATGCGCCGGCGTTCTGCCTTTTTCGCCGGTGCTGTACGAGGCAAAACTATCCGGGGCGTCGCGCAACGCTTTGCTCGCGCGATAAGCCAGGGTGGCCAGGGTGTGGCGCAGAAGTTGCCGGCTGGGGTCGTTGGTTGTCATTGGTCGCTCCTTTAATCTAGAAGCCATCTCATAAATACCTGATCCTGTTTTCGGACTTCCCAAATCCGCCAAATTCGAGGGTTCGGCAAAGGGCGATGTAAGTTTTACCTATTTATGAGATGGCTTCTAGTGATCTAGACAAATAAATTGGTCCGGACAGAATGCTTCGAACAAACAAGATGGGGCGAGATTCTGTCTCGCCCATCTTTAAATTAGTAATTAGTGCGCAAACTTAGTCAGTGCGGTGGTGCGCTCCTGATCAAGCCAGGTAGCCCAGCTGTCCGCGGATACCGCAGGATATTTCACCTCGGCAAAAGCGAGCCACGCGCTGCGGTAATGACGCCATGCATCTTCGCTGGTCTTCACGCCTTCGCGGGTAATCGTGTCCCACTTGGCCACGCTGCCGTTCTGCGTTTTCTCGTATTCAGCAGCCTCGGCTGCCTGCGCGGTGTGGGCTTCATCGGCGGTATGCTTGGGCAGCTCGCCCTGCTCAAACTTCTCCAGGGCATCCACCATATTATTCATGATGAAGACCTCTTCCTGAATTTCAAACGTGCCTTCAAGATCCACGCCATTGGTGGCCTGAATTTTGGCGAATTTTTCCTCTTCGGGCCAGAACACGTGGAAGGCCTTTTTATCGTGCTCGCTCCACTTGGCAATAAACTTCTCCAGGTTCTCGTCGCGTTCAATCTTATCGAACCGGGAAGTTAGAATAGCGCACTGCTCGTAGAGATCGCGCCCGCTGCTGTGGTCGCAAACAGAGTACCGGCCTTCGCCCGCCGGGTTCTCTTTCTTTATCCGCAGCAACTGATAGACGCGGCCTGCGCCGTCTCCCGCCGCGTCGCCAATGGTGCAAGCCATCTTGATGGCATAATCATAGTTCCGATCGACGCCTTTGCCGTTGGCATAGATCATGGACAAAATAGCTTTTCCGCTGAGGGCACGTTTTTCTCCGCGATCCATCTCCGCGAAGGCGCACTTGCGCGCCTTCACCAGATCGGCCGGCTCGCCGAGCCCATAATATGCGTCAAGAGAAACGCAGCTGCCAAGCGCTTTTTCCTCAGTGGCCGTAGGACGGTCCCGTGCAGGCGGCTCAACCTGGTCTACTGCAGCGCATGCCTGTTTGGCCCGGGGGTCCTGGATTGTCGTTGAAGGAGATGTGGTCTGGGACACGGCCAAGGAAGCTGTGATCAATACGATTGAATAAAGAGCAAAATATGATTTACGCATCGGATTCATTGTCTCTAAAGGTTCGCCTTGGCGCAATCACCTTTCTTGTAACCGTGGTACCCAACCCTTGAGAGCACCGCCTGGGGTGTCTGGGAATGTGCTTTGGGGTATGCCCGCAGGCACTGCTCCGGCCCGTGCGGCTGTGCTAATCTTCAGGCGGAGACTGCTTGCGCGCCGCCTTTGAAAAAACACCACCGGAAGTTCAGGAAATCCTGGGAAAGCCCATTCGCGACTTAGGACTTAAGTTGGAAGGGTCTCCGCTGGAGCGCTTTGTGCAACAGCTTTATCGCGAACTCGACCGCAAAGGCCTGAAAAAATTCCGCCCTGCCTGCTACCTCACAGACGAGTGGGGATGCCCCTCCGGCGAGCCCATCATCGGCATACCGTTTTACCTGGCTGATCCCAAACTGTCTCGCCTGGAAAAAGAAATGAATGATCTGGAAGACTCGCGCCAGATCATGATGTATCTGCGGCATGAGGCCGGCCACGCCATTAACTACGCTTACGCGCTGCATAAAACACCGGAGTGGAAGCAGATATTTGGCCCGTATCGCAAGCCGTATCGTGATGCCTACCGTCCGATTCCTTTTTCACGGAGCTTTGTGCGGCACATGGAAGGCTGGTACGCGCAGAAACATCCGGATGAAGATTTTTCTGAAACCTTTGCCGTGTGGCTGACGCCGAACTCGCGCTGGCGCCAGAAATATAAAGGCTGGGGCGCCATGGAAAAACTCCGCTACGTGGACAAAACTTTCCGGCGGCTGGGCAAGACCGATCCGGTGCGCCCGCGCGGACGGACCGACATTACCGTGGACGAAATGGAATCCACGGTCGCAGAATTTTATGAAGAAGCGATGAGCGAGCAGCCATCTCCCGGCGAGTTGCTGCTGGACGCCGATCTGCAAGACATCTTTAAAGCAGGACGCAAACGTAAAACCGGCGTGCGGCCAGCCGTGGAGTTGCTGCGCGAAAACCATAAATCTCTGGTCGATAAACTTACGTACTGGAGCGGAGTGCCCCGGTCTTTAATCAAGAAGCTGGTGGAGGCCATTGAGACGCGCGTGGGTGAAATGGACTTGCGCGCCGACGTGAAGCTGGAAAAAGATTACCTGACAGAAATTACGGTGTACGCTACAGCTTTGGCCATGAATTATGTGACACGAGGAAAGTTTGTGCAGACCTGATGCAACGGCATCCAAGTAATCAGCTGCATTGAACGAGCGGAACAATTGTGGTGGAAACAATATGGACAGTAAATTAAAAATCACGGTGCTTTACGAGAACTGGTTTGAAGAAGAAGAGGCTGCGCCGGAGCCGGAGAAAAAGAAAAAGCGCGGCGCTAAAAAGCGCGTAAAAAAAAGAGAGAAGCACGACCGCGAAGAAATTTTTGAGGCCCTGGAGAAGCTCGGCCATGAGCCCAGCTATCTTGTTCTGGATGGCGGTGATAAGACTCTAACATCGCTGGCCCGCAACGAAACTGACTTATATTTCAACCTGATTGAATCGTATGCCGGCGATGACACCATGGAAATGCACGTTGCCGCGTTCCTGGATCTGCTTGGCCGTCCTTATACCGGCGCAGGGCCACAGGGTTTGTATCTGGCGCAGGACAAGGGCGTCGCCAAAAAATTATTTCAGTTTCATAACATCCGCACGCCATATTTCGCCACCTGTTATCAGGGAAAACTTGAGCACTCGCAGGACATTTCTTTTCCGCTGATCGTTAAGCCGGTCTCAGAAGATGGATCACTGGGCATTGATCAAGGCGCGGTGGTGGGCAGCGTGAAAGAGCTGATGGAGCGTATCCACTATGTGCAGGAGGAATTTAACTGTCCTGCATTGATTGAAGAATATATTGAAGGCCGCGAAATTTACGCAGGCGTTCTGGGCAATCAAAATCCTGAGGTACTGCCGCTGGTGGAGCTGGATCTCTCACGCTTGCCGGAAGGCATGCCCAAAGTTGCCGGCATGGAAGTAAAGTGGGAGAAAGACAGTGACGCTTACAAGCTCACCAAGTCTGCGCCAGTGGAAGATTTGAAAGAAGAGACGCACGATTTGCTGTGTTCAACGGCGCTCAATGCCTATCGCGTGCTTAAGCTGCGCGACTATGGACGCATCGACATGCGGCTCACGGACAAAGGCGAAGTGTATCTGATAGAGGCCAATCCCAATCCGTGGCTTTCCAGCAATTCAGAATTTTTTATGGCCGCAAAAAAATCCGGACGCTCGTATGCGGACATGATCGCGGAGATTATCAAGTGCGCGCGGACGGACCGCCGGCAGCGCGATCGGCTGCATCTTTCATAAAAGATTGCCGCGAGCGCGATTGCTTTTTGGCTTTTGGCTTTTGGCTTTTGGTTCCCATCATTTTTGCAGCTTCGCGCGTACTGTTCATCCCTTGCGAAATGCATTTCGTCCCAGCGTTGATCCACGCGGCTGAATGAGTGTTACATTCTTCTAGAACATTCACTTTTCTCCTGGGGAGTCCACCGTGAAAACCAGATTTTTTATTGCCGTTTTATTGACGGCTGCAGTCGCCGCAGGTCTGCATGGTGCTTCAAATAAACGTCCGGCGAATGAACCTGCAGCGAATGTGCCGACCATCACGCAAGACGAGTTGGTGCGCCGGTCGCAGGAAATGTTTGACGCCGTTCCTCCGGGAAACCAGGAGCCCTTCAAGAAGTACTATGCTGACGACGTACTCTACTCAGATGAGAAGGGCCGGACCATGGACAAGGCGGCATTGCTGAAAGATGTTGAGCCCATGCCCAGGGGATATTCCGGCGTTATCAAAATTGTGAAGCCGCAGAGCCATATTGAAAATGACGTGGCCATTCTGAGCTATGACGCCGATGAGACTGAGGTCATCTTTGGCCAGCAGCTCACTGCGCGCTACCACCAGATTGATACATGGATGCGCCGCAAAGGGCAGTGGCAGATTGTGGCGACACAGGTGATGCGCTATTACGAAGATCCCGCTCCCGGAGAAGCTGATGTGAGCAAGTTTGCCGGCTATGCCGGGACATACGAGCTGGGCGAGAGAAAGACTGAGGTCACGTTTGAAGGCGACCATCTATATGTACAGCGCGGCAGCGCTCCCAGGGTGGAGCTGATTCCAGAAGGCTCAGACATATTTTTCCGCAAAGGCGTTGAAGGCCGCTGGCTCTTTGGCACAAGTGATGACGGCAAAGTTGTGTCGGCGATTGACCGCAGAAATAATGAAGACGTTGTGTGGAAGAAAGTGAAGTAGTAACCCTGCCTGCAAGAGTTCATTTTTCTCTGTGTGCGCTTGCACTGATGAAATTGTGTCTGGGCGCACACACGTGTTTTAGCAGCCACGATTTTCGTGCCTGCGCCATCGCGCTAACCCGCGCAGAATCAGTGGATTCACGTTTGGTTCACCTCATGCAATACAGATAGGTGCTGCTAGTGCAGCGGAGGTGAAACAAACATGACGAACCCAAAATCATCTGATCCAAAATCTTCTAATCTAAAGTCTTCTGATCTGAAAACCAGTAACTCAAAATCTTTTAACCCGAAGGCTTATGAAGCCAACGCAATACAGAGCGGTTCAACCAGGCGCGCACGCGTGATTGGCGGCGCGGCAACAGCGGCCGCCACAGCCGTAATGGCCCTGGCCTTCTTGCTGGATTTCAACGGCTGTTCCGGCAGCAAAAGCAAGAACGTGCCGGTGAATTCTGCAACCCAGAGCAGCCTGAGCCAGAGCATTGGCAATCCGGTGGCTCCGCAAACCTCTTCAGAAAGCAAGCTGGAAAACAAAGTTGAAGCGGTGATCGAAAAGAAGAAAACGATCAAGCGCGCTTCCATTGCAACCTACACCAACAGCACGTATGGCGTTTCGTTCCGCTATCCGAAGACTTACACCATGTTGACGCCGGAAAAAGACAGCAAAGAGACTGCGTGGCCTGATCCGGTGGCAATGAACTTTACTGAAGCCGGCGGCCAGACGCTGACCACGCTGGTATTGCCTGGAACGCGCGCATCGTCATACTTCAAGGCGAGCGTGATCAAAAACGTAAGCGCGGACCAGTGCAGTAAGTTTGCCAGCACGCCGGAGCAGAGTGAAGTATCGACCAATCCGCCGGTGGATGCCAGCGACGACTCGATCCTGCCGGTGAAAGCAAACATTCTGGGCGTGGAGTTTGCCAAGACTGAAAACGTAACCGAGCAGAGCGAAGCACGCTACTACCATCACTTTGAAAACGGTGCGTGCTACGAATTTGCCCTGGGCGTGGCAGATGCTCCGGGAACCACCAAACCGATGGACCACTTGCAGGTCTTCGACAGACTGGAACGGATTATGACCACGGTAAAGATCAAGTCCGAGCCAGCGCCGGTGGTGGCCACCAGTGAAACGGCGACTGAGCCGGTTCCAGCAAACAACTCTCAACAGTAAGGGAGAGCACAGTGAAAAATAGCAACAGGCCAGGTTCTCACGAGCCTGGCTTTTTTCTTTGGCAGACTGCAGTCAGTGGTCAGCAAGGCAGCCAAGGCTTGACCGCAAAGGTCGCGGCGGACGCAAGTTTGCGATGATTCACACCTCTGTGGGATTGCAGCCACACTGTCTTCCTTCGGCCACAGCAGCGCAGGCCCGGGGTGAAAGTATCTGCTTATATATCAATAACTTAACTACTGGCAGACTTCTTGCATTTCCGCATACTGCAATTCCCGGCGGAGGTTGTCAACTCATGGCACACACCAACTCACAAAATCAGATTCAGCACAGCATTACTCCCATGCTTCTTACCTGGACTCGCTGCATTAGTTGGACGATCCTGCTCTCAGCGCTACTGGCCATATTCTTTGCGCTGCTGCTCGACGGCTGCTCACGCATTCACTAACAGCGCATGGGCTTCACGGAAGAAAGCTTGTAGCACAATAGTCCAGGAGCTCAAGCGTCGTCGAGGAAGAGCCATGGTCGATTGACGGCCTTACAGTCGAGAGGTAACATTTGGGCGCGAAGCTATCCCCCCTCTACGACTTGAAGGAGATAAAGCATGAAACGCTTCTCAACGATTCTCTTGTCCGCAGTATTGCTTTCAACTTTGTTTGCGACGGCGCAGGCGCCGCAGATGCCCAAGCCGGGTGCAGAGCTGAAGAACCTTAACTTTTATCTTGGCTCATGGAAGGAAACCGGTGACATGAAGCCCGGGGCGATGGGGCCGGGTGGGAAGTTTGCAGGAACAAACCGCGGGGAATGGATGCAAGGCGGTTTTTATCTGGTGGTGCATTCGCAGGGAACCAGCCCCACGGGCAAGGAGTCTGCGTTATCTATCTATGGGTATGACACAGACAAGAAGGTTTATACCTATGACGAGTTCAACAGTAGTGGATCGCCGATTCATGCTACCGGCACGTTTGATGGCAAGGTGTGGACCTGGACTGGCGACATGGTTGTGGGGGGTCAGCCGATAAAGAGCCACTTTATCCTCACCGAGACCTCGGCAACTTCCTACGAGTTCAAACTTGAGATGTCACAAGACGGCACAAACTTTGCAACGGTCATGGATGGCAAAGGCACGAAGGCTGCAGGCGCTGCGGCGAAGAAATAGGGGCTAGTGACCTCTCGCATTGCGCGCAAGCCTAGCGTATTGCCTTGTTTGGCTTAAGCTCGAAAGCACCAAGAGCGGGCGCGGGACCACCATGTTGTGGCAATGTCGGCGCGATGAGAGTATTGGCGCATCGCAAGTCTGGCATGAAGGAGCAGATCCGCGAGTTTGTGGCCGCCCATTGCGTGGCGCGGAAAGAAGGGCGGAGAGAATTTGTGGTGCGCCCGTTTTTCACAGAAGGATCACTCCACGAGGGGAAAGTATAAATTTCGCCGTGGGGAACGAATGCGTGAAAATACACGCCATTCCACATAAGACAACCTTCAGGGCGACAGGCATTGTTGGTATCAATCAACGGCTTCGGCCCGCGGTCCCAGGTAAGACCGTCGATCGAGTGGAGTGTCACAGCGACCGCGTGACCGCCATGGTTTTCCCGGTCAATCACCTCGGTTCCTACTACCCAGTATTCACCTTGCACTACCAGGAGATTGTTAATGGTCATGTGTTCAAATGGGGCAGTTTTCCAGGTATGGCCAGCGTCCTGGGTGGAGATCAAGCGCTGATCATAGAACTGCGCCGGCCCGCTTTTAAGTAGTACCGCCGCAGTATTCCCGAGCGCGGCTACTTCCAACACGAACTTAAATTCTTTCAATTCTGGAAACTGCGCTGACGGCAGTGACTGCCAGCTTTTACCACCATCGTTGGTATAGAGTACCGCAGCGGTTGTTAAGACAATTCCGTGCTGCGCGTCGGCAAAAGAGAGGTCGAGCACGGACTCAGAAAACGCAACGGGGAGTTGCTGCCAGGTTGCGCCGCCATTGACTGTCAATAGCAATAAGCCTCCCTCGCAACCGGCATAGCCCAAGTCAGGAGCGGAAAAGCCGATGGATAGAAGCTTCGGCATTTTTTCCTGGTGGTTGCGGACGTGCCAGTTGATGCCCCCGTCAAGAAGATGATGCAATTCCCGCTTCAGCGCCGCAAATCAACAAACTGGAACCATTGCTGGAAATTGCAGTCGCGTCGAAGGGCAGAGCCGATTTTTCCCATTGCGCATGGAGAGCCGGCACGCAAAGCGTGAGCACGATAAGGCTTCTTAGTAGACGGGACATTTTGCGATTCTAAATGGCTCTATACAGCCTGGCCAGAAAGTTCTCTATTTGTCAGCTCTTTGTCGAGAATACAAGAGTGCGAGAAAGAATGAGGGGCTGAGGGATTTGCAACCAATATTCAGCGGAGCAGATCCCTCGCGCAAAAGCGGCGCTCGGGATAGCGGGTTTCAGAAGGTACGGATTTATGTTGGGATACCGATCAACGGCCGGGCGACTGGGTCACCGAACCCCACAGCACCGCCGGCGCGACTGGCGTAGTAGTTCAAGCGTGTTTGTCAGCATATTGGGCGGCTTCGAGCAGGGTATTGGCAAGATTGGCGGCGCGAGTGTCGGGAAAGCGACTGCGGAGGATGGCGATGAGATATTGGCGGCGGAGTGATTGCGGCATGAGCTCCCATCCCTGGCGGGCGCGGGCGTTACGGGCGAAGGCGGCCTGGATGAGCGGCAGTGGATCGAGTTCGGCTTCCATGGTCTCCATCAGGTATTCGGCGGCGTGCTGGGCACGGCGCTGGCGCGTCTCTTCTTTTTTGACTTCGCGGATGGAGTGGTCGATCCAGTTGCGCGTGGAGTCGGGGAGGGAGTTGAAGAATTTCAGGAGGCGTTTGGATTTAGCGAGTTCGCGGGTGAGGGTTGGGTGGATGGGCATCGAAGGAAAGAGAAACCTTGCTGCAAATAACGCGGCCGGCAGTAAGTGGTCAAAGGATTAATGATCTGCTGCCAAAATACAATGGCGGTGCTGGTGTTAGGCTTCTGTAATATT
>DASXZE010000229.1:0-16147 GCA_036502105.1 Candidatus Angelobacter sp. | reverse complement strand
TCCGGCCAGCGCGACGGCAACCTTAATAGTGGAGCAAGGCTGAGCGCCTTCACTGAGCGCCAGCTTCTGGTTGACCATGGCCAGAATGCGTCCGCTGGTTGGGTCAATGGCGACGACGGTCCCGTTCATGTTGCCCAGGGCATCGATGGCGGCCTGGCGCACGACGGGATCTTCACCTTCAACGATGTCACCGTCAGTATTGTCGTCGGAAAATGAATGGCCGGTGAAGCGCTCAACATAAACATGGCGGCGTACGCTGCGGCGCGTGCCAGCCGTGGTGCTGAGAGATACGGTCTTGAGCGTGGCTGCGTGGGCAGATGATACGCGACCTGATGCCGCACGTGCAGCGGCTGGGCTCTTTGCTGGCGCAGCTTTTGCCGTGGTCTTTTTAGTTGTAGCTTTGGCGGCGACGTGCGTTTTGGCTCTGCGATGGTGACGCAGATGCGCCATACGCTTTTGTGCGTGGGCCGTTTCAGTGATGTGTCCAGTGGTTTTGGACTTGGTCGTGGTGGTGCTGGCCGTCCGGGCAAACGCAGCGCCGGACAGGGCGAACAGAATTAAAGCCGAGACGAAGACGACGAAAAGAGGGAGCCGAAATTTCATTGGGTCACTACCACCTGAATACCTTGGGAAATTGATTGTTGCACTGCCAGCACGAGTTCACGGCCAGTTAAACCGATGAAAACGAACCGGAAAATCCACCTATTTTTGATACTAAGTGAATTTTTTTACGGCGTGCAAAATTAATCCGCCTAGTACCGAAGTAAACACCTTTCCAGTAATAAAGATGCAGCTACTCTGCTCCGCGTTCGCTGGAAAAAACGGCGGATGGCTGCATGCTTGTTGTATCGGCATACCGGCAGAGGACTAAAGTCCTCTGGCAGTATTAACCCTAAATCCCGGGAATTGGTTCTGCCTTAAAAGCGAATTAACGTTATTAATATGGGGCGAGCGGGACGGGGGTCACATCCGCCGCTGGAGCCACTGATTACGTGCCTGCTCTATGGATGCCTGGAAGCTGGCGCGGAACTTCTCTACGGGAAACTTCTGCATAAGGGTCTGCCGTGCAGCTTCTCCCATGCGCTGGGCGAGGCCATGATCTTCTATGAGGCGCTGGGCGCAGGCGCGAAGTTCAGCCGGATCATCGGATAGAAATCCGCTGACGCCGTGTTCGATGGGCGAGGTGGGATGCGGATTGCCGAGAATGGGCAGGCCCGCAGCCATGGCTTCAAGCGTAGCCATGTTGTATCCATCCTCAAGCAGGGGGTGTGCGGTGTGGACAAAAAAGCGGTGGTGGCTGAGCGCTTCTTTGAGTTCAGCCCAATTGCGCGACGGATTTACGCCGGGCATGTCAGGGTTGCGTCCGAGCAGCGTGATGGGAATGCCGGCGAAGGCTTGCTGATGGAAATCCCACATGAGGGTATTGGCTTTGGCAGTAATGTCATTGGCGATGCGGAGGCCGCGCGGCAGATCACCCTGGTATGCAAGGTAGTCGGTGGGATCGGCGGAGAACGGGACGATATCCTGATCGAATCCCCAGGAGCGCCCCTTGAGATGGCTGACGGCCATGACGTGCGCGCCGATCATGGAAATATATTGCGCCACGGTCTGGCGCAATTCCTGCGGAGGCGTGGTGCTGCGCTGGTCCTTAATCATGCTTTCCAGCGTTTGATGGATCACGAACAGGCGCGGGCCGGGGAGCATTTTTACGTCGAGCAGGTCAGTGAGATTGTGCGCGACGATGCAGTAATAAGCAGACGCCGTGGCGATATCAGCCAGGCGCACAATGCGGGCATTGGCGGGAATAGGGCGCATGGCTTCGTCCCAGTTGGCGGTGTGGCGGCCGGGAAGACCGACGATTACATCCATGGGCTGCGGCAGCACACGAAGCTGATAGACCCAGGCTTCATGACAATCGAAAACCAGCAGCCGGTGATTGCGGTGGGGCTCGGCCATACGTTCAAGCTTGATTGTAGTCCTGGCTTGGGTGCTGTGCCGGGCCTGGAAAGTGGAAAGGGCGCTGGCTCTTGGCCAACGCCCGGATCTGCTACGGTGCCTCGCGCAGGCTAGTTGATTTCACCGCGCTTGCGGATAAAGGCTGGCACATCAAGATCGTCATGCTCAACTGCCGTCTTAATGGACTCAGTCATGGTGGCCAGATTCGGGCTTTCACGCGTGGGAGAGACCATCCGCGTGGGGATAGGAGCCGCAGCTGCGTGCATCGCGGGCTGCGAACCATGAGGAACATGCGGTATGTGAGTGCCGTTGACAGCACGTTGAATGGGCGGAGCCGCCTGAATCTGATAAGCCGAGGCCGTCCGCGCTGTGGAAATAGCTGCCTGCGCCGCGTTCACCGTGCGGTCTTTGCGGGCCGGCACGTCATTCTTGAACCCGGTCGCAATTACTGTGATCTTTAATTCATCTTTCAGTTTCTCGTCTTGCACGGCGCCAAAAATAATGTTGGCGTCTTCATGTGCCGCCGATTGGATGATAGTGGAGGCCTCATTTACCTCAGCCAGCTTGAGAGATGACGAGCCGGTGATATTAATAAGGATGCCGCGCGCACCGTCAATGGCTCCGGCTTCCAGCAGCGGAGAAGAAATGGCTGCCTGCGCCGCTTCCGTCGCACGCCGTTCACCCTTGGCCATAGCCGTTCCCATTACGGCATAACCCATGCCCGCCATAATGGTTTTTACGTCGGCAAAATCGCGGTTGATGATGCCGGGAATGGTGATGATGTCGGAAATGCCCTGCACTGCCTGGCGCAGAATATCGTCAGCAATGCGGAAAGACTCAAAGAAGCCTGCGTCCTGGGCCACGGCCAGCAGTTTTTCGTTCGGAATGACGATGGTGGTATCAATGCTGTCAATCAACTCGGCCAAACCGCGCTCGGCCTGCGCCATTCTGCGGCGACCTTCAAAGGCAAACGGCTTCGTGACCACCGCAACGGTGAGAGCGCCCATCTCACTAGCCAATGAAGCAATGATCGGCGCAGCGCCAGTGCCTGTGCCGCCGCCCAGACCTGTGGTGACAAACACCATGTCGGCGCCTTCCAGCGCTTCAATAATTTTATCCGCATCTTCAAGCGCGCCTCTGCGCCCCATCTCCGGGTTGGCGCCCGCGCCCAGGCCGTTCGTGAGCTTGGTGCCCAGCTGGATCTTTACCGGCGCGTGCGACATCTGCAGCGCCTGCAAATCTGTATTGGCCACAATAAATTCCACGCCCTCCACTCCGGCGCAGATCATTCGATTGACCGCATTCCCACCGCCGCCGCCAACGCCAATCACCTTGATCTTCGCGTTATTGCGCGGTTCTTCGTTGAATTGGATTCTCACTTCGCCATCCATTGGTCTTTGTTCATGCATACATCACACTCCTGATCCGTTTAGTCCGTCGCCGTCATTTGTGTTTGCGCCTCACGTCACCTAGTGAGACGCCCTGCTGTCACCCAACTTGCTTCCGTCTTACTCAAACTCTTTGCCACGACCATTCACCGCGTCGCTCTTCACGTCAGCTTTCTCACCGCGCCAATTTCAGCCGACGCCATCACCACGCAGCTAACAGCACTCTGCGCCTACGCTCCCAGCTTCGCGATCAACGCACGCAACTTGCTTCCAAATCCCTGCTCCGGATTCATCCTCGCCACAGTCGTGCGATGCGCATACATCGCCAGCCCAACGGCCGTCGCAAACTCCGGCTCCATCAATTGTTCCGGCATGTCGCTAATTGACTCCGGCACCGCCAGCCGGATCGGACGATCCAGAATCTGCTGGCAGACTTCCGCCAGCCCCGCCATGCGCGACCCGCCACCCGTAAGCACCACGCCCGCCGGACACAGCTCCAACACGCCGGCCTGTTTCAGATGGTCTCGCATCAGTTCGCAAAGTTCAGTCGCGCGCGGCTCAAGAATCTCCGCCAGAAAACGCTGTGGCATTAACCGTGACGGCCTGTCACCCACGGCCGGCACTTCAATTTCATTGCCGTCCGCAACCTTACTGCTGATGGCGTGTCCAAATTGTTTTTTGATTTTCTCCGCGGCAACCAGCGGCGTGCGCAGTCCCACAGCAATGTCATTCGTGAAATGATCTCCACCCACTGGAACCACGCCGGTATGCGCCACCATGCCGTCTGAGTAAACAATCATGTCCGTCGATCCCGCGCCGATATCAGCCAGGCACACGCCCAGCTCTTTTTCGTCCGCGCGCAGCGTGCTGTCAGCGGACATCAGCGCTTCGTACACCACGTTGTCCACGTGCAAGCCCGCGCGGTTCGCGGCCGTCACCACATTTTGCGTGGCGCTTGAGGACGCCGTGACCATGTGCAGATTCACTTCCAGCCGGCGTCCCATCATGCCTGCCGGATCGCGCACGCCCGTTTGGTCGTCCAGTATGAATTCCTGCGGTAGCAGGTGCAGCACTTCGCGATCTTCCGGCAGCGTCACTGACCGCGCCTTCTCCACCGCCGTGCGAATGTCCTCGCGCGCAACGTCCCGCGGCCGCTGCCCCAGCGTCACGCCGCCGCGGCTCGTCACTCCTTTAATATGTGACCCCGCCACGGAAATCACGGCATTGCCCACATGGCATCCCGCCAGCTTCTCCGCCTCTTCCACAGCCTTGTGGATACTCTGGACCGCCTTCTCCAACTCAACAATAATTCCCTTGCGCGAGCCGCGGCTCTCCACCACGCCGTGTCCGCGATACCGCAGCCCAGCGCCCGTGGCCTCACAGATAAGCGCAACCGTCTTGGCGCTGCCCACATCCAGCACCGTAATCGTGTTCGGATTTTGCTTTGCGTTACTGCTATTTGCGTTACTGCTCATGATTGCGGTCCTTATATAAGCTATTAGCCTTTGGCTCTTGGCCATTAGCTTTGGCCTTCTTAGCTATTAGCTCTAAAAATCTTCTGTCTACTTTCGGCTTCGGCCACTTCTTGCAGCTACCTCAACCGATTCGACTTCGGCCACTTCTGCTGTACCTCACCCGATTCGTATCAGGGCACGGGCTTCAGCCGTGCCGTATAGTTCGCAAAAAACCGGGCTTTAGCCCCTGAAAAATCTCACCTTCATTTACCCGATTACCAAATGACTCAATTACCAAATCTATCTCTGTGCCGTCTGCGTTTTCTGCGGCTGTTTCTTCGCGACAGCTTTCTTGCTTGCCGGCTTTCCAGCAGTTTTCTTCGCGACCGTCTTGCCCGTCGTCTTTTTAGTCACCGGCTTAGCCGCAGGCTTTGTTACCGACTTCGCGACTGCCGGTTTTGCGCTCTTTGCCGTGGGCTTAGCGACTACCGACTTCACAACTGACGGCTTCGTAGTCGTTGCCGCAGGTCTAGTATTCGTTGCTGCTGGCTTAGTGCTCGAAGCCGAAGGCTTAACGACTTCGGGTTTCGTGCTGGCAGCCGTAGGCTTAGCACTAACCGGCTTAAGCACTGGCTTTTTCTGATCATTCTTATCTGCGTTCATCTGCGGCAAAACATTTGACGTGGCTTTCTCCGTGTCTCCGTGCCTCCGTGGTAGGTTTGCTTCCACAGGTTTATCAGGATTCACCACCACCTGTCCCTCATACCGCAAATCCACGGACTGCACGTTTTGATACTGCTGCCGCCACTCGGCAATGTGCGTCACATAAAGCTTGTAGCGAGGCAAAAAGTCCTGCGCTCCCAGATGCACCACCATCGTCCCGCCTGCGTCATTGGCCGTTACCTTCACGTCTTCAGGATCGGATAGATCAACCTCACTCAACTGCTTCACGTAATTCGTCGAGACCGACGTGCTGGCGCTCACCGCGCCGTTTGTTCCCGCAGTATCGTCGGCAGAGAGTTCGCTGATCAGCCGGTTGTAAATCTTCATGGCGGCTGCGCGGGAAGAAAGCGGCTCAGTCTCGGCGATGCCGCGTATGACGGGGAACGAATATTTGATCTGGCGATTCGCAGGCAGTCCCATCACCACGCCGCCAGCGTCAATCAGGCTGATGCGCGGGCCAATCTGCGCAAACGCCACCGGAACGCGCTCGTCAATCGTCACAGAAATGCGGTTCGGCAGCAGCCGCATCGCTGACGCATGTTCCACCCAGGGAATCTGCTCCAGCTGTTTCTGCCGTTCATCTAACGGGACAAAGAAAATATTGCGGCCAATATCCTGCCCCGCCACTTCCATCACCTGCGCGCGAGAAGCATTCTGTACGCCGGCAATCTCCACCGAATCACTCGACTCAATCCGGAACCGCCAGGAATGTATGCCGTAACTGTAGGCCCACGCCCACAACCCAGCGGCAACTAGAACTGCCGCGGCAACCCACATTGCAGTCATCAATGTGTTCGCAGCTTTTTTCGGGATCGGACTGCGACGCACCGGCACGCGTTTGTTCGTCCGCAGAAACTGGGAGTCCTCGCCGTCCACCTCATCCAGGTTCATGTCTTCCGGATGAATCAGCAGCTCGGAATCATCTTCATTGCGAACGCCCGCGCCAGCGCGGGAACGCGCCCGTTTAGGGCGAGGCTCGCCATCCAAATCATCTTCAGTGAGTGTGCGGGAATACGCAGAAGCCCCGAGCCTGAGCTCAGAGTTAGCGGAGCGATTGGTACGCGCCCGCGGCGTAGAGACAACATCATCGTATTGTGTCAACTCGATAGAGTCGCGCGCCATTAATTCGCGGTCGACGGAGTTGTGCGCCAGCACCAATCAATATATCCGGTTTTATACCTTTTTCTACAGAAATTTTAGGCTGGGACCGTTTTTTTATAAGTTTTACGCCGGAGTAGCTGGATTGGAGCGTAACAAGCAAGCGCTCCTTCTTCTCCGCTGGCTTTTAATGGCGGGCAGCCATTACCTCTACCACAATAATGTTGGATTGGACCTGGCGCGGCTTGCCCTCGCCCAAGTTTGCATCTTCAAGTCTCTCAGGTACTCCACGAGGATGGCTATAACAAAGTCTCCAGCTTGTGGAATATTTTAACGAAACGGCAACCATCTGGCTTTAGCCTCTGTAGGTATCAGGGCACGACTTTAGTCGTGCCGTCCGCTTTCTTTTTATTCTGGGCTTTAGCCCCTGCGCGCTTTTGGTTTTTGAAATAGGCTGAGTCATAAGGAAATTTATCCGGAGATTCCGCCAGCCCCGGCTTCACCGGATTCTGCTCAATATATTTCCTGTGTGCCAAAAAACTTTTCCGATCAAGAATCCGAACCTCAGAAAATCCGGGCTGCCAGACCTCGCCGGTATAACCTAATTCCTTCTTCGCACGATACGAGAAACCGCCCTTAACCAACTGCATGGCTTTTTCAACACTCATCATCTGGTCCAGGCTGAGGATGAGATGAATGTGATCGGGCATTACCACAAAATCGTGGAGCACGAATTTGCCTTCATTTACATAAGAACGTAATACATCAATCATGAGCAACGCCATGTGCTCGGCCCGAAGAACAGCTTTCCCCGGTGCGGTCTTTGAGGTGACAAAAAAGGTGCGCGAGATGTCGCGGACTGCCTCAGGGCCGGAATTTCGTGCGGGTCTTGCCATAGCAGGGGCTAAAGCCCATATCCTTTCAATCCTTACGGCACGACTAAAGTCGTGCCCTGATACCAGCAGAGGCTAAAGCCAAAGCTTACGCAGCATAGCAAATATAAAACGAATAAGGCAACAGGAAAATGACAAAAAATGCAGCCCGGTTCTCTAACGAACCAGGGCCGCAGCAAAATAAGGCAGGAGAGAAATCGATATCGAACAAGACCTTTTACTTGAGCGCCAGAACGACCTTTTTGTCGCCCACGGTGTAAACCAGTTCGTAGCCGTTCTTGCTCTTTTTTGGCACAGAGAAATAAAGATAGCCCGCCACGGGCTCCCAGGCGTCAACTTCCGGCAGTCCTTTTTCCGTGAGTTCAGCCTGGATGGCCTGGCGGTTTCCGGCAGCCGCGGCCGCACCTTCATTTGTTCTGGGAGTGTTCTGCGAACTGCCGCCTACGGGAATCCCGATGCCGACGCTATCGCGCTGGTAGATGCCGCCGCGATTGCTCTGCTGGTTTCCCGCCTGGTCGGTTGGGCTGGTGCCGCCGGTGCGTTCGTATCCAATATCAGAAGACCGGCTCAGGCCGGGAGTGTGTTCGCGGTCCGGCTTGACGGGAAATTCTTCAAGACGCGCGGCCAGAACATCCGCGTTAGATGGGCGGGTTCCCACGTCCATACCGTGCTCACGGAGCATGAAATCATCAAGCGCGATTCTGACGAAGTTATTCCTGGGCGGATAGAAGGCCACTTCCACTACCAGGCAGCAGTCATTCACTTTAGAAGCCATGGCCTGCTTGAGTTCTTTTTTGGTGAGCAGAGCGGCCCCAATCTGAATATCGCCTTGCGAGCTATTTTCTGGAGGGCCGCTTTTAACGGAGTCATGCGCGGCATAATCTGTGGCCGCCGCTCGAGGCACGGTTCCATGATGGGCCGCTGCCGGCGCTTGCGCTAATAAAGGACCGGCGCAAAGCAGAGCTGCTGCAAGCCAGGGTTTTATGAATGATGGCTTTATAGACAGCTTTATAAATGTGGGTTTTATGGCCATTCGTTTTACAAACCTGTGTTTGAAAGTCATGGACTGCAAATGGATCGACTTCAGGAGCATGCGATTCTGGGTCATCGGCGGTTCTCCCTTGGGCCAGCTTGAGACTCAAAGATTCAGAGATAGCAAGTATGGGGCCGAAGTTTTTTGAGACGAGCATCCATATTTTTGATAGCATCCAGAAGATTCATGAATTAGAGTACCTGCGCACGTGATATGCCCCATCGGTGCCCAGGATATGGTTTTTTGAGCGCAGCATGATGCGTTACTTGACGATTCCTTACCATCATGGACGCTTGCTTTGAGTTACCCTGTGTACGCCGCCGATAGCGCGAACGCCTGTAACTGGTGGTTTTGAACCAGTGCAAGTGGCCGATTTGGGCCAGCAGGCAAACGCAGATGGCTGCACTTGCATCAATGTTTTACCTGATAGAACTTGCCGTTTGCGCAAGCTAAATATTTAAGAAGGCAAGACCCCCTTTTTTTCACGGAGCCAAGCTCTAATGAATGACCTTCCTTCGCTGTTGAACATTGCCCCTGGGAATGCCCCCGCCGTCATAATTCCTGAGACCTCAACCGTTGTGACCTACGATTCATTGCGCCGCCAGATCCATAATATGGCGGAAGACCTGGCTGGAATTGGTATCCGCCGGGGCGATCGTGTGGCCAACGTGCTGCCCAATGGACTGCCCACGATCATCGCTTTTCTGGCAGGAGCTGTTGCTGGAACTGCTGCGCCGCTGAACCCGGCTTACCGGTATGACGAATTTACTTTCTATCTGGAAGACACCACGGCCAAAGTTTTGCTGGTGCCGGAAGAAGGCGCGGAAGATGCGCGCAAAGCCGCTGAGAATTTAAAAATCCCAGTCTATGCAGTAACCATGGACGAACAAGGAAACGTAAGCATTGTGGGCGCGCCCAAGCGCATTCCGTTTGTTCCTCCAACGCCAGACGACGTTGCTCTGGTGCTGCATACCAGCGGAAGCACCGGCCGCCCAAAGCGAGTGCCGTTGAAGCACCGCAATCTGGCCGTCTCATGCGAAAACATTGCCGCAACCTACGAACTGAAGGCCCACGACGTTTCACTATGCGTGATGCCGCTGTTTCATATTCACGGCCTGGTGGCGTCAACGCTCTCTTCTTTTTCGACCGGCGGCACGGTCGTGGTGCCCAACAAATTTAATCCCATGAGTTTCTGGCGGACGGTGCGCGACCAGGGCGTGACCTGGTACTCCTGCGTCCCGACGATCCACCAACTCTCAACGGCGCGATTGAATGAGAAGCCGGAAGGGCTGGAGAAGCTGCGCTTTGTGCGCTCATGCAGCTCCGCGCTTTCACCGGTCCTGAAAGAAAAGCTGGAGAACCTGCTGCAAGTGCCGGTGCTGGAAGCTTACGGCATGACAGAAGCTTCCCACCAAATGTGTTCTAACCCGCTGCCGCCGCGTGCGAGCAAGCCTGCATCAGTCGGGCCAGGCACGGGCGTGCAAGTGGGCATCATGGACGAAGACGGCAACCTGCTACCCAGCGGCGACCTGGGTGAGATTGTGATCCAGGGACCGAACGTGGTGGATGGCTACGAAAACAATCCTGAAGCCAACGCAAAATCATTTACCAACGGCTGGTTTCGAACCGGTGACCAGGGAATGATTGATGGCGATGGTTATCTGCACCTTACGGCGCGCATCAAAGAATTGATCAATCGCGGCGGAGAAAAAATTGCTCCGCTGGAGATTGACGAGATCATGATGGCGCATCCTAGTGTGGCAGAGGCCGTGGCGTTTGGCGTGCCGCATCCAACGTGGGGCGAGGAAGTGGCGATTGCCGTGGTGCTGAAAGAGCCGCAGACAGAAGCCATGCTCATGGAGCATTGCAAGAAGCATCTGGCGGACTTTAAGGTGCCGAAGAAAATCATGATCGTGGAAAAAATTCCCCGCACTGCCACCGGCAAGATCCAGCGCCGCGTAGTGGCAGAGGCGTTTTCAGGCGGCAAATAGTGAAATATCTGATTGTGGGAGCAGGAGCTGTAGGCGCTTACATGGGCGCACAGATGGCCCGCGCCGGATATGACGTAACCATGCACGCGCGTGGTCCGCATCTTAAAGCGATGCAGGAAAAAGGCGTGCGCGTGGTGAGCGCCGACGATGATTTCGTCGCGCACCCGCGGCTGGTGGCTGACCTGAAAGATGCCGGCATCATGGACGTGGTTTTTCTCTGCGTAAAAGCCCACGGACTGCCTCCGCTGGCGGCGCAGCTTGCGCCCGTGATTGGACCGGACACAATCTTCGTGAGCACGCAGAACGGAATTCCCTGGTGGTACTTTCAGGGCGATAACGGTCCGCTGGCAGGAACGCGGCTGGAGCGGGTTGATCCGGGTGGAATTGTTTCGCAGGCGATAGATTCGAAGCGGGTGATTGGGTCGCTCATCTACTTTGCTACAGAAATCAGCGAGCCGGGAGTGGTGCGGCATAACGAAGGCAATCGCATCACGCTGGGCGAGCCCGATGGTTCAAAGTCAGAGCGCATACAGGCCATCGCCAAGGCGCTGATTGCTTCTGGCTTGCGCGCGCCGGTAACCACTCATCTTCGCAGTGAAATCTGGGTCAAGCTGCTGGGCAATGTGGCGTTCAATCCTATCAGCGCACTTACCGGAGCCACGCTGGCGCAGATCCTGCGCCACCCGGACACAACCGACCTTGTACGCAACATCATGCTGGAAACACAGGCGCTCACCACCAGGCTGGGAGTAGAGTTGCAGGTTTCCATTGACCAGCGCATGGCCGGAGCGGCAAAGATTGGCGAGCATAAGACATCGATGTTGCAAGACCTTGAAGCAGGACGTCCCTTGGAAGTGGAAGCGATCGTAGGCGCGGTGCTTGAAGTGGGAGAACGTATCGGTCATCCCATGCCCCACACGCGCGCTGTGTATGCATGTACCAAATTACTGGCTGAGCGCCGGAGCGCGGCGCAAAAAACATAAACTCTGGAGATGACGTTATGAGCAAGCGATGGATTCAGTTTGGCAGCGCCGTCATAGCTATGATTATGATAGCTAACCTTCAATATGCCTGGACACTCTTTGTTGCTCCGCTTCGGAGTGCTCATCACGACTGGAGCCTTTCCGCGGTCCAATGGGCCTTTACCCTTTTCATTTTCCTTGAAACCTGGATCACCCCGGTAGAAGGCTGGCTGATTGACCGTCTCGGTCCGCGCATCTTCCTGACTCTTGGCGGACTTCTCGTCGGCATCGGCTGGACAGGCATGGGCTTTGCCAGCAGCCTCACGCAGCTTTACGTACTGTATGGCACGGCCGGCGTAGGCGCAGCTTTTATTTATAGCGGCTCCATCGCGACGGCGCTGAAATGGTTTCCTGACAAGCGCGGCACGGTCTCCGGCTTCATCACCGCAGGCTTCGGCGCTGGCTCGGCGATTTTCATTCCCATCATCGCGCGCGTTATCGCCCACTATGACTACAAGACAGCCTTCATGTATAGCGGCTTAGCGCAAGGCCTCATCATTATTATTGCCGCGCAGGTCCTGCACAATCCCGGCCCGGACTTCAACGTTTCGCCGGCCGCCAAGAAGCCAGTCTCGCCGCGCATCCGCCGCAACACAGACCAGTTCAACAGCGGGCAGATGCTTGCCACCCCGCATTTCTGGGTGCTCTATGTCGCCTTCGTGCTCACCTCAGTCGGCGGCCTCATGCTGACTGCGCAGGCGTCTCCGTTTGGCAAGAGCATGGCAATTCCCGCAGCTGCAATCGTTCTGGCACTTTCCTGGAGCCGCCTGGCCAATGGCGGGGGTCGTATTTTCTGGGGCTGGTTTTCTGATCTTGTCGGGCGTGAAATGGCCATGTTCATTCCCTTCACCTTGCAGGCCGCTTGCCTCGTCGCCATGTTCACCATTGGCGGACGTTCCGGCGCCTGGTTTATCGCCACCATGGTCGCCGTTTTCTTCACCTGGGGCAGCATGTTCGCACTCTTCCCGGCAATCATCGGCGATTACTACGGAGCCAAGTGCGCCACCTCAAACTACGGCTTCCTCTATACAGCTAAAGGCGTGGCGTCCATCGGCGGCGGTGGCATCGCTGCGATGCTCTTTTCAAAATATGGCAGCTGGAGCGTGCCTTTCTATCTCACCTCTGGTCTCACTCTGCTCTCAGCCGTGTTGATCCTGATCTTGCGCTTCATGCCGCTGCCCAGCCTGAACAAACAAGAGAACCCCGTAATGGTTACGGCCAAAGCAGGGTGAGAAATTGTTTTTAGATTACCGAGGCCGCGGCGCTTGCTGCGGCCTTTTTCTTTTCGATGTTTTTATAGTGATGTGGACCGCAGGCGCCCTTAACAGATCGTGGACCGCAGAGCCTGCCCTGAGCGCGTCGAAGGGCGCCCTCGCCTGCGATAGCCGTCAGTATCCTTACTCATATGGAGCGTTGCTCATGTGGCACCGGCACTCCTGCCGGTGATTGGTTTAAAAAGAAGAAGAGAATTTAGAAATCAACAAACGGCAGTCCGCCAGCACGGATACGCGTCCCATCAAGAGCAAACGCCACTGGACCGTGATAGCTCGCGCGAATGGATCGCAGCACCGCAGCGCGGCTCTCTTCAATGTCCGGCGCAATATGGCTGAGCAGCAGATGCTTCACTCCTGCGCTCTGCGCGGCCTCGCCAATTTTCTGCGGCGGCGTGTGCAAGGTGTACAAAATCTTTGGAGAATTCGGCGGATCAAGCACAGCGGCGTGAAACACCAGCAGATCAGAGCCCTTGGCCAGCCGCTCAAGATTCGGCAGGGCGCTGGCATCCATGTCGCCGGAGAACGTGATGCTCTTATCCTTATAGTCAATCCGATAGGCCACTGATGGGCAATCGCCATGGTGCGTGGCGATGTCCTTCACACTCAGGCCGTTGGCAGAGACAATTTCCTGCTCCGGAGAATCCAGACGGGTGCTCAGGTCCTTGGCGTCAATGGTTTCATCAGCGCCAAAAGTTTTCTGGTATTCATAAGCCCCGCCAGAATCAAACAGCAGATGCACAAACTTTGACGTGCTGGGAAACAGCCCCGCGCCCTCCGGACCAAACACCAGAAAATGAATTGGATCACGGCTGGTAAGCGCCCGCGCATTGAACAGGGCCGGCAGGTCAGCGCTGTGGTCAATGTGGAGATGCGTGAGCAAAATAATATCCAGCTTGGTCAAATCGATATCCAGCTTGCCCACCTGTAGAAACGCTCCCGAGCCTGCGTCCACTAAAATGCGCGGCGTGCCATCCACCAGAACAACATAGCTGGTGCTGGCCCGGCCAAAAGACCGCGGCCCACCCGAGCCAAGCACAACCAATTCCAGCGCCGATGGCTTGTGCGCCTTCGGCCCACTTTGCGCAACCGCGTTAGTGCTGAAAATCAAAAGGGCACAGAAGAGAAGGCCGGAAAACCGAAGGGGAAACTTAACTGAGGCCGGATTGCCGTGCCGAAATCGAAGAGCCATTTTTTCTTTACCTGTCGGCCTAACTGTAACACTGCATCTGTTAAAGATATGAAAATGCACCGGGAACCAAACAGTGGGTGCCCCTCGGTTTGGTAAGGGATAAAAAAGCTTCACTGCATCTATGAATCACTGTCTCTTCGGTATCTATGCGAGACCTACACTTTGTTCAGAAAAGCATTGGGATAGGCTTCTTTAGCGTGCGCTCGCAGCCGCTCGCGATGCTTTGTTCCCACCCATGATTTTCTGTATCTCATCCCGCAATGCTCCGGCATCTCCCGCAGGAACCAGCGTCAGCAATGGATGCGCTTCAATGCCGCACTCGGGCGTGGCGATCACGGGAATGCCCGTGGCCAAAGCGCGCAACAAAGGTCGTGGGTTATTTTCGATAAAAGCTGGTTGAACCACTAGCGCAGCGTGGCTCAACCAGTCTTCTGCTTTGTCCGCCAGTTGAACGCCGTTCCAGAAATTGCTGGATTCCGTGGCCTGCCCGTTAAGTACCAGCAGCGGATATTCAAGACCCTGCATGGCTTCGCGCACTTCGCATGCGCCTTTCCTCGCCAGCGCGGGTCCGGGAAACACCACGCACTTTCCGTGGCTAGAACGTTTCACCTGAGGAAGCTTCCACTCCAGCCATGTGGTCTTGAGCGGAAACAAATTGGCGAGCGAAGAATGCGGCGTAATGATCTGGCTGGCCTGCTCCAGCGCTTCCGACTCTGCTTCCACCATCCATGCAGGTGCGCGATATTCCTGAAATGTTTTTCTCTCAGGATATTGCTGACTCAATCCATCAAGTTTGTGATGCATCGTTTGCAGAGGCAGACGGGTCATTAAGACGGTAAAGCTGCGTCCGCCAAGATCACCCTTGCGCCACAGAAATGGCAGGAGCGATTGCGCTACATATAAATGAGAGACATCCGGTGTGATGCGCGGGCTGTAATAATCTGCCAGGGCCTGCGAGCGAACAACCTGCGCGGCCACCGGCGGCAGATTCCTATCAAGATGAAGCCGCGACTTTACCGCGGCCAATAGAGTTGGCGCATTGGCGGCAATGGTCTGCCGGTAGCCTGGACTGCTCCACCTATATCTGGCAATGCTCCTGAAGCTGGAGTAATAAGGCAGAAAAAGATCGTCCGCTTCTGACCTGGTCTCACTGGCATATCTTTCGAACTCTGGCCAGCACTCTTCAATCAGGAAAGCCGCGCGTCCAGAAGATTGAGAGGTCTCTGCGGATACATGACGGAAGCACTCGCTCACGCCGCAGTCGGTGCAGGTATTGATTACAGAAGATTGCCGTGTTTCTGCCTGCGCGCCGCCAATGGAGACGAGCCGCTGCTTTCCCCAGAAGCGAAGAATCAATTCGTCCTGGGTCAGAACAGCGGTAAGCAGCGTGTTTTGCCGGGGACGAAAACGGAAATCAACATAGTTCCAAAAGATGGTCGCATCGCGTCCCTGCTCGGCGGCTGAGCCTGGCACCACGGCGCTGTGGGCGTGGCGCTCAATAATTTCACATCCGGATTGCAACGCCAGATCGTATAAGGAATTAGAAAGCTGGCAGAGACCACCACCCACGGAAGGAATGAGGCAGCCCTGGCGCAGCTCGCGGCCGCGCGCGTAACCGGCAGAAGTTTTGGCTTTGCCGACTTGTTTCCAGAAGCTGAAGATTTCGCCGGCAGGTATCTCCACGCGATGCAGATGGAAGCAGGCTTTCCGCAGGTTTTGTACTTTGCCAAATTGCAGGGAATTTTCCACCTGGCTTTCCGCCGTCCATAAAGGTGATCTGCATTCGGCCAGCAGCGCGGGATAGCTGTCGGGAGTGGTGTGTCCAAGCTGACGCACGGGCTGCGTCAAGTCAGACACAGAGCGCACGCCGCGAAGTATGGCAGCCTTGGCCGCGAAGACCCCAGAAGCTATACGGGATGGTGGTTTAGAGTGCAAGTTTGTGTTTCCTAAACTATGCGATAGTTCTAAAACGCTTTCAAGCTGTTTGTAATGCAAGTAAGTGTCCAAAGTACGTGTATGAGGATGAACGGAAGAAACGCAACAATATTCATACCCACCCTTTGCGCGCCCATCACTTTAAAGGTCGACTGAACTTCTCTGGCGCAAAGGATAGGGCACCCGCTTTT
>DASXZE010000228.1:0-7129 GCA_036502105.1 Candidatus Angelobacter sp. | reverse complement strand
TGAGCTTGCTCGGATGATTCAAGCGGAAGAAGAACTGCGGGAGAACTCATGGACGGGTACTACCTTGTCCGCCAGCGCCGTGATTTTTTAAGAGGCGCGGCTTGGATTGGCTACTTGGCCATCTGTCCTGAGTTATAAGCTGCGATTGTGAATGAGAGGTTAAAAGGGGGTGAATCCTGTGCGAATCGTGCGTTACAACCTACCACGGAAACACGGAGAAAATCAAAGGCTTAGCCGCTGATTTGCGCAGATCATCGCAGATCAAGAACTTAGCCGCGAATTGCGCGAATGAACACGAATTTGTTTAAAGCTTAAGTTCCGCTGAATTTAATTTGCGTATTTCGCGTTGATTCGCGGCTAGCAACTCACGGCTTTACTTTTTTCGTGCTCTGCTTCGCTTTGAACAGATTTGCCTTGTTTGGCTGCGCCTTCAAGAAAGGTCACCAGGTTCTCTGCCAGATGCATGGCGTGGTCGGCGATCTGTTCCAGGCAGCGAGAGGCAAAGACAATGTGGAGATCGTTTTCATCGGTCACAGGTTCCTGCCGACCCGCCTTTAAAGAGAGGCCACGCAAAACGTAGTCACGATAGGCATCTATGGATGCTCCGCCTGCGGCGGCGTTGCGTGCCAGCACGGGATCCAGCCGGGCGAGTGAGCGCAGAGTCTGACGGCACAGATGCGATACGGCAATGGCCAGCGGCTGCAGCTTGGAGAAATCTTCATTCTCGTGGTGCTTGCCCACTTCAGTCACTTTGCGGCCAAGATTCGCGGCCAGCTTGCCCAGCTTCGCCAGGTCTTTATTCACCGCGATCAACTGCTGCGCTTTTGCTGCCAGCAGATCGCCCTGCTCCAGCGCGCTAAATACTGCCTGGTCAATGGCGATTTCCAGCTCCTGTACGGCCACGGCATTTTCCATTACGCCCGCAACCATGTGCGAGTTTGAGCGCAGCAGTGCGGTAATCGACTGGCTTACGGCTTCATCCACCTTGAGACCCATGGTCACAAGGAGCTTGTTGATTTTATTTTCTATTACGTGGGACATAAAACACCTTTTTGGTTGTGCTGCTTAGTTAGACGAGATCCGGCACCCACTGGTTAACGTGAATACGGTTAAAAATCAGCCAAGAGATTGTAAAAACGCCAAGGGGGATCAGCGTGGATATAGATGAGGAACTCTGGCCGGAAGATTCATTTTTTAGGAGCTTCAAAACGGTATCCGGCGCCGCGCACAGTGCGCAAATACCGGGGATGTTCGGGATCAATTTCAATCTTGGCGCGCAGCTTTCGTACGTAAACATCCACGGAACGGGGGCTGACGAAGGTGGTCTCGCGCCACACGGCGTCAAGTATCTGGTCACGGGTAAAGACCCGGCCCGCATGCTGGGCAAGATAGTGCAAAAGCCGGAATTCAGTTGCGGTGGTGGTAATCACCGCGCCACGGACGGTAAGGATCATGGCCAGAGCGTCAATTTCCAGGCCACCGGAGCGGATGACGGTGGGAGCCAGTGGCGCTTCACAACGGCGCAAAACTGCTTTTACGCGCGCCACCAGCTCACGCGGGCTGAACGGCTTAGTGATGTAATCGTCAGCACCGGTTTCCAAGCCTCTGATGCGGTCAGCTTCGCTGGTTTTGGCGGTAAGAAAAACAATGGGTATCGCGCCCAGGGCCTGGCCGGATTGCCGCACCTGCCGGCAAAGATCAATGCCATCTCCGCCGGGCACCATGATATCGAGCAGCATTAACGCCGGCCGCTCTTTGAGTGCATCTGCCAGCACGCCATGGGTGGTGGAATAGCTGCGGACGCGATATCCGGCCATCTCCAGATGGTGGCGCACCAGGCGCGAGATATCGGTGTCATCCTCAACGACAAAAATTTTTGATTTGTCATTCATCACAGGTTCTGGAGCTTGTTTTTCCTGTGCAGGCCGGTCAGCGCCGGGAAACGTTCTATTCAATGCACCCATGAACGGAGCTTACAGAGCGAATGTTAAAGACAGGTAAAAAGTGGACAAAAGAAAGTGTCCAGGAAAAATTCACCAGATTTTAACAATACGAAAACATACGCTCAACATGGCTGCCCTAGTTTTTCTCTGGCTGAAGAATTCCAGGTTTTTAATCTTCGTAAACCCCGCTCCACAACCCCCAGAGGAGAAATAGAGACAATGCAAACACGAGTAGCAGAATGGACGCGACAAGCCGTTTCCTTGCTTGCGATTTTCGCAATGGTACTGGGAACAACCGCTTCGCCAATTTACGCCGCAACCAAAGACGGCAATGACAACGACAAAAACAACCAGAAGAACGCCACACCGATCAAGCATGTGGTTGTGATCTTCCAGGAAAACGTTTCTTTTGATCACTACTTCGGCACGTATCCGAATGCATTGAACACCACGGATGGCGAACCCAAATTCTCCGCACGCCGCAATACACCCACGGTCAACGGCTACACCAATTTTCTCCTGACGAAGAACCCGAACCTGAATCCGATCAATGGCATCAGCGCGACCAATCCTTTCCGTTTGAGCCGCGCACAGGCACTCACGGCCAGCCAGAACCACAGCTATGGTCCGGAGCAGGCGGCTTACGATAAAGGCGTGATGGATATTTATCCTAAAACGACCGGCGCAGCCGGCCCACCGCCCACTGCACCGCCGGCAATCGTAAACACCACCGGCCTGGTCATGGGCTACTACGACGGCAACACCGTGACCGCCTACTGGAATTACGCGCAGCACTTTGCCATGAGCGACAACTCCTTCGACACAAATTTTGGGCCGTCAACGGTTGGCGCAGTCAACCTGGTTTCCGGCCAGACCAATGGCGTAACAGCAACGCTGAATGGAACGGGCAACCAGACGGCCGGCGGCGCAGGCACACTCACCATGGTGGGCGACGCTGATCCGATTGGTGACATCTGCTCCGGCGCCACGAAAAATCAGGCGACCATGGGCGGCCAGAACATTGGCAACCTGCTGAACGCAGCGGGCGTAAGCTGGGGCTTTTTCTCCGGCGGATTTGACCTGACCATTACCGATGCAAACGGCACCACGGGCTGCAAGCGCAGCTCAGTGGGCGTGGCGGGACAGACCGCGGCTGATTATGTTCCGCATCACCAGCCATTCCAGTACTATCCTTCCACGGCGAACCCGGCCCATACGCGTCCAGCTTCCATTGCTGAGATTGGACATGCCGGCCCAGCCAACCATCAATATGACGTCAACGATTTCTTCACCACGCTTTCAGCCGGCAACCTGCCAGCCGTAAGCTACCTGAAGGCAATCGCCGCGCAGGACGGTCACCCAGGCAACTCTGATCCGCTGGACGAACAGATTTTTGTGGTCAACGTGATCAATGCGCTGCAGAAATCAGCCGACTGGGACAGCACCGCCGTCTTTATTCTGTATGACGATTCTGACGGATGGTATGACCACCAGCTCAGCCCGGTACTGAATCAGTCCACCAGCCCGGCCGATGCACTGACTGGTCCTGGCACATGCGGCGACGGCTCAACGGCGCTGCCTGGCGTTACGATCAACGGTGTAGCAAATCCGCATGCACAGGGCCGTTGCGGCTTTGGTCCGCGCCAGCCTTTGATTGTGGTTTCACCGTGGGCCAGGGAAAACTTTGTGGACCACTCCATCAGCGACCAGACCTCAACCCTGCACTTTATTGAAGACAACTTCCTGGGTGGCGCGCGCATTGGCCAGGGATCATTTGACGAGCTCAGCAACTCGCTCAGCCAGATGTTCGACTTTGATAATAAGCGGGATGGCGACGATCGCACTTTGATTCTGGATCCGAACACGGGCGTGCCGGTGAACGGCAACCAGGACGATCACGGCGGAAACAGCGGCAAGAACTAAACAGTTCTTAATAGCCACACCGCTGATTCTCTGGTACTACGAGATTGAAATCAGCAGTGTGGCATTACAATCTTTGGGCATGCAAGACTTACAGGTTTTGCATGCCCTTTTCATACTTTATAAAATGCGCAACCAATGGCAGGAGGAAGCTAACTAGTGGCTTTTACGCGACGAACCTTTCTTGAACAGTGCGGCATTTTTACAGCGGCCATCTTCATGCCGCGCATGCGCCACCAGCCGAATCCGTCACCCAGGCAGATCAATGCCAGCTCGCTGGCTCCGTTTGTTGATCCGCTGCCGATTCCTGAAATTGCCAAGGCCAGCGGCACCAAGGCGAGTCCCACGAATTCCGCGCTGAAGCTGCCGTATTACCGCATGACGCTGCATGAGTTTGAAAGCAAGGTGCATCGCGATTTGAAGCCGACGCGGCAATGGGGCTTTGGCAACAGCTCTCCGGGGCCGACTCTGGAGACGCGCAGCGGCGAAGGCTTTCTGGTTGAGTGGGTGAACCAGCTCCCCGCAAAACATTTCCTGCCGATTGACCACAATATTCATGGCGCGGAGAAAGAAAAACCCGAGGTGCGTTCAGTGGTGCATTTGCACGGCGCGAAGACCATGCCGGAGAGCGATGGCTATCCGGAAGACTGGTTTGTGCCGGGAAAATCCGCGCTCTGCCATTACCCGAATAATCAAGACGCCACCATGCTCTGGTACCACGACCACACTCTGGGCATCAATCGGCTGAATGTGTATGCGGGGTTGATGGGAGCATGCATTATCCGCGACAAATTTGAAGACGCGCTGAATCTGCCCAAGGGCAACCACGAAATTCCGCTGATTCTGTATGACCGGTCTTTTGATTCAGACGGCCAGTTGAGTTATGAAGTCTCGCCCGATGCCGATGCGCCGTGGGTGCCGGAGATGTTTGGCGATGGCTTCCTGGTCAACGGCAAGCTGTTCCCGTATCTGGAAGTTGAGGCGTGCAAATATCGTTTCCGCGTTTTGAATGCAGCGAACGGGCGTTTCTTTAATTTGTCACTTTCCAATGGCCAGAAGTTCCACCAGATTGGCAGTGACCAGGGGCTGCTGGCAGCGCCGGTTCCGCTGACCACCCTGGTGATTGCGCCGGGTGAACGCGTTGATTTGATCATGGATTTTTCTGCCAGCCGCGGGCAGAAGATTGTGCTGCGCACCGACTCATTCAATGTGATGCAATTTCGCGTTGCAGCAAATGCCGCGCATGATACGAGCGTGATGCCTGCGGTGCTGCGTCCAGTGACGCGCATGGCGGAATCGCTGGCGGTACAGAACCGCGTGCTCTCTCTGATTGAATGGGACGAGCCCCATGGCAATCCGATGATTGTGCTGTTGAATGGCGCGCACTGGAACATGCCGGTCACGGAAAAGCCGGTGCTGAATACAGTTGAAATCTGGAACCTGGTCAACATGACCGACGACTCTCATCCCATCCATCTGCATCTGGTGCGGTTTCAGATTCTGGAGCGCAGAAGTTTTGACCAGGCCATTTTTCAGAATGAAAAAAGAGTTGTTTACACTGGACCATCCGTACCACCCGATCCCAACGAAATGGGATGGAAAGATACAGTGCCGGCGCATCCGGGCATGGTGACGCGTATTATTGCGAAGTTTGAGGGCTATCCGGGACGCTATGTGTGGCACTGCCACATTCTGGAACATGAAGACAATGAGATGATGAGGCCGTTTGATGTGGTGGCGGGTTAGATCTGACGCTGTGAGTTGGGCCGCTGGGTTTAAGATGTGTTTTCGATGATTGGTTTTTTAGAGAAAGAACTATGAAAGCGACGCTGCGGCCAGTTCGCGCTGACGACCAGGATTTTCTATTCAAGCTTTACGCCAGCACGCGACTGCACGAGATTGCCGCGTTTGGCTGGCCTGCGGCGCAGCAGGAAGCATTTCTGCGGATGCAGTTTATGGCGCAGCAACGTGGATATGAATCAAATTATCCGCAGGCTGAGCACCAGATTGTGGAACTGGATGGAACTCCGGTTGGCCGGTTGATGGTGTACTGGGAAAAAGATTCTGTGCGGCTGGTGGATATTGCTTTGCTCGCGGAACATCGCGGGCAAGGGATTGGTGCAGAGCTGATTGGTGCGTTGATCGAGCAATGCACGCGCGATGGCGCGACGCTGCGATTGCAAGTCCTGCAAACGAATCCGGCGCTACGGCTTTATGAACGCCTGGGCTTTACGCGAACTGGCGAGGACCCAATGTATATAGAGATGGAGCGGCGTCCGGGCTAGCTCGCTGACTTTTCTGCCTGGCTTTCTTTCTGATTGAATTTATTTCTGCTGATTTATTTCTGCTCGTTTGATTTCTGTTGGGCTGCTTTCGGCTCTTCAGCTTTCTGCTTGCTGGATTTCAGTTCATCTGATTTCGGCTGATCCATTTTCATGCCCAGCCCCAACGGAACAAACAAGCTATTCTGTCCGCGTGAAACTTGCCGCTCCTGAAAGGTATTGGCATTTGTGCAGGTGGTCATGCCCGCGGGGACAGGCGCTTGTCCATCCTGCCGGCGGAAGCGATAGCTGCGCATCGTGTAGCAGGTATTTGCCTGCGATGATTCAAGCAGCTTGCGCGCGGTTGAGTCGCCAAGAAAAGTTTGTGTGGGAAGTTTTTGCTGAGTGGCGCTGGCTGCGGGCGCGGAATTTTGCTGCGGGGCAGCCATCGCGAAAACAAAAAGAAGGTTGAGTAGCAACATGGGGGACCCTCCTGCCGGGATTATAGCGCTGGCAGCGGATGAAAACAGAAAATCCTAAAGTGGGAAACAGCGGCAGAGGACGTGCAGAAACGGGAACACTGCATTCTGGCTGCTTTATTTGCATCTTATGACCTCCAAGCGTAGGCTTATGGGGTCACAGGCGCGCAATGGCAAGGAAAAGATTGATTGTCTGAATTATGTCAACCAACTTAGGATCGCCCGTAGCTTAGCGCCTGCACTCCAGTAAAGAAGGATCGCATGAAGAATATTTATGTAGGCAATCTGGATTTTAACGTCAGTGAAGATGAACTTCGGCAGGCTTTTGCAGCTTACGGGCAGGTCGAAAATGTCACTGTTTTGAAAGACCGCGATACCGGTCAGCCACGCGGTTTTGGTTTTGTAGAGATGGCCAACGATGAAGAAGCAGAAAAAGCCATCAGTGCGATGAATGGATATCAACTGGGGTCACGCGCGCTCAACGTGAATGAAGCACGACCTAAAACTGGCGGCGGGGGCGGCGGTG
>DASXZE010000227.1:0-4674 GCA_036502105.1 Candidatus Angelobacter sp. | reverse complement strand
TGTTGAATTCGTCCAGCGCGTTTGAGGGGAAAGAAGGAAATCCAGAGTAGCTGTTCAGGATTGAGGAACTCTGGCCAGAGTGTCTCAATTTAGAACGAAGCGTGGTAAGATTTTGCCGCAAATTGAAAGTCTGAGTTTTTAAAACGAAGGAAATAATGAAAATTCGCACACTGCTCATTTTTGTAATGCTTATTTCCGTATTCTCACTTGCAAAAGATAAAGCCCCACGCGATTGGAAGACGGGGACTCTATTTGATATGACTTCTGAAAAAGGAAGTCGCCTCGTTGGAAATTACAGTGCAAACAATGGCACTGCATACGGCTCCCTCCACGAGCGGCGAAATGATGCGACTTATTACGCCATTGAATCCGGCGACCTAATATATGTAATCAAGCGTACGCTTACTCGTAGAGGCGACAAGCAGCTAATTCTCACAATTAATGGTCCTGTTAAATTCGCGGTTGAGGGTGAGGATGTTTATTTGATGGCGGAAGACGGAAAAGAACACAAGCTTACGCTTGAATCGAAACGCTTGAAAGAGAAACCGCCCGCTCAGTGATGAGCGATGGAGGTTTATCGTTACGTTTCTAAAACGCTCCGCCCCCGCCGCCACCAAATCCGCCGCCAGAAAATCCACCGCCGCCCCCGCCGCTGAATCCTGATCCGCTGCTGCTGGCTCTTGGTGCTGAGACAAACGTTGAGCTTGCCGTCTGCGTCATGGATCCAATGCTGTTGATAAAGAGGAACGTAGTAAACGGATGGCTATCGTAGCTCTGATACCACGAGGGTGGATTCTGTATGATGCCCTCAAATGCCTTGGCCCAGCGATGTTCCACGCCCAGCGCCATGGCGTATGGCAGAAATTTTTCAAACGTGTCCGGAGGCATACGCTTCAAGCGGTCAGCGTCCACGCGGTTCATAAATTCCTGGAAGCCGCGAATCTGCACCTGCGTGCGCGCGCCTTTCAGGCTGGTGGCCGGCAGCAGCCTGCCAATAATAATCAGGATGGCCAGAGAAAGAAGACCGCTGAGCACGAGCAGCGGAACTGAGTCCAGAAAATTGACCACATGGAGTACGTGCAGCGCCACGTACGGCAAGGCAATCAGCACCACGCCCATTCCCCAATAGCCTTTGGCAGAATCCGGATCCAGCGTGTACATGCCTTTGGCTTTCAGCGCGCTCATCACGCCGCTCTTGATCATCGGGATGGCCGTATAGAAATGGTTGCGCAAGCTGGAAAGCAGGGTCGAATTGCCGCCGCCAAAAACGGTATCCATCATGGTGCGTTCATAGTCCGTGAGGTCGGTCCACTGGTCACTGCTCTTGAGCAGTTGAAATTCGTAATCTTTGGTGCTCATGATGAAGCCTTTGTGCTCCACTTCCACAATCTTCACGTAGCCGCGCACCGCCATATCCACCAGCACTGAAGTGATGTCGCGCGGATCCACGCTGCCATCAATCAGCGTGCCTACTTCCGCCGGGCCCATTTTTTCCGGCGGCGCATACATGGGAGCAACGGACAGGCCCGGATCAGGATCGCGCCCTACCATCCACCACATGGTGAACATCACGGCAAAAGCCCAGAGCGGAAGAGTGAGGATTGGATTGCTGCGCAAGAACCTGAAGAACCGCGCCAGGCCGCTGGGCTCGTGCAATATGTCTTTTTCAATCGATACATCCAGCGTGAGCCCGCTGCGCAGGCCCAGCGGACGCACATTGCTGAAACTGGCCGTAGGCCCTTCCACGGAAGCCATGCCGTGTTCAGACGCGCCGTAGATGCCTTCAAAAGCTTGCGCACGTAATTTGTCAGTGGCGTCTGCCGGGAAATAAACAATCGCCGACGCATGTCCAATGGGAACCGGCCATTCATTGCCGGTTACATTCCAGTAGAACTCATCGTGGTCCACAAAAAATCGGGTCGCGTTGGGCGTGGAATATTCAATGTTGACGGTCTTCTCTGAATCCGTTGCGCCGGGCACAAAAATCTTTAGCTTGAGCGTGCCGTTGCTGGTGCTCTTTTCATATTTGAGCTTGTTGCCGCTGTCGTCAGTCACATGGTCAATCTTGATGAACAGTGTGTAGTTGGAGCCTGCGGGGCCGGGATAGTCCACGGGAATGGTGCGATACACACCCTGGTACGAACCGGAAAAAGCAAAAGTGATCTGCTCCTGGATGCGCGCGGAGCCATCCTTGTCCACGTGAATCGTGCTCTCAAACTTGGTGACACGATAGCTGCGCGCCATCGCCGGCAGGCTGAAAACCAGCAGCAGCAAAAGTGCCAGCAGCTTGCTGCCAGAAATAGTCCGGGTTCGCGATTGGAAGATATTCACGCCTAGAATTTTACCGCTACATTTTCGCGGTCAGTGGGACTTTCCAGTTCAAAGAACTGCCTGGTGGTGAAGCCGAACATGCCGGCCAGAATATTCGATGGGAACGATTGCACACGCGTGTTGAAGTCGCGCACCACGGCATTGTAGTAGCGCCGCGCGTTCTGAATATTGTCTTCAATCGTGTTAAGCGAATTCTGCAATCCGGTGAACTGCTCTGAAGCTTTCAGTTCAGGATAATTTTCCGCCACGGCAAACAAGCTTTTCAGCGCGCCGGTGAGCTGGCCTTCCGCCTGGGCCTTATCTGCGGGCGACGAGGCCTGCATGGCCTGAGAGCGGAATTTCGCTATGTTCTCAAATGTGTCTTTTTCATGCGTGGCATAGCCTTTTACGGTCTCTACCAGATTGGGAATCAGGTCATGGCGGCGCTTGAGCTGTATATCAATGTCTGACCAGGCCGAGTCAGCGCGCACGCGCAGCTGAACCAGGCTGTTGTACATTCCCGCAACAATAAAGATTGCGCCAACAATCAAAATTCCGATCACGATAGCGGCCATCGATGCTCCTTTGTAAAGCTTTGTGAAGCTTGTGAAGTCCAGCTTTGCGGGACGTTATCACAGTAAATCACGCGGGCGCAAATTGCTGGCCGGTGATAAATGATCCAGCAGTTCCCATTATGGAAAATTGTACAGTTGAGAACTGCTGGCTATGGGATTCGATATCTTGATAAGATATTTCTCGTTTTGCCTAAGGTTTATCTCTTTGTTTTAAAGTAATTACGCATTAGGTCATGTGGCAATTCTCATGCTGTGCTTCATCGGGCATGCACGATTGCTCCTGACGTAATTTTAATGTCTATCGTTTGGCTGTTCTCCGGCCTAGTTGCTCAGCCCCCGGCCCGTTCCCACTCGGGTCACAACCGTTGGAGGAATTAGAAAGAAATGAGAAATCCCAGATTCTGGTTTGCTTTCATCTTAAGTATTTGCCTCTTCACATTTAGCTTGCTGCCTGCCGGTGCCCAATCGACCATCGCAACGGGCAGCATTCAAGGAACGGTCACAGATCAAAACGGCGCAGTCGTTCCCGGCGCGGCCGTTACTATTACCAGCAAGGCCACAGGCCAGGCGAGCAAGTTAACCAGCAATGGCTCAGGCGGTTTTGCTTCCGGCGCGCTGATTCCCGGAGAGTATGAAGTTCGTATTGAGGCCAAAGGCTTCCAGACCCAGGTCATCAACACTCCCGTCCAGGTAGGCAACATTGCCTCAGCCAGCGCCAGACTGACCATTGGGCAATCGAACCAGGTGGTTGAAGTTACCGGCGCAGCGGTTACGGTGAACACTGAGCAGAGCACGGTACAGGGCGTATTGACGACAGAGCAGATTGAAAATCTGCCTATTAACGGTCGCAACTTCCTTGATCTGGCCCAGCTGGAACCCGGCGTGCAGATACAGGACGGCGGCAACTTCGATCCCACCAAGAACGGATTTTCCTCCATCTCGTTTGGTGGACGCTTCGGACGCACGGCCCGCATTGAAGTGGACGGCATCGATATTTCCGACGAAACAGTCGGCACCACCACACAGAACCTGCCTGCCAGCGCCATTTCAGAATTTCAGGTCAGCCAGTCATCGCTTGATCTCTCATCAGAATTAACTTCGTCGGGCGCAGTGAACGTGGTAACGCGCTCTGGTTCCAACAAGTGGCATGGCGAGGCTTTCGGCCTGTTCCGCGACCACAGCTTGGCAGCCAAGAGCGCGCCAACCGACCTCTATTTCCAACGCAACAATTTTGGCGGCAACTTTGGCGGCCCCATCCTTAAAGACAAGCTGTTCTTCTTTGTGGATGCTGAGCGTTTGAAGCAAGACGCAGCCGCGCCTGTTATCAACAGCTCCAATGTTGGTGCCGCAGGCGGAGACTTCTCTGCGCTGAATGGCAGCTTCACTTCGCCCTTCCGCGATACAGAAGGCGTGGCCAAGCTGGACTGGCGTATTTCAGATACAACTCATGCGTTCTATCGTTTTTCTTACGAGCAAAACAACAGTCTCAAAGGTTTCATCCCGAACAGTTTCCAGCCCTTTGACAACGTAAATAATACGCCGGTGCATGCGGCCGGCATTGACTTCACCACCGGAAGCTTCACGCACGCTATCCGGTTTGGCTTTACGAAATTCCGCAATGGCATTACCGATGGATCACAAAACGCTTTTGATCCTCTTCCTGGCGTCAGTTTGAGCATCGGCCAGGACCCAAATTGTCTGACGGGCGGCGCCGATCAATTCTGCTCTGGTCCAAACCTGTTGGCGCCACAGCAAACATTCCAGCAAAATACCCAGATCAAGTATGACG